>CAZFQC010000122.1:0-3319 GCA_964520795.1 uncultured Brevundimonas sp.
GGCCCGACCCTTGTCACCGCCTGGAAAGCCGCGACCGCCACCCTCAGGGCCGGCCGCATCGACAGCCCCTCGATCGACGCCCGCCTGCTGCTCGAGGTCGCCACCGGCGCGACCCGCACCGACATCCTGACCGACCCCTATCGCGTGGTCTCGCCCGACCAGCAGGCCGCCCTCGACGCCTTCGTCGAGCGCCGTCTGCGCCGCGAGCCGGTCTCGCGCATTCTCGGCCGGAAGGGCTTCTGGAAGATCATGCTGAACGTCACCCCCGACGTGCTCAGCCCCCGCCCGGACACCGAGGCCATCCTCGACGTCGTCATGCTGGCCTTCCCGCCGCACAGGGCCTTCGAGATGATCGACCTGGGCACCGGCTCGGGCGCCATCCTGCTGGCCACCCTGGCCGAGCGATCCGGCGCGCGCGGTGTCGGCACCGACATCTCCTTCGAGGCCCTCGCCGTGGCGAAAGAGAACGCCACCAACCTCGAACTGGACAACCGCGCCACCTTCCTGCGCACCGAATGGGCCGCGGGCTTCGGCGACGACAGTTTCGACCTGGTCGTGTCCAACCCGCCCTATATCCCATCGGGCGACATCCCGGGCCTCGACCCCGAGGTCCGCGACCACGACCCCCTGCTGGCGCTGGACGGCGGCCCCGACGGCCTCGTCGCCTATCGCGAACTGGCCCCCGAGATCCGCCGCATCCTCCGCCCCGATGGCATCTTCGCCGTCGAGATCGGCTGGGACCAGGGCCCGCAGGTCAAGGCCCTGTTCGAGGCCGCGGGCTTCGAGCACGTCATCATCGTCAAGGACCTGTCCGACCGCGACCGCGTCATCACCAACGGCCCGGACCCGAGGACAAACCCGATTCCGAAGATGTAGGCCGCCAAAACAATCCCCTTGGAAACGCCACGATCCCGCGCTAAGTCTTCGCCTGTCTCCCACCCAAAACGCACGCCTTGGACCGCTTCAGGCCCGGACTCGCGCGCATCAGGGCAGTGACGGTCGGGCCAGGTCGCCCGGCGGACCACGGGGAGATACGGATTTCCGATCACATCGTCAGCGGGGATTGGCCTCGCGCGAGACGGAACGACGACACGGACGGCTTCAGGCGGCATCTCGCGCGCCGGCCCGTCCCTCATACAAAGCACGGTAGCGTCCGATGAGAGATTTCAAGGGCATGAAGCGTCAGCGCGGACGCAACAGAAAGCCCGGCGGCGGCAGCGGCAACAACAACGCCAACGCCACCAATCCGAACCGTTCCTGGGACTCGCAGGGCCCCGAGAACATCAAGGTCCGCGGCAACGCCCAGACCGTCTATGAGCGCTACATGCAGCTGGCGCGCGACGCCTCGGCCGCCGGCGACCGGGTCCTGGCCGAGAACTACACCCAGCACGCCGAACACTATTTCCGCGTCCTGCGCGCGCTGCAGCCTTCGCGTCCGGTGTCCGAGATCGCCCAGCGCGAACTGGCCGGACAGGGCTTCGACATCGATTTCGAGGACGAGACCGGGGCCCAGGCCGCCGCCATCATGGCCGCCGAAAAGGTCGAGGCCGACCGCCTCGCCCAGATCGAGGCCCGCCAGCGCGAGGCCGAGGAACGTCAGAACGACCGCGGCCAGGACCGTTCCAACGACCGTCAGGGCGACCAGCCGCGACGCGATTGGCAGAACCGCGACGACCAGCCCCGCACCGATCGCGAACCGCGGGAGCCGCGTCCAGAGACCGAGTCGGGTCTCAACCCCGACGGCACCCGCCGCGAGACCCGCCGCGAGCGCTGGGAGCGTCGCCAGCAGGAGCGCTTCGGCAACCGCGATCGCGAAGGCGGTGAACCCCGCGCCGAGGGCGAGGCTGCGCCGGTCGAGGCTGTCGCCGAAACGCCCAAGGCACCCGAGGTCCGCGCCGAAACGCCGCGCCCCGAGCGACGCCCGCGCCGCGATGCCGGCGTGGCGACCGATGACGGTCCGTCGGCCCTGCCGGGCTTCCTGACCCGTTCGGCCGCTCCGCTGCCCGCCGTCGAGGCCACTGAAGCCCCGGAAGAGGCCGCCGCCCCCAAGCGCCGCGCCCCACGCCGCAAGGTCGAGGCCCCCGCAGTCGAGGACTGACCCGCCCCGCCGCCCGACACGGGAACCGTTGCGCGTCCGGCCGCCCTGCGACGCGAGATCGCTTGACGCGACGGCGCTTCACTGGCCCAAAGAGCGCCCGACCTGTCCCGGAGCGTTCATGTCCCGCCTGACGCGGTCTTCGGCCCTGATTGTGCTCGCGAGCCTCGTCCTCGCCGCCTGCGCCTCCACGCCCCCGCCGCCGCCCCCACCGCCGGGCGAGTCCGGCGGGTCCGCCGCCTTGCGAGACTGGCGCACCATCGTCACCGCCCCGGACCGCGACCGCTACAGCCGCCGCGACGCGGCCTGGTCCCTCGCCCTGCAACAGGCGCGGCGTCAGCCGGGCTCCGGCGACCTGACCGGCCTCGGCGATCTGATCGAGCCGCGCGCCGCCCGGGCCCCCGTCGCGCCCCCGCCCGGCGACTATCGTTGCCGCACCGTCAAACTGGGCTCCCAGGGCGGCGAGGACGGCCTCGGCTATGTCGTCTACGGCTGGTTCGCCTGCCGCATCGAACGGACACCCAACGGACTGAAATTCTCCAAACTGACCGGCAGCCAGCGTCCCGGCGGCCTGTTGTTCACCGAGAACGACCGGCAGATGGTCATGCTCGGCTCCATGGCCCTGGCCTCCGAGCCGCCTGCCAACTCCTACGGCCGACGCCCCGACCGCGACCTGGTCGCCGTGCTGGAGCGGATCGGTGAGCGCCGCTGGCGGCTGGTCATCCCCTGGCCCCAGGCCGAGTCCAACCTCGACCTGATCGAGCTGGTTCCGGCCTGATCCACCCGCCCTTGACCCCGGCCGCTCGCGCCGCGACTCTCGCTGCACGGGGCGGTCCCGTCTTGTCAGGAGTCTTTCATGCGCGGTTTCAGCATCACCATCGGCGCGGTCGTGGCGCTCGTCATCGTCCTCGCCATCGTCATGATCGGCCTGCCGACCTACAACGTCTATTCCAAACAGATGCAGGGCAAGGCCGCCTATGAGCAGGCCGTCCAGGACCGCCGCATCCGCGTGCTGGAAGCCCAGGCCGCCCTCGACTCGGCCCAGCTCACCGCCCAGGCCGAGGTCGCCCGCGCCCGCGGCACCAACGAAGCCAACCGCATCATGGCCGAAAGCCTCGGCGGCCCGGAAAACTATCTGCGCTGGTCCTACATCCACATGCTGGAAGAGACCGCCGGCAAGCCCGGCCGCGAGGTCATCTACATCCCGACCGAAGCCGCCATGCC
>CAZFQC010000122.1:3419-7178 GCA_964520795.1 uncultured Brevundimonas sp.
TCGTCAGCCGCAGGTCATGGTAGTCATAGCTGAAGTCCGCGTCCGGACTGACCGCCCTCATCGTCGCTGACACCGGCCGACCGTTCTCCAGCGTGAAGCTGATGAAGACGTCCTCCTCGCGCCGGTCCGTGAACCGCGTCCGCAGGGTGTCGCCGTCATAAGGTTCCAGCGGTCCCTGCAACGCCGGCGTCCGGCTGAAGCTCAGCCACAGCTGAAGGTCCCGCGCCTGGATGGTGATGTCGCCGTACCAGGGATCGCGCCAGGTTCCCGCATAGGCCGCCAGCGGCAGGGACGGCGGCGCGCCCGCGGCCTGTTTGGCGTCGATCTCCGCCGCCGCCGCGATCGAGTCCGCGTCGCCCTCGCGCTGCAGCCGCACGCCGTCGGCGATCCAGTCGAAGCCGGTCTTGCCCATGACGATGTCGGTGATGCCGCTGCGCAGGGCCCGCGTCAGGAAGCTTTCCTCGGCGTTGGTGAAGTAGCTGAAGCCGGCGTTGCGCCCCGGGATCAGCACCGTGCCCGAGACATAGCCGGGGGCCCCGCCACCATGGGTGATCATCCGCTCGCCGCGATAGTCCTGCACCTGCCAGCCGGTCGCATAGGTCGAGGCAATGGCCCGCCCGGGCAGGGCTTCCGTCGGCCCGGCCGAGTTTGAAATGATGATATTGGGCCGCCACATCTCATTGGCGCGGGCTTCGGAATACAGCCGCGTCCCGTCCGGCAGGGCGCCGCGCGCCAGCTGCACCGCGATCCATTTGGCCCAGTCGACCGGGGTGGTGACGAAGCCGCCGGCCGCCCCCGCCGACGACCAGTTCCAGACCTCCTGGATCGACTGGCCGATGGTCTGCATCGCGCCCTGGTACCGCAGCGGCGGCCCCACCCGCCCGTGCGGCAGGGCCGACCTTGCCGGGTCCGCTGCGGTCATCAGTGGCAGGGTCTCGCTCATGCCCAGCCGGTCGAGAATCCGCGTCTGGACGAAATCCTCCCAGGCCATGCCCGAGGCCGCCGCGACCACCTCGCCGGCCACCACGAACATCAGATTGCAGTAGTGGTAGCTGGTCCGGAACGTATCCTCGATCGGCACGTGCGGCACGGCGGCCATGATCTCGGCCCGCGTCCGGTCGCTGTTGGGCCAGAACAGCAGGTCCCCGGCGCCGAGGCCGAAGCCGATCCGGTGGCTGACCAGATCGCGCACCGTGACCATGTCGTTCAGCTCGGGCTTCGACAGGCTGAACCCGGGCAGATAGGTCCGCACCGGCTCGTCCCACTTCACCTTGCCCTCGTCGATCAGGATGGCCAGGGCCGCGCAGGTCACCGCCTTGGTGTTGGAGGCGATGGCGAACAATGTGTGCTCGTCCACCGCCGCCCCGCCGATGGCCCGCACGCCATAGCCCCGCGTCAGCACCGCCTGACCGTCCTTGACCAGGGCCACGGACACCGCCGGCTGGTCGGGGAAACCGGCCATGACCTGTTTCACATAGGCGTCGACCTGATCCGCCAGCGAGGCGCTGTCATTGGCGGCCATCTGCGCCCACCCGGTCGAGGGCAGGGCGGCCGCGCCGGCCACTGTGGAAACCAGCGCCGCGCGGCGGGTGAGGCGGATCGACATTCGGGGGACTCCGGACAGGTTCGGCGGGGACGCTAGCCCGCGCGCGCGGAGCCTGTCCATCGGCGCCTCAACCGCGCGTCTCCCACGCCATCCACAAAGCCACCAGGGCGATGCCGCCCGCCATCAGGGCGCGCGCCACCGGCCCCTGTATCCGACGTAGCACCAGCCCCCCGGCGCTCGCCGCGCCCAGCACGATCAGCGCATGAACCGCGACGGCCACCGCCAGATGCAGCCCGCCCAGGGTCAGGGCCTGCGCCAGCGGCGATCCATGATCCGGGCGCATGAAGGTCGGCAGCAGGGCGACGTAGAAGACTGCCGCCTTGGGATTGAGCAGATTGCCGGTCATGCCGCGCAGGAACAGGCCGCGCAGCGTGGGGAGGTCATCTCCGTCCCGGGCGGCCGGATTGCTGTCGCCGCGCCACGCCTCCCAGGCCAGCCACAGCAGGAAGACCACCCCGGCCCAGCGGATGATCTGGTACAGCGGCGGCCAGATCAGCAGCACCTGCGTCAGGCCGAAGGCCGCCGCCAGCATCCAGACCGCCAGCCCGACCGTCACCCCCGCCACCGCCGCAAACCCGGCCAGCCGTCCCCGCCCCAGCGACACCAGCGCCAGCCAGCCCATGTTCGGCCCCGGCGTCAGCTCGATCAGGGCCACGGCCAGCAGGAAGGGCGCGATGACGGCGGGATCGACGGGCCAGACGGCGTGAGGGATCAAGCGGGCGCTCCGGTGACCACAGAGGTCTTCCTCCCGACCTATCCCGGCCCCGGCGGGAAGGCCAGCAGCGGGCCGGGGCAATCCCCTGTCCGCCTCCGGACGACCGGCAATCTGCGGCGGAAAGGTGACCGCGTCTGTCGGCGGCGTAATGAAGAAGTTGTAACTCGCACCGCCCGGGGGCAGGCGCTATGGAAAGGAAACTTGACGCGCTGAGGCGCCCGAACCATGCGCAGGGGCGCCCATCATGACTTCCATCCGCTTCCTTCTGCTCGTCGGCACGGCGCTCGCCACCACGTCGGGTGCCGCCTTCGCCCAGACCCCTGCACCCGCCCCGGCCCGGACCCAGACCCCGACCCCGCCGCCGGCGTCCGCCGCCCCGCAGCAGGAGGCTCCGGCCGGGGATGCCGAAAAACCCGCCGACGCCGCGGCGCTCGACGAGGTGGTCGTCACCGCCCGCCCCACCGACATTCGCACCTCCAGCGAAGGCACCAGCTACAGCCTCGCCAACGATCTCCAGGCCCAGACCGGCACCCTGGCCGAGGCCCTGCGCAACATCCCCTCGGTCGAGGTCGACCCGGACGGCAATGTCAGCCTGCGTGGCGACGCCAATGTCACCATCCTCGTCGACGGCCGTCCCGCCAGCCAGTTCAACGGTCCCAGCCGCGGCCAGCTGCTGCAGCAGATCCCCGCGGCCCAGTATGCCCGTATCGAAATCCTGACCAATCCGTCCGCCGCCTACAGCCCCGAGGGCTCGGGCGGGGTCATCAACCTGATTTCCAAACCGACCACGGTCCGCCCCGGCCGGACCCTGACCGGCTCGCTGCGCGCCAATGTCGGCGACACCGGCCGCTACAATCTTGGCGGCAGCCTCTCCTATGTGAACGGACCCACGACCCTGTCCGCCGACGTCGGCGTGCGCCATGACGCCTATCTGCAGGAGCTCGAGCGGTTGCGGACGCGGTTTGACGTCGGCTCCGGCCAGTTTCTCGAGGCCCGCCAGAGCCAGAATGTCGAGGGCGATTCCGACAGTGTCTTCGTCCGCCTGGCGGTCGAGCACAATCTGGATGCCAGGACCCAGCTGACCGCCGACGTGCGCCATACGGACGTCGACAGCTTCGCCGACAGTCTGGACCTGTATGAGGCCGACGCCGCCGGCGGCGGCATCGCCTCGGCCTATCGCCGCGCTTCGGGCGGCGGCTTCCAGGGCCAGTTCTCCGGCGCGAGCGCGCGTGTCGTGCGCCGCTTCGACGCTTCGGGTCACGAGTGGTCCAACGAGCTGCGCTATGACCGCAACCGGTTCGGCGTCGAGCTCTCCACCCTGGCCGACCAGCTGATCCCCGTGGCCGCCCCCTTCAACGAATTCCTCAGCAACCAGAACCGGCAGGACCAGATCGGTTTCACCAGCGCCTATGTCCGGCCGATGGCCGACGGGGGCCGC
>CAZFQC010000123.1:0-4581 GCA_964520795.1 uncultured Brevundimonas sp.
GGCCTGTACATCCTCGACGAGCCCGAGGCGGCGCTGTCGCCTTCGCGGCAGCTGTCCTTCCTGGCCAAGATGCACGAACTGGCGCTGGCGCGATCCCAGCTGATCATAGCCACCCATTCGCCGATCATCCTCGGCTATCCGAATGCCTGGATCTATCAGGTGTCCGAACACGGGGTGGACCGCGTCGAATACGAGGACACGGACCACTATCAGGTCACGCGCAACTTCCTGACCCGGCGCGAGATGATGCTGGACGTCCTGCTCTCGGAAGACTGATTCAGGGCTTGTCCCGGATCGTCCGGCCGATCGGGGCCAGGGCCAGTTTGGCCAGTTCCAGATCCTTCAGGGCGAAAGGGATGCCGATAATGGTGACGAACTCTGCCACGGCGATGAGCAGGTGGGACAGGGCGATGTACCAGCCGGCGAAGATGAACCAGATGATGTTCAGGACCAGACCCAGCGGGCCGGTGCCGACGTCCTGGGCGCCCAGTTCATCGCGCCAGACCACTTCGCGGCCGAAGGGCCAGAAGGAATAGCTGGCGATCCGCCAGGCCGCGAAACTCCAGGGCAGGCCGACGATCGTCAGGGCCAGGATGGCGCCGCCGAACAGCCACAGCAGGCCGGACAGCCAGCCTCCGAAAACGAACCAGAGCAGGTTGAGGATCAGGCGGATCAAGGGCGTCGTTCCATGCGCGCCGAATGCCGACGCAGGACCCACATAGGTCGAAGGCCCCGCCGGCAACAGCGGGGCCTTCGTGAATTCGCGGTAAGCCGGAGGGGCTAGTGTTTCTTGGTCCAGTGGGCCCTGGCGTCGTCCTTCGTGACGTTGAGATGGACATGCTCATCGACATGGTCGACCCAGCTGACCGGGATCATATGGTGTTTGAAGCCGCCGGCGAGATCGAGCCTGGCCAGTTCGATCTGATCGCCGACGACGTGGTCGACGCGCCCGACATGCTCGCCGTCGGAGCCGACGACTTCGAGGTGTTCGCGGATTTGATCCGGGTCTACCATGGGGGCTCCTGCCGGCTGCAACTGGCAAGGAAAACCGCCCGGCCCCGCGCCGGGTTGCATACTGCGGAGGTCGGCATGGGCGAGGTCGTCAACCTGAACCGGGTGCGCAAGGACCGGGCGAAGGCCGAAGCCCGGGCGACCGCGAGCGCCAACCGCGCCGCGCACGGACGGACGAAGGCCGAACGGACCCGGGCCGAGACGGAACGCGAACGTGCTGCCCGCCTTCTGGATGGATCGAAGCTGGAGGACTGACCATGGCCGACCCGCGTCAGGATCCGCGCATCAAACACGGGCTGATCCCCGTTCTCGTCGCCATGCGGGTTACGGCCGAGCGCAAGCGTCGGGAGGCTGAGGCGGCGAAGAAGGCAGGAGCCGCGCCCGATAAGCCGAAGAAGAAGCGCGGCTGGTTCGGTTAGGTCGAGACCTTCGGCGCGCGGATCATCAAGGCCTGGCCGGACAGCACCAGCAGCAGCCCGACCAGGGCTGTCCAGCCGAAATGTGCGCCCTCGAACAGGACCGAAACCAGCATGGCGACCGGCGGGGTCAGGGCCGAGACATAGCTGGCCATAGCGTAGCCGATCATGCGGGCGATGGTGAAATACAGGCCGAAGGCGATCACCGACCCGAACAGGGCCAGATAGAGCAGCGATCCGACATAGGTGAAGGTCGGGTCGATGGTGAATTCGACGCCCGTGACCAGGCCGTACAGCGCCAGCAGACCTGTGCCATAGGCCATGGCCCAGGTGGTCGAGGGAATGGCCGCCGATCCCCGGACCTGACCCTTCCAGGCGAAGAAATTGCCGAAGGCCGAGGCCACGACGGCGATAAGGGCGAGGCCGACACCGAGTGCCGCCCGCCCGTTGAATCCGGCCTTGAGCACCTCGCCGCCCGAGAGCACGGCGACGCCGACAAGTCCGAGGATGGCTCCGCCCCATGAGGCAGCGGCGGCCTTCTGTCCTGCGGCGATCCGGAACAGGACGAGATTGAGGAAGGTCAGGGAGGCGAAGGTGACCGCCACAATGGCCGATGCAACATGGCCCTCCGAGGCATAGGTGAAGCTGTAGCTGATCGAGAAGGTGAAGGCACCCTGGGCGAGGGCCGCGAGGTGCTGGGCGCGGGTCAGTCTCAGGTCCTGACGGAAGACCAGGCAGCCGAGAAACAGCACCGCCGAGGCGAGACCGAAACGCCAGACGAGCGAGGCGATGGTCGCCACCGTTCCGAGTTGCAGGGTGATGGCGTACCAGGTCGTGCCCCAGATCGCGGCGCAGAGCAGCACTCCGCCAAGGCCCAGCAGGGTTGTCCGCGACAGGCGGGGGCGAACGACGGGGACGGCTTCGATCGGGTTACTCACATCCCCCAAGTGGAGGATGACGGCGCGCGGGGCAAGGCGGGTTGTCAGCGAGGTGGGACAAGCGGGCCTTATGCCGTCAACCGGGCGAAGTCAGCCGCGCAGTTTGAGACCGGCACGGACTTCGGCGGGCACGGCCTGGTAGATGTCGGCCGGGCGGATATTGAGCCGGGCGCGCACGTCGTCGAGGGGCTGTGCGAACAGGGCCTCATAGTCGAGGGCGGGCAGCCAGCGGGCGGCCTTGCCGTTGCGATACGCCTGCCAGACCGCGCGCCGGGCGGGAACAGACGGTGCCTCGCGCTGGATTTCGCGAGCGGCACCCCAGCCGATGAAGGCGAAGCCGAGATTGCGTGTCTGGGCGTAGGAGAAGGAGACCACGCAGGCCTCGCCCAGCGCATCCGTGCCGTAGCCGGTGAGGACGTGCCAGACGTCGTGGATGTCGCGGATACGGCGTGAATACCAGATGACGGGATGTTGCGCGTCGACGAGCGGAGCCACCTTGCGGGCCTCGTCGGCCAATCCCTCCGCCGTGAAGCCGCGAGCCTCACGAAACGCCCGATAGGCCGCGCCCACCGTGCCCGGCCCGAACTGCGCCAGCCAGACGGGATCGTCCAGCCTGTGCGCCAGCTCCGCACGCAGGAAGGCCTGACGACCGCCTTCAATCGTCTTCAGCATGCGGTTGTAGCCGCGACCGATGGAGCGACCGGACAGGGCCCGCATGATCTCGAAGACCTGGGAGGTGTCTTCCTTGTTGCGGACCAGCTTGCGGAAGGCCCTGAACGCCTTGAGCGGCTCCAGACGCTGGGGGCGCAGTCGTTCGAACTCGTCGAAATCGGCAGTGGCGGTCATGGCGTGGCCTGTGAGAACGCCGTCGAGGTTAGCCTGAAGCGCGGCACAAGTGAACGGTGTTCATGCCGCACCCCATGGCGGACGCGCCGCCGCTCGCGCTAGGGTCCGGCCGATGTTGAAGAAGCGCTCCGTCTCGCTGTCCGGCCACGCCACTTCGGTGGCGCTGGAGGCCGAGTTCTGGGCGGTTCTGGACTCGATCGCAGTGGCTGGAGGCCTGTCCCGGGCGGGTCTGATGAAGCGGATTGACGAACGGCGCGGCCGGACCCCCCTCGCCTCGGCCTGCCGGCTTCTGGCCCTGGCCTGGGCGGGTGGCGATCAATCCTTCATCGACCCCGATTCGACTGATTGACAGCCGCCGGGGTTGGCGCATGGTCCGGTTTCCAGAAGGAAAACCGCCGTGTTCGACAAGATCGACAAGACCCTCATTCCGCCGGCCCTGTTCGGGGGCCTGATCGCCATCGGACTGATTGGCGCGGGGGCCTTCATCGGCTCCGGCGTGATCAACGCCCAGGTCGGCAACCGGCAGGTGACCGTGCGTGGCGTGGCCGAGCGCGACGTGGTCGCCGACCTTGCGGTCCTGACCCTCAGCTTCAAGGCGGCCAATGACGACCTGCCGACGGCCCAGGCGAAGATCGACGGCGATCTGGCCCTCGTCCGGGCCTTTCTGACCCGGCAGGGCTATCCGGCCGAACAGGTCACCATCGGTCGCCTGCAGGTCACCGACACCCGGGCGCGGGAATACGGTTCGACCGAGAATGTCGTGCGCTACATCCTGTCCCAGGGCGTGACCGTGCGGACCAATGACGTCCAGCGCGTCGCCCAGACCGAACGGGCGCTGGACGATCTGGTGCGTCAGGGCGTTCAGCTCGACTTCGCCGCCCCGACCTATGTCTTCACCAAACTGAACGACGTGCGTCCGTCGATGATCGCCGAAGCCACGGCGTCGGCGCGGTCCGGAGCCGAACAGTTCGCCAAGGATTCCGGCGCGCCCCTGGGCCCCATCCGGCAGGCGACCCAGGGCTCGTTCGAAATCCTCGCGCGCGAGGACATCGACAGTGAATCCACCTCGCTGAACAAGCGGGTGCGGGTCGTCGCGACGGTCAGCTACCAGCTGCGCTGAGACTCAGGTCGCCGGCGCCGGCTCGGGCGGAAGCGTCGGCGGATTGACGGGCGAAACGTCCGGCAGATTCGGCGTCTTCAGCGCATCCGGCAGCTCGCGACGCAGTTCGTCGATGTCGACCGAAACGTCTGTGCCGTCCGTCGCCTCGACGCCACGGTTCGAAAAGACGACGAAGGCGATGATCAGGACGAAAACCACCAGACCGCCGACCCGCAGGGCGATCCGGCTGCCGCCGCTGTTGTTGTTGTTG
>CAZFQC010000123.1:4681-7090 GCA_964520795.1 uncultured Brevundimonas sp.
GGAACGGCGATCGGGCGTGGCGGTTCCGTGAGCGCGCGCGCACGCCGGCGCTGACATCCGTCCTCGTGCCCCTTATGTTCTCCTGATGAGTCTCCCCGACACCCCTGCCCCACGCATCTCCGACCTCGCCCGCTCGCGCGGTCCCGGCGGACTCGCGGCCCCCGCCCCGGACTATCTGGCGGGACTGAACCCCGAACAGCGCGAGGCGGTCGAGACGGTGGACGGACCGGTGCTGGTGTTGGCCGGGGCCGGAACCGGCAAGACCCGTGTGCTGACCACGCGGCTGGCGCACATCCTGGCGACCGGACGGGCGCGACCGTGGGAGCTGCTGGTCGTCACCTTCACCAACAAGGCCGCGCGCGAGATGCGCGAACGGATCACACATCTGATCGGGCCCTCGTCCGAGGGGCTGCGGTGGCTGGGCACCTTCCATTCCGTGGCGGCGCAGATCCTGCGGCGGCATGCGGAACTGGTCGGGCTCAGGTCGACCTTCACAATCCTCGACACCGACGATCAGGAACGGGTCTGCAAACAGGTGCTGGAGGCCGAGGGGCTGGACACCAAGCGCTGGACGCCGAAGTCGCTGAACGGCCTGATCGACCACTGGAAGAACCGCGGCTGGACGCCCGAGAAACTGCCGTCGTCCGAGGATTTCGCCAACGGCAAGGGGCACGGGCTTTATGCCGCCTATCAGGCCCGGCTGGTCAGCCTGAACGCCTGCGATTTCGGCGATCTGTTGCTACACAATCTGACGATCTTGTCGAAACATGCGGATATCGCCGAGGAATATCGCAGGCGATTTCGATACATCCTGGTCGACGAATACCAGGACACCAATGTCGCCCAGTATCTGTGGCTGCGGCTGCTGACGGCCTCGACCGGCAATGTCTGCTGCGTGGGCGACGACGACCAGTCGATCTACGGCTGGCGCGGGGCCGAGGTCGACAACATCCTCCGGTTCGAGCGCGATTTTCCCGGCGCCAAGGTCGTAAGACTGGAGCGCAACTATCGGTCAACACAGCATATTCTGGGCGCTGCTTCGGGCCTGATCGCGGCCAACCGGGACCGCTTGGGCAAGACGCTGTGGACCGAGGACGCCAGCGGCGACAAGGTCCGGGTGCGCGGCGTCTGGGACGGCGAGGCCGAGGCCCGGCTGGTCACCGACGAGATCGAGACGGCGCGGCGGGCGGGCACGCCCTACAAGGACATGGCGGTGCTGGTTCGGGCCTCGTTCCAGATGCGGGCGTTCGAGGAGCGGTTCGTGCTGCTGGCCGTACCCTACACCGTCATCGGCGGGCCGCGCTTCTTTGAACGGGCCGAGATCCGCGACGCCCATGCCTATCTGCGGCTGATCCTGTCAGAGGACGACGATCTGGCCTTCGAGCGGATCGTCAATGTGCCCAAGCGCGGGATCGGCGATACCTCGGTGCAGAAGGTGCTGCAGATTGCGCGCCTCTCGGGCGTTTCGGCAATGAGCGCGGTGCGTGACCTCATCACCTCCGACGAACTGCAGGCGCGGACGCGGACGGCCCTGTCGAATTTCGTGCGCGACATCGATCGCTGGCGGACCTTTGCCCAGACCACGACCCACTGGGAGCTGACCGAGACCGTGCTCGAGGAGAGCGGCTACACCGACATGCAGAAGGCCGACCGGGCGACCGGCCAGACGCGGCTGGATAACCTCAAGGAACTGACCCAGTCGATGCAGGCGTTCGAGACCCTGCCCGCCTATCTGGAGCACGTTTCGCTGGTCATGGACCTGGACCGCGGCGAGAGCGCGGACTCGGTGCAGATCATGACCCTGCACGGGGCCAAGGGTCTGGAGTTCCCGCTGGTCTTCCTGCCGGGCTGGGAGGAAGGTGTCTTCCCGAGCCAGCGCAGCATCGACGAGAAGGGCGAAAAGGGCCTCGAGGAGGAACGCCGCCTGGCCTATGTCGGCGTGACCCGGGCCAAGTCGGACGCACGCATCAGCTTCGCCGCCAACCGGCTGGTCTATGGCCGCTGGACCTCGCAACTGCCCAGCCGGTTCGTCGACGAATTGCCGATCGACCACGTCGAGGCGGAGAGCGACACCGGCTACTACGGCGTCACGCCGGGCATGAAGGACGCCAAGAGCCGCTGGGACGAGATGCCGACCTTCGGGGCGGGTTACGCCTCTCCCGGCTGGAAGCGGGCGCAGTCGTTCACGGCCGGCCGGAGTCCGGCGGCGAAGCCGGCGCGGCATGCGCTGATCGAGGGGGACGGCCGGCTGGTGGCCACCGGGGATCCGAAATCGGGCGGCGACTGGTCGCTGGGCCAGCGCGTCTTCCACCAGAAATTCGGCTACGGCGCGGTCAGGGCGATCGAGGGCAACAAGCTGCTGATCGACTTCGAGAAGGCCGGCGAGAAGAAGGTGATCGATACGTTTGT
>CAZFQC010000124.1:0-7057 GCA_964520795.1 uncultured Brevundimonas sp.
ACGAAGATGCCGGCGACGGCACCCTGTGCGTCCCGGATGGGCTGATAGATGAAGTCCAGGAAACGGGACTCCAGCGGTGCGCCCGGAGTCCGCTGAAGCTGGACCCGGCTGGCGCGGCCTTCGTAGGGTTCGCCGGTGGCGTAAACGCTGTTGAGGAATTCGAAATAGCCCTGACCCTGCACCTCGGGCAGGGCCTCGCCCACGGGTTTGCCGCTGATGTCGCGATGACCGATCAGCTGGGCGTAGGCGCTGTTGTGGATCTGGAACACATGATCCGGCCCGGTCAGGACCGCGACAAAGCCCGGTGCCTGCATGAACAGGTCCATCAGCCCCCGTCGTTCGGTCTCGAGCCGGGCGTTGTCGGCCTGGACGCTTCGGGCGCCGCTGAGCAGGGCCCCGCCGACGATGGCGTCAATGGCGTGGAGCGCCGGTGCCGCCGCCCCCTGGGCCGCCGATCGCCGCAGTTTTTCAAGCTCGGTGATGTCGATGGCGTACTGCAGAACATGTTCAACGACGCCGTCGCGCAACAGCGGCGTATGAATGACGCTCCAGTACCGGTCCTCATAAACGGATCGTCCCTCGGCGTCGGGGACCGGGATTGCATAGTGAATCACCGGGATGTCGTTGCGAACGCCGGTGGCGAAGGCCTTTTCGAATGACGCGCGCAGTTGTCGGGTGCTCTCCGGCGCATCCTGGCCCGGGCCGGCGTCGAACGCCTCGAACACCGGCGTGCCGATCAGTTCGGCGGCGGTGCGTTGGGTTACAGCCAGATAGGCGGCGTTCGCCCAGACGAATTTCAACTCCGGACCGACGATGAAATAGGCGTTGGGCGAGGCGTTCAGCGCCGCCACAAGGTCGTTTTCGATCGCTGTCATCTGTCCCCGAATGGCCCCCGCCCGCCGTCACTCGACAGCCGCAATGCAAGGCCGTTGCAACGCTTGGCTGGAAGAACGGTTTCATCCGCGACGCTTCCCGAGTGGGCCAAGTCCCGCGCCTTGACTAGAGTGGCCGAATGACGCCGGTTTCCCTCCTTGCTGCGGTCGCCCTGATGATGTCTCCCGTGCAACCTGATCGTGATGCCCCCCGGGTTCGAACGGAGCAGGGCGCGCTGGTCGGTGTGGCGGCGCAGGGCGTCGAGAGTTTCAGGGGCGTGCCCTTTGCCCGGCCGCCGGTCGGGCCGCTTCGGTGGCGTGCGCCTCAACCGCCGGCGGCCTGGGAAGGGGAGCGGTCGGCGACGGACTATGGGGCCATCTGCATCCAGCCGCCGTCCAACGGCGATCCCGGCGTCGGTCCGTTGCCGATGAGCGAGGACTGTCTGACCCTGAACGTCTGGACACCGGCGGACCGGGGCGCGGAGCCGCTGCCGGTCATGGTGTGGATCCATGGCGGGGGGCTGAACAACGGCTCGGGCACGGCGGCGCTGTACGACGGGACAAACCTGTCGAAGCGCGGCGTGGTGGTCGTGACGGTGAACTATCGGCTGGGGCGACTGGGGTTCTTCGGCCATCCGGCGTTGACCGCCGAGGCAGGCGGCGGGGAGATCGTCGGCAACTACGGCCTTGCGGACATCATCGCCGCGCTGGAATGGGTGCGGGACAACGCCGCCGCCTTCGGAGGCGACCCCGGAAATGTCACCGTCTTCGGCGAATCGGCGGGCGGCGTGATGGTGACGCGGCTGATGATCTCGGAGCCCGCGCGGGGGCTGTTTCACCGCGCCGTCGTTCAGTCCGGGCTCGGCAGGGACAAGAGCACGGCGACATTTCAGACTCTGGACGGATCCCCGTCGCTTGAAGACCGGGGCGTCGCCTTCGCGGTCGGGGCGGGACTGCCGACCGATGCGTCGGCTGAGCAACTCCGGGCGCTGCCGGCTGAACGGTTGCTGACCCCGACGCCGAGCTTCTACGGCGGCGATCTGATGGTGCTGGACGGTTTTGACGGAGGCGGCCTTGTTGAGGAAAATGTCGCCCCGGCCTTTGCCGCCGGACTCGAAGCCCCCGTGCCGCTCATCATCGGCACCAACAGCGCCGAGTTCTGGTGGATGAAACCCTCGGACCTCAGCCCGTACGGTGCCATCGATGACGCCATGACACCGGGCGAACGGGCGGCCTTCCTTGAGGCCTATGGTGGGCAGGCCGGTTATGACGCCCATGTGCTGAGCGACCTGGTCTTCAACGAGCCGGGGCGACATCTGGCGCGGCTGCACGCGGCCAACGGGCATCCCACGTATCTGTACCGCTTCGACGTCGTGCCGGAGTCCAACCCCGAGCCCAGCGGCGGAGCGACCCATGCGTCGGAACGGCCCTATGTGTTCGACAATCTGCACACTGTGGGGCGGCCGATGGGCGAGCGTGATGCGCGGGCGGCGGCGGCGATGGCCAATTACTGGACAACCTTCGCGGCCAGCGGAAATCCCAACGGGCCGGGCCGTCCGGTCTGGCCGGAGTTCGGGGCCGGGCGGGACCGCTTGCTGGAGTTCACCAATGACGGTCCGGTGGCCGGGCCGATTCCGAACGCCGCCCGGCTGGACCTGATCGAACGGTTTTACGAGCGGGTGCGGTGAGATGCCGTCGTATCCCTCCCCCGGAGGGGGAGGGAGAACGGCTCAGAGCGTGTTCAGCACCGCGCCGTGGGTCCTGATGACCTCGGCATAGAACAGGCCGGAATCCTTGATGGTCCGCTCCTGCGTCTGGAAGTTCACGTGGGTGATGCCGAACCGCCTGGAATAGCCCAGCGACCATTCGAGATTGTCGAGCAGCGACCACGCCATATAGCCGCGGATGTCGACGCCCTTGCCGATGGCGTCGTGCAGGGCCTTGAGGTGGTTCTTCAGATAGTCGACCCGCATCGGATCATGAATCCGGCCGTCGATGGCGTGGGGCGGATCGTACCAGGCCGAGCCGTTCTCGGTGACCATCAGCGGCAGGCCGTTGGTCTGTTCGTGCAGCCAGACGAGGGTGTCGGTGAGGGCAGGGGGATAGACCTCCCAGCCGGTCTCGGTGTGGGCGTGCTGGATCTGTTTCACGGGCCGGGCGCGGACAGGCCAGGCGTCCGGCGCGTTCTCGGGCACCGAACGGGTGTACCAGTTCAGGCCCATCCAGTCGGTCGGGGTGGCGATCAGGTCGAAGTCTTCCTGCGGGAAATCGCGCCAGGCCTCGCCGTAGACGTCCTTCAGCTCTTCCGGATAGCCGCGGCCCATCAGGGGGTCGAGGAACCAGCGGTTCATCTGGGCCTCGGCGCGTCTGCGCGCGGCCTCGTCCTCGGGCTTGTCCGAGGCGCTGTATTTCGGTTCGATGTTGAGGACGATGCCGATCTGGCCCTCTCCGACCTCACGGAACCGCTTCACCGCCGCGCCATGGGCCCGCAACACATTGTGCCCGGCGATCATGGCCTCGAAGGCCGACTTGTGGCCGGGTGCCAGGACCCCGTGCAGATAGCCGCCGTCGACAATGACCCAGGGCTCGTTGATCGTGCCCCAGGTCTTCACCCGACCCTTGAATTTCTCGAACAGGACCTGGCCGTAGTCGGCGAACCAGTCGGCGATGTCCGGGTTCAGCCAGCCGCCCCGATCGTCCAGCGCCGCCGGCAGGTCCCAGTGATACAGGGTGCACAGCGGCTCGATGCCCTTCTCGAGCAGGCCGTCCACCAGGCGATCGTAGAAGGCCAGACCCCTGTCGTTGATGCGGCCGCGGCCCTCCGGCATGACCCGGCTCCAGCTGACCGAGAATCGGTAGGCCTGGAGGTTCAGCCGCTGCATGATCGCGATATCCTCGCGCCAGCGATTGTAGTGGTCGCAGGCCACGTCGCCGGTGTCGCCGTTCAGCATCATGCCGGGCGTGTGGCTGAATCGATCCCAGATCGAGGCGCCCGCGCCGTCGGCCATGGACGAGCCCTCGATCTGATAGGCGGCTGTCGCAGCGCCCCACAGAAAACCTTCGGGAAACCGATAGTTGCCTGTGTTGATTGATGTCATGTCGGAGGGCCTCGGCGAGCGGAAACGCAGACTGGGTGGGTCGGTTGGGGGTGGTCGGTACGCGTCTCGGTCCGTCAGCACAACCTCGGTGTGGCCGAACCAGGGCACTTGCGGGGCCCGTGGCCAGTGTGCCATGTAATCGGTTACACGGCTTTTTCGGACGGACCCGCGCAAAGCGGGCCGGCACCGGAAACGCCCCGGGGAGGATGGACTTTGGCGCCGAAGGCGATCCGGCACATCTGCGTGGAAGCGGCGGCATGAAGTCCGCCACGATCCGTGACGTCGCCGAACGGGCCAGAGTGTCCGTCGCCTCGGTTTCGCGCGTCCTGAACGGCGCCGGGCCGGTGACGGAAGCCACCCGGTTGCGGGTGTTCGAAGCGGCCGAGGCGCTGCAGTACGTGCCCCACTCCGGCGCCCGCAGCCTGTCGACGAGCAAGACCCAGACGATCGGCGTGATCCTGCCGGACCTGTGCGGCGAGTTCTTCTCGGAACTGATCCGCGGCATGGACGTGGCCGCCCGCTCCCTGGGCTATCATCTGATTGTCTCCAGTTCCCACGACGACGCGGAGGAGGCCTCTGCCGCCATCCGCTCGATGCGCGGCCGTGTCGACGGCCTGATCGTCCTTTCGCCCCATCTGGACGCCGCCAACCTGGCCGCGAGCCTCGCCGGGCGCACCCCCATTCTGCTGATGAACGGCGGTGCCGATGCCGGCCGACCCTCCATTGTCGTCGACAATCACGGGGGCGCGGTCCTGGCAGTGGAGCATCTGATCGCCACCGGTCGTCGGCGCATCGCCCATATCGCCGGTCCGGCCGGCAACCTCGCGGCCGAGGCGCGGCTGGCCGGCTATCTGCAGGCCATGGCCGACGCCGGCCTGCCGACCGCGGTGGTGGACGGGGAGTTCACCCAGCCCTCGGGTCATGCCGCCGGGGTGGAACTGGCCCGACGCGAGTTGCGTCCCGACGCCGTCTTCGCCGCCAACGACATCATGGCCGTGGGCGCCATGCTGGCCCTGCAGGACGCCGGTCTGCGCGTGCCCGAGGACATCGCCCTGATCGGCTTCGACGATGTGCCGATCGCGGCCCTGGTCCGGCCCGGCCTGACCACGCTCAGAATCAGGATCGCCGAAACCGGACGGGGCGCGCTCGAGCGTCTGGTCCGTCTCATCAACGCAGCGGACGAAGCCGTCGCCGACACCGCATGCGAGGTCGTACGCCCCGAATTGGTCGTCCGCCCGTCAAGCCACCCGGCGACGTCGACCTGGTCCAACTCCGGCGGCCGCTCCGGGGCTACCGCCGACACGCCATCCCTGAAGGGGGAGAATTCCTGATGCCCCGCAAATCCATCCAGGATCCGGGGGCAGCGTCCGCCCTCGCCATGGCCGTTTCACTGGCCTGCGCCGGCGGAGTCTCGACCCAGGGCACCACCCCGCCGGCGCGCGACGGGTGGAGATGCGCTGAGCCCCGGGCGCGGGATCAGCTGGCGCGGCGGATCAGCTCATCGGCGAGGTCTGCGGTCAGATAGCCGTCGGCCAGCCGTCCGTTGGCGATCTGCCAGCGGCGCAGGGCGGCGCGGGTGTTGGCGCCGACGACGCCGTCGATTCCCTGGGTGTCATAGCCGAGCCGGGTCAGGGCCGCCTGGGCGCCGATCCGCTGGTCCCGGGACAGGGGGGCGTCGTCCGGCCAGGTCGCCACCAGTCCGGGCTTGCCAGCGATGCCGTCGGCGGTCAGGCCGATGGCGAGGGCGTAGCTGACCGAGTTGTTGTAGCGCCGGATCACATAGTGGTTGGGCAGGGCCAGGAAGGCCGGGCCGCGCGCACCCTGGGGCAGGAGGATGACGGCTTCTTCCAGCGCCTCGGCGGCGTTGGGCGCGCCGCCATGGGCGAGGTTGACGCCGCGCCGGGCCCATTCGCGCCATGTGTGGCGCGGCCCCTCGGCCTCGGCATAGTCGAAACCGGCCGGCAGGATGACCTCATAGCCCCAGGTCTGGCCGGGCTTCCAGCCGGCGCGGGCCAGCAGATTGGCGGCCGAGGCCAGGGCGTCGGCGTCGGAGCCCCAGATGTCGACCTTGCCGTCGCCGGTCTGGTCGACGCCAAGTCGCAGATAGGCGTCCGGCATGAACTGGGTCTGGCCCATGGCTCCGGCCCAGCTGCCCTTGAGACCGGCGCGCTCGCGGCGGCCGTCGACCACGATGTCGAGCGCATTCTTCAGCTCGCCCTCGGCCCAGTCGCGGCGGCGGCCGTCATACGCCAGGGTGGCCAGCGAGCGGATGACGTCATAGTCGCCCTGGATGGCCCCGAAGGCGCTTTCATTGCCCCAGACCGAGACAAGGATCTCGGTGGGTACGCCGAAACGCTGGGTCACCTCCCATGGCACGCGGTCGGTGCGGGCGCGGCCCTGGGCGATGCGGGTGGCCGAGGCGGCGGACTGGACATAGGCGCCGGCGGGCCGACTGAACTCCGGCTGGTTGCGGTCGAGACGGATGACGGACGGGTCCGGCGTCAGGCCTTCGAGCTCGCGCTCATAGTCGGCCCGACGGGCACCGCCGTGGCGGGTCAGGAAGCCCTGTTTCCAGCCGTCGAACCCGGCCTGGTCGACCACCACGGGCGCGGGGACGGCGGGCGCGGCGGCGGGCGAGGCCGGAGACACGGCGGACGCCGCGCCGGTCTGGGCCGCGGCACCGACGGGCGGTGCCTCCGGCAACAGGGGCGCGCAGGCGGCGACGGAGGCGATGAGGAGGAGGCGAAGGCTGATACGCATGGCGATAGCTGTAGAGTCCCCGGCGGCGGCCCCGTCATAACAACTACGCGAGGGCGACAAGGATTGCTGCAATACCGGGGCCAAAGCGGGGCCAGATGGCCATGAGGCGGCGCTGTGTGTCGTTTCGGTCGCGCGTCAGGCGGCGTGGTGGCGCGACGATTCCCCGTTTTGCGTCATTAACCTCCAATTTTCTGGAACATTTCGGGGGTGGCGGCGCACAAGAGGGTCAGCTCTGAGACCCGATACCTGCGGCCTGGTGGCGGAGGGGCGACGCGACGGCGGTGCAACGCCGTAGACCCTCCGTTCAACTCGGAGGCCAGGCCTCCA
>CAZFQC010000125.1:0-7049 GCA_964520795.1 uncultured Brevundimonas sp.
CGGGATGCTGTCTGACGGTCACCGAAAAGGGCCCCGGCTGGTTCGCGGTCGAGGTTTCGGGTGAAACCCTGTCGAAGACGACGCTCGGCGACTGGCGCGAGGGCGATCCGGTCAATCTGGAGCGCGCCGCGAAACTGGGCGACGAACTGGGCGGCCATATCGTCTCGGGTCATGTCGACGGGCTGGGCCGGGTGGTCGCGGTGACGCCGGAGGGCGGCTCACACCGGATCGACATCGAGGCCCCCGCGCCGCTGCATCGCTATATCGCCGCCAAGGGCTCGATCACGGTCGACGGGGTTTCCCTGACGGTGAACGCCGTCGAAGGACGGGTCTTCGGCCTGAACATCATTCCCCACACCTGGGACGCCACGACGTTGGGCGGGCTGAAAGCCGGCGACATGGTCAATCTCGAGATCGACATGCTGGCGCGATACCTCGCGCGGTGGCAGGAGACGGCGTGATGCAATTGGCCGCGAACATGAACGACAGCCCGATCAGCCCCATCGAGGACATCCTCGAGGACGCCCGCAACGGCAAGCCCTACATCCTGGTCGACGCCGAGGACCGGGAGAACGAGGGCGACATCATCATTCCGGCCCAGTTCGCCACGCCGGACCAGATCAACTTTATGGCCCGCCACGCGCGCGGCCTGATCTGCCTGGCTATCACCGGGGAGCGCGCGCGCCAGCTGCGCCTGCCGCCCATGGCCGCCGAGAACCGCACCAGCATGGGGACGGCCTTCACCGTCTCGATCGAGGCGCGCGAGGGCGTCACCACCGGCATCAGCGCTGCCGACCGCGCCCGCACTGTGCAGGTTGCCTCCGATCCCACCAAGGGTGCCGACGACATCGTCTCGCCGGGCCATGTCTTTCCGCTGGTGGCCCGCGACGGCGGCGTGCTGGTCCGCACCGGCCACACCGAGGCGGCGGTCGATATCAGCCGCATGGCCGGGCTGACGCCCGCCGGCGTGATCTGTGAGATCATGAACGACGACGGCTCCATGGCGCGCATGCCCGACCTGGTGGCCTTCGCCCAGCTGCACGGGCTGAAGATCGGCACCATCGCCGATCTGATCGCCTATCGCCGCCGTACCGAACGCTATGTCGAACGGGTCATGGACACGCCGTTCGACAGCATCCACGGCGGGCCGTTCCGGCTGATGCTGTACCGGAACACCATCGAGGGTGCCGAACACATCGCCCTGGTGAAGGGCAAGATCGAAGCCGGCAAGCCGACGCTGGTGCGGATGCACCAGGTGGATTTCGCCGCCGACATCCTCGGCCATGTGGAGACGCGTCAGAATTATGTGCCGCGGGCGCTCAAGGCGATCAGTGCCCATGGGGGGGCCGGCGTCACCGTCTTCCTGCGCGACCCCGACCTGCAGGGCCTGGCCGAACGGCTGGCGGGTGTCGAGAAGCCGGCGGCGATCGATCGCTCGATCCGCAACTACGGCGTCGGGGCCCAGATCCTGCTGGATCTCGGCGTGCGCGACATGATCGTGATGAGCTCGACCCGCCCCAACCCCGCCGCGCTTGAGGGCTATGGCCTGCGCATCGTCGGCTGGCGCGACATGGACGGAGAAGACCAATCGTAAGCGATCCCTGGCGCGTCCTCATCGTCGAGGCGCGCTTTTATGACGACCTGGCCGACGCCCTGCTGGAAGGGGCGAAGGACGCCCTGCGCGCACGTGGTGCCGATTTCGACGTGGTCTCGGTGCCCGGCGCGCTCGAGGTCCCCACCGCCATCGCCCTGGCCGAGGAGGCCGGCCGGTTCCCGACCGCGCCGCGCTATGACGGCTATGTCGCGCTCGGCTGTGTGATCCGCGGCGAGACCTATCATTTCGAGATCGTCTCGGATCAATCGGCGGCCGCCCTGAGCAACCTCGGCCTCAAGGGACTGATCATCGGCAACGGCATTCTGACCACCGAGGACGAGGCCCAGGCATGGGCCCGGGCCCGTATCAGCGAGGGCGACAAGGGCGGCGGCGCGGCCCGCGCCTGTCTGGACCTCATTGCCTTGCGCAAGCGGCTGCGCGTAGGACTGGGCGCGTGACCGAACCCGCCAGCCTCCAATCCGTGCTCGAGCAACTCGCCGAGGCCGAAAAGCAGCGCGCCGAGCCGCAGCTGACCAGCCGTCAGCGGCGGGCCCGCACGGTCGCCCGCCTCGCCGCCGTCCAGGCGCTCTATCAGATGGAACTGGCCGGCGAGGGCGTGGACACGGTCATCGCCGAATTCTCGAACCATCGCTTCGACTCCGACATGGAGGGCGAACCGCTGGCCGAGGCGGATGAGGATTATTTCGCCGGGATCGTGCGCGGCGTGGTCGCCGGCCAGCGCGATATCGATGCGGCGGTCAAGGCAAGGCTGGCGTCGAACTGGCGGCTGGAGCGGCTGGACTCCACCCTGCGGGCCCTGCTGCGCGCCGGGGCCTGGGAACTGCGCGACCGGCCCGACGTTCCGCGTGAGATCGTGATCGACGAATATGTCGAACTGGCCAAGGCCTTCTTCGACGACGCGGAGGCGAAATTCGTCAATGCGGCGCTGGACGGCGTCGCCCGAGACGTCCGCCCGAAAGCCTAGGTGACCCCATGCCTGCGGTCGACGTCGCCGGTGAGTTCGAGACCATCCGGCGGCTGTTCGCCCCCCTGGCCCACCCGGAATGGGGGCGGGGTCTGGCCGATGACGTCGCCGTCGTGCCCTCGCGGCCCGGCCACGACCTGGTCCTGACCAAGGACGCCATCGTCGAAGGCGTTCATTTCCTGCCGACCGACCCCCTGGACACGGTGGCGCGCAAGCTCATGCGGGTGAACCTGTCGGACCTTGCGGCCAAGGGCGCGGAGCCGTTCGGTTATCTGCTGGCCTGTCACTGGTCGCCGCGCTGCGGCTGGCCCGAGCGGATGACCTTCGTCGACGGCCTGCGCGCCGACCAGAAGACCTTCGGCATCGCTCTGCTGGGCGGGGATACGGTCGCCACGCCCGGTCCGGCCAGCTTCTCGATGACCCTGCTGGGCTGGACGCCGAAGGGGCGGACCGTCGACCGCGCCGGCGCCAGACCCGGTGATCTGGTTTTCGTCACGGGAGCCATCGGCGACGGCTGGTTGGGCCTGGAGGCGGTCCAGGACCGTCTGTCTCTCGAAATCGAGCGGTTGGCCGCCCTGTCCGACCATTACCGCACGCCGACGCCTCGGATCGACTTCGCCCTGCCAATACGGGATCTCGCCAGCGCCGCCATCGATGTTTCGGACGGCCTGATCGCCGACCTCGCGCACCTCGCGGAGGCGAGCGGGGTCGGATTGGAAATCGACCTCGAGACCGTACCCCTGTCCGCTGCCGGCCAGGCCTGGTTCAACGGACGGGTCGACGAGCAGGCGGCGCTGGAGAAACTGGTCACGGGCGGCGACGACTATGAGATCGCCTTTACGGCCTCGCCGCGCGACGAGGCCGCCTTGCGACGCGAGGCGGACCGCCGCCACCTTCGCCTGACGCGGCTGGGCCGGGTGACGGCGGGGCAGGGGGTGGTCGCCCGGTTCGGTGGCCGGCCGGTGTCCTTTGATCGTTCGGGCTTCACCCACAGCTGACAACGATTTCTCAAGGCATGGAGGGCAAGGTGCCGCCATGCGCCGTCGTGACCTCATCGCCGCCACCGCCGCCCTTTCAGCTGTCGCCCCCTCGGCGCTGGCCGAGGGTGCACCCGCCGCCGGCGGCAGCCTGAGCATGCCCGGCGTCGGCCTGCCGATCATCACCGGCGGGCGGCTGCGCAACTATGTCTTCGTCTCCCTTCGCCTTCATCTCGGCGGGTCGGCGACACCCGAGACCATGCGCTCCAAGGAGGCGTTCCTGCGTGACGCCCTGGTCCGCGCCGGCCACCGAACCCCGTTCGTGGTGGCAGATGACTGGACGCGAATCGATCCGGCCGCCGTTTCCGCCAGCCTGATGCGGTCCGCCGCGACGATCGCCGGCCGCGGCTCGGTCACCCGCGTCGAGATCGTCAGTCAGGCCCCGCGCAGACGGACCGGCGTTCAGTCCGGCTGATCCACAATCGCCTGTTGCGTCGGCTGCCCGCTTTTGGCACGTTTCGGCCGCAATTCCCCAAGGACGCAACATGCGTCCGGTGCGCACGGGGGGACCGGAAGGCGGACAGAGGCGAATAACGCCCGCCGCGCCAAGGGACCGGGCGTCTGAAGATCACAGGATTTGGAAACGTCATGAGCAACTATCTGTGGCTGGTCATTGCCGCAGGCGCGCTGGGGGTCCTCTATGGGCTGATCCAGACCGCCTCGCTGATGAAGGCCAGTACCGGCAACGACAAGATGCGCGAGATCGCGGCAGCGATCCAGGAAGGCGCCTCGGCCTATCTGCGGCGGCAGTACACGACCATCGCCATGGTCGGCGTGGTCATCCTCGTCGCGGCCTATTTCCTGATCGGCGAATGGGCCGCCATCGGCTTCGTCATCGGGGCCGTGCTGTCGGGTCTTGCCGGTTTCGCCGGCATGCTGATCTCGGTCAGGGCCAACGTCCGTACGGCGCAGGCCGCGTCCGAGAGCCTGGCCAAGGGTCTGGACCTCGCCTTCCGCTCGGGTGCCATCACCGGCATGTTCGTGGCGGGCGGCGCGCTTCTGGGCGTGGCCGGCTACTATGCCGTCCTGACCGCGGGCATGGGCTTCGAGGCCACCAGCCGCGAAGTCATCGACGGCCTTGTGGCTCTCGGCTTCGGCGCCTCGCTGATCTCCATCTTCGCCCGTCTGGGCGGCGGCATCTTCACCAAGGGCGCCGACGTGGGCGGCGACATGGTGGGCAAGGTCGAGGCCGGCATCCCCGAGGATGACCCCCGCAACGCTGCCACCATCGCCGACAACGTCGGCGACAACGTCGGCGACTGCGCCGGCATGGCCGCCGACCTGTTCGAGACCTATGCGGTGACCACGGTCGCCACCATGGTGCTGGCGGCGATCTTCTTCCGCGACCAGCCCTATGTCGAAACCATGATGCTGCTGCCGCTGGCCATCTGCGGCATCTGCGTCGTCACCTCGATCATCGGCTCCTTCTTCGTCCGTCTGGGCAAGAGCCAGAACATCATGGGCGCCCTGTACCAGGGCCTGATCGTCACCGGCGTGCTGTCGGCGGTCGCCGTCTATTTCGTCATCGAGAAACTGATCACCGGCCCGATCGTCACCAACACCGGCCTGACCATCGAGCCGATGAGCCTGTTCTGGTCCGGCATGGTCGGCCTGCTGGTCACCGCCGCCATCGTGGTGATCACCGAATACTACACGGGCTCGAACTTCCGCCCGGTGCGCTCGGTCGCCAACGCCTCGGTTTCGGGCCACGGCACCAACGTCATCCAGGGTCTGGCCGTCTCGCTGGAGTCGACCGCCCTGCCGGCACTGACCATCATCGTCGGCATCGTCGCCTCGTACCAGCTGGCGGGCCTGTTCGGCATCGCCATTGCCACCACGACCATGCTGGGCGTGGCGGGCATGATCGTGGCGCTGGACGCCTTCGGTCCGGTCACCGACAACGCCGGCGGCATCGCCGAAATGGCGGGCCTTCCCTCGGAAGTCCGTCATTCGACCGACGCCCTCGACGCCGTGGGCAACACCACCAAGGCCGTCACCAAGGGCTATGCCATCGGTTCGGCCGGCCTCGGCGCCCTGGTGCTGTTCGCCGCCTACACCTCTGACCTCGACTATTTCTCGGCCAACCCCGACCTGTTCCCGTTCTTCGCGGGCATGGGCGAGATCGATTTCGGCCTGACCAATCCGTACGTCGTCGTCGGCCTGCTGTTCGGGGGGCTGCTGCCCTTCCTGTTCGGCGGCATGTCGATGATGGCCGTGGGCCGCGCGGCCGAATCGGTCGTGGCCGAGGTGCGTCGCCAGTTCCGTGAAAACCCGGGCATCATGACCTATGAGGTCAAGCCCGAGTACGGCCGGGCCGTCGACATCCTGACCAAGGCGGCGATCCGGGAGATGATCGTTCCGTCCCTGCTGCCGGTGCTGTCGCCGATCGTCCTGTTCGTCGCGGTGCTGTCGATCTCGGACAAGGCCACGGCCTTTGCCGCCCTCGGCGCCATGCTGATGGGCGTCATCGTCACCGGCCTGTTCGTCGCCGTCTCGATGACCTCGGGCGGCGGTGCCTGGGACAACGCCAAGAAGGTCATTGAAGAGGGCTTCACCGACAAGAACGGTGTCGTCCACGGCAAGGGCTCCGAGGCGCACAAGGCCGCGGTAACCGGCGACACCGTCGGCGATCCCTACAAGGACACCTCCGGTCCGGCGGTGAACCCGATGATCAAGATCACCAACATCGTGGCCCTGCTGCTGCTCGCAGTCCTGGCCAGCGGCAAGGTGTTCTGATCCAGCGGAAACAGGCCGCCGCGTCCTGACCGGGAGGCGGCGGTCGCCAAAGAAAGAGGCCCCGGAGAGCGATCTCCGGGGCCTTCTTCGTTGTGACGATGGGGAAAATCTATTCCCGGCGCTGCTGGCCCGGCTGGTCTTCATCGGTGCGGGGCAGCTGGCCGCGGCCGACGTTGCCGAGCAGCTGCTCCAGGATGGTCAGCTGACGCCCGCGGGTCGGGGTCTCGCGATCGTTCATGGCGACCCGCTGGCCGTCCTCGAGACCGAGGGTTCGGACTTCGGACACCAGACCCGCGTCATTGAAGGTGATTTCGGTCACCGAGCGCTGGGTCACCTGGGGCCGGTTGTAGGTGTATTTCTCGGTCACCTGGCTGATGTAGTACCAGACGTTGTCGCGCTCGAAGGTCGAGGTCGTCGACGGGGTGCCCAGTCGGCTCAGCACGGTCTGCTTCGTATCCGTGCCCGCGACGATGTCGGCCGGCTTGGCGTCGATCGCCTGGAAGCCGTTCTGGCCCACCACCGGGGCGCAGGCGCTGGTCAGGGCGACGGCCGAAAGTGCGGCGATCAGGAGTTTCGTACGGAGCATTTGCGGTGCCTGCGACTTCAACAAGGTCTTTGACCTAACCGGACCCGAGCCTTAGTTCAACGGCGCGGCGGAAAAGGGGCCGTATGATCATGCTTCAGAATCTGTTCCGAA
>CAZFQC010000126.1:0-7037 GCA_964520795.1 uncultured Brevundimonas sp.
ACGGCAACATCGTTTTGGATGTTCCCGCCATGCCCGACCGGGTGCCGTCGCCGCGCTATCGCGCCATTCCCGCCTGGATCTCGTCATCCCGGCATCGCGCGTTGATTTCGGCGCTCGTCGAAGCGCGGAAGCTGGCAGGCATGACTCAGAGAGATTTGGCCGTCAGACTCAAAAAACCGCAGTCGTTCGTGGCCAAGGTTGAAGCAATCGAACGCAACCTGTCCGTCCTGGAGTTCCTCGAATGGACAGGCGCTATTGGAATCTCGCCAGCATCCGTTCTCATCTCAGACAGCGATATCGAGACCTAGCTGGTCGTTCCCCCAAGATCCGTGAGGATCGGACAATCCGGACGATCGTCCCCTGCACAACAGTCGGCGAGATGGCGCAGCGTGTTCGCCATGCCCCGCATCTCTGCAATTCTGGCGTCCAGGTCTGCGACGTGCTTCCTAGCGACGGCCTTGACCTCACGGCTTGGCCGCTCTCTGTCCCTCCAGAGCGCGAGCAGTCGTCCGATCTCGACGACCGAGAAGCCCAAGTTCCGCGCTCGTCGGATGAAGCGCAACTCGTTGAGGTCGCGTTCCGCGAAGTCGCGGTAGTTGCTGTCCGTTCGGTCCGCCGGCCGGATCAGACCGACGGACTCATAGTAGCGGATCATCTTGGTCGATACGCCCGTCGCCTTGGAGGCTTGGCCGATGTTCATGTCCGAATTCCTTCGAAGCGGGTTTTGAAGCCGCGCAGGCGCAGCGCGTTGGTCAGGACGCTGACACTGGACAGGGCCATGGCACCGGCGGCCAGCATGGGAGAAAGCAGCCAGCCGAACACCGGGAACAGCAGACCCGCCGCAACCGGGATCAGCACGGCATTATAGCCGAATGCCCAGACCAAGTTCTGACGGATGTTGCGCATAGTGGCGCGCGACAGGGCGATAGCGTTTACGGCGCCGCGCAGATCGCCCCCGGTCAGGACCACGTCCGCGCTCTCGATGGCGACATCCGTGCCGCCGCCGACCGCGAGCCCGACATCGGCCGCCGCCAGCGCTGGCGCATCGTTGACGCCGTCGCCGACGAAGGCGACGCGACGGTCTCCGGCCTGAAGGGCGCGGATGGCCTCGACCTTGCCGTCCGGCAGAACTTCGGCGTGCACCTCGTCAAAGCCCAAGCGTCGGGCCACGGCCTCAGCGGTCCGGCGGTTGTCGCCGGTGACCATCGCCACCTTGAGCCCGAGCGCGTGGATCGCGGCGATCGCGGCGGGCGTCGTGGTCTTGATCGGATCGGCGACGGCGATGATCGCGGCCAGGCGCCCATCGATGGCCGCGTAGAGGGGGCTCTTGCCCTCTTCGCCGAGCCGCTCGGCCTGATCGGCGAAGGCGGACAGGTCGTGGCCGAGGCCACGCATCAGGCGGTCAGCGCCGACCTGAACCGAGCGGCCAGCGACCCGGCCCTCTGCGCCGAAGCCAGGGCGGGACGAAAAGGTTTCCGGTTCGGGCACGGGCAGTCCCCGCGTCTCGGCGGCCTGAATGATGGCGCGCGCGATTGGGTGCTCCGAACGGGTCTCCAGCGCGGCGACCAGACTCAACACCTCGTCCTCGGCGAAGCCCTCAGCGACGGTGAGGTCGGTCAGTTCCGGCCGCCCTTCGGTCAGGGTGCCGGTCTTGTCGAAGGCGACGACCTCGACGCCTTGGAGCGCCTGAAGCGCCTCGCCTTTGCGGAACAGGATGCCGAGTTCGGCGGCCCGGCCTGTGCCGACCATGATCGAGGTTGGCGTCGCCAGCCCCATGGCGCAGGGGCAGGCGATGATCAGGACAGCGACCGCATTCACAAGGGCGAAGCCGAGCGCCGGCTGAGGGCCGAAAACCAGCCAGACGCCGAAGGTCAGCCCGGCTATGGCAATGACGGCAGGGACAAACCAGCCGGTCACCTTATCGACCAGCGCCTGGATCGGCAGTTTGGCGCCCTGAGCCGCCTCCACCATACGCACGATCTGCGCCAGCACGGTCTCGGAGCCCACCTTCTCAGCCCGGAAGCGGAAGGCGCCCGTGGTGTTGATGGTGCCGCCGACCACCTTGGCACCCTCGATCTTCTCGACCGGGATTGGCTCGCCGGTCAGCATGGACTCATCGACAAACGAACTGCCAGACAACACCGAACCGTCGACTGGAACGCGTTCGCCCGGCCGGACGACGATCACGTCGCCGGGGGTGACCTGATCGATCGGCAGTTCAATCTCGGCCCCGTCCCGCTCCACGCGCGCCGTCTTGGCCTGAAGCGTCATCAGGCGGCGAATGGCTTGGCTGGTCTGGCCCTTGGCGCGCGCTTCGAACCAGCGGCCGACGAGGATCAGGGTCACGATAACCGCCGCCGCCTCGAAATAGACGTTCGCCGTGCCGGCGGGCAGCCACTGCGGCGCGAAGGTCGCAACGGTGGAGAAGGCCCAGGCGGCGGTGGCGCCCAGCACGACCAGCGAGTTCATGTCCGGCGTCAGCCGGATCAGGTTCGGCACGCCTTTCCGGTAGAAGCGGAGACTCGGAACAAGGAGCACGAAGGTCGCCAGCACGAAGCTGATGATCCGCCAAGGCGTCATGCCAATGGCGCCCATCAGCCAGCCGTGGGTGCCCGGAATGAAGTGCAGCGCCATCTCGATGACGAACAGCGGAAGGGTCGCCGCGCCGGCGACGGCGACGGCGCGTCCCAGACTGCGAATTTCGGCGGCGCGGGAGGCCTGTTCGCGATCCTCGCTCGTCGCGTCCGGCGCGGACGCGACCTCGGCGGTGTAGCCCGCCTTGGCCACGGCTTCTGTCAGGGCGCGGGCATCTGCGGCGCCTTCCAGCACCCGAACGGTAGCGCGTTCCGTCGCCAGGTTGACGCTGGCGTCCAGAACGCCCGGCGCAGCCTTCAGGGCGCGTTCGACGCGACCGACACAACTGGCGCAGGTCATGCCGCTGATCTTCAGTTCGATGAGGCGTTCGATCGGCTCGTAACCTGCTGAGCGGATCGCCTGCGTCACGGCGGTCGGGGAGCCAGCGTCGTCGAACTCCACACGCGCACGTTCGGCCGCGAGGTTCACCGTGGCGCTTTTCACGCCGGGCGCGGCGAGGATGGCCTTTTCGACCCGGCCGACGCAGCTGGCGCAGGTCATGCCGAGCACGGGAATGTCGAGGGTTCTCAGGGTTGCGGCGGTCATCACGGGTCTCCCAAAAATCGAAGTCCCGCTTCTGATGAAGGTTCCAGTCATGGGAAGGTCAAGCGCTTTTTTGGAACGGCGCGCCAACCAGACGGTTCGTCGGGATTCACCATTGGAGAATCACGATGTCGATGAACCTGAAGGCTGCCCTCGTCGGCGTAGTCCTGTCCGCCCTGCTAGTCGCCTGCACGCCTGCCGAGAACGCCGAAACGGGGGCGGAAGGCGGGATCGAGATCGCCGCGACCTCGGAGATGTCCGGAGGCATGACGAACGAGAAGATGTCAGGACCGCAGACGCCTTTCAGTCCGTCGGAGGACAAGATGCATCAGGGCATGATGCAGGCGACGGGATCTGATGTTCAGGAGACCTACGCCCTTAAGATGATCGAGCATCATCGTGGAGCCATCGAGATGTCCCAGGTGGTGCTGCGCGAGAATCCTGCCCCTGAACTGCGTCGCATGGCCGAGAAGACCATTGCGGACCAAGGCCGGGAAATCACTATGTTGGAAAAATGGATCGCAGCTCATCGCGCTGACGGAACCGGAGACATGCCGGCTCCAGCCCAACCCGCTGGTTGATAGCCCTAGTGAAACGCGCGGGATCGGAGCCTCCCGCGCGTATTCGCATGTGAGGTGGTTAGCCTGATTTGAGAATCGCGCCGCCCTGGAGGAAATGACATGCACAGCCACAGCTACCGGAACTTGGCGATCGAGCTGATCATCCACTTCGTCATCATGTATCTGGTGATGTATACGATGATCGCCACGCTCGATCATTTCTACTTCAACCTGAACAACCTTTACATGACGCTGATGATGGTCGCGCCCATGGCCGTTCTCATGCTGGTCCTGATGCGCTCAATGTATGAGAACAGGCGCGCCAACTGGGCCATCGGCCTTGGGGCCGTGGTGATCTTCGCTGCCAGCTTCTACGCGATGCGCAGCCAAGCCGCGATCGGCGACAAGGAACTGATCCGGGGCATGATCCCGCACCACTCCGGGGCGATCCTGATGTGCGAGAAAGCCTCGCTCACCGACCCCGAAGTCATCGCTCTTTGTGGCGGGATCGTGGAGGCGCAGGAGCGGGAGATCAGCCAGATGCAGGCGATCCTAGACCGGCTCTAGATTGGTCAGCCGCCGCTAGTGATGGTGGGCGTGCACGACGGCGTGGCCTTTGCCCCGTGAGATTAGCCAACGGTTCACCGGGAATGCAGCGGAGCCCGCGATCAGGAGCGCGGCGCCGAGGCTGCCCCAGAACAGCAGCGAATCCAGGTGGGCGTCCATCGCGCCGGGGATGATCAGCATGATCAGGTTGTCAGCGATTTCCATGATGGCGATCGAGACCGTGTCCGCCGCCAACGCCAGCTTCAGCACTGCCCCGAACGCCAGACCGGCCCGCAGCAGCGGAACCATGGTGAATGCGTAGCCGAAGACGAAGGCCAGCCCCACGGCCAAGCCGATGGTCGACAGGGCGGTCCACCCCAGCGCCGTCCCGATGGCCATGCCCAAGACTTCGCCGACGGCGCAGCCCGAAAGACAATGCAGCGTCGCGGTGAAGGCCAGTCGATTCAACGACACGCCTTGGGCATGCGCTCGCCCTGTCGCCATGTTTTCACGCACGTGGGGGCGCGAGTGGTGCTCATGATACATGAGATGTCTCCTCCGGCGGAGTGGTGCACCTTCCCGCCATGGCAAGGTCAAGCCCGTCATCGAGGTCTTGACCTTCCAACGCTGGGAAACCCCACCTGCCTCATCGTTGATCGACAAAGGAGATGACGATGATCGAGTTGAAGGTTGAACGCATGACCTGCGGCGGCTGCGCAGCGACGGTTAGAGCGGCCGTGCTGGAGGTGGCGCCCACGGCCCGGATGGAGATCGAGATCGCCACCGGGCTGCTACGCGTCGAGGGAGACGCCGACGAGGCCGGCATCAGGGCAGCAATCGAGAAGGCCGGCTACGGCATGGCTTGAGGGGTTCGCGGCCGGTTCTTGGATCGGCCGCGAACATCCGTCATGAGGGAAGCTCGCCCACGACGCGTAGAGAAGAAGAAGGCCGGGATCGGCCAAATCTCTGGAGACTGAGTATGCGTAATTTCAATCCCGCGCCCTACATCGCCATCATGGCGGCGGTCTCGCTCGCAGCTGGGCCGGCGGCGGCCCACGCCCGGCTGATCAGCGCGACGCCGGCGCCCAACTCGACCGTGGCGGCAACCCGGACGCTGAGCCTGACCTTCAGCGAGCGCACCGTTCCCGTCTTCTCAGGCTTCGATGTCGTCAATGCTGCGGGCGAAAAGGTCGTGGTCCGGACCTCGGTGGCCGAGGACGGAAAGACCCTGACGGGGACTCTGGCCCGCCCTCTGGCCGCCGGCTCCTACCGCGTCGATTGGCGCATCGCGTCGAGCGACGGCCACCGCATGACGGGATCCTACACCTTCACGGTCGGCTGACCATATGCTCGAAGTCGCGGTCATCGCACTCCGCTGGCTTCAATACAGCGGCGCTGTCGTCCTTCTCGGCACACCCCTGTTCCTGTTCTACAGTTCCAAGGGCGCTGGCGGCCTCAGTTTTGCTTGGGCACGTCCCGTCCTGATCGTCGCGACGGTCATAGTCGCGCTCGGCTCGCTCGCGTCCCTGGTCGCCCAGACCGCTGTGATGGCGGGCTCGCTGAGCGAAGCCGTCAAACCTGCGTCTCTGTCCTTCATGATCACCGGCACGTCCATTGGCATGGCCATGGTCGTTCGGGCGGGCGTCGCCCTCCTTGGCCTTATTGCGGTCTTCGCGTTGAAGCCAGGGCGCGTGCTCTGGGGCCTGAGCGTCGCGGCGGGCCTGGTCGTAGCTGCCAGCTTCGCCTGGACCGGCCACGGGGCTGCGACCGAGGGTCCCGGCGGGCTTCTCCATCTCACCGCCGACATCATCCATACCGTCGCCGCCGCCTTGTGGCTGGGCGCCTTGGCGGCCTTGACGATCCTGCTGCTACGGCGCGCCGCGCCGGACGATCTCTCGATCCACCGCGCCTTGGACGGGTTCGCAGGCCTCGGGACCCTCGCCGTCGTCCTGCTGGTGCTGACCGGCCTCGTGAATAGCTGGTTTCTCGTTGGCCTCACACGGGTCGGAAACCTTGGAGCCAACCTCTACGGCCAGCTTCTGATCGCCAAACTCATCCTCTTCGGACTGATGCTGGTGCTCGCGGCGAGCAACCGGTTTCGGTTGACGCCAGCGCTAGGCACAGCGCTTCTGGCCAGCGAACTATCCGCCGCCGCTATGCGCGATCTAAGGCGCAGCCTGCTGCTTGAAGCTGGATTGGGCCTCGCCCTCCTCGCTGTCGTCGCAGTCATGGGAACCCTGCCACCCCCCGCTTCGCTGTGACGGCCATAGGCGATTTCAAGATGGTTCGACGAGAGTTCTCACTCGGCGTGTTGTTTGATGTATGATCTGGACGATGTCGTTCCTGCGCCATGACCTTTTTCCGCTGACGGTCGCGATCCTCGCGGCGCTGGCGGTGCTGTTCGTGTCTACGGCTTCGATGGCGTGCGAAGCCCCGGTCGATCAAGCCATGGCGTCTATGTCGATGAATGACGACGGCGCCCCGTGCGAGCAGGAGGCCGTAAAGGTCACGTGCCAGAAAGCATGTCTGGTCTTTTGCCAAAGCCTCATCCCGCAAGGCGGTAGCTCGACCCCCGCGAGAGTCTATGCGTCTGTCCGCTATCCATCGCTCGATGCGCGACACTCCGACTTCACTCTGGAGGCGGATGACCCGCCTCCCCGAACCTGATCCTGTTCGCTGAAGACCAACTTCATTCAATCAACAGAGATCAAAACCATGAAACGCACTCTCACCATCGCAGCCCTGGTGCTGCTG
>CAZFQC010000127.1:0-7003 GCA_964520795.1 uncultured Brevundimonas sp.
CGGTTGTGTGGCGGTTTGAGCCGGGTCTAGCGAGGTGTGGCCGCGACGTCACCTGTCTGCACGTGACAGGCGGGCGAAATGGTCAAGCTTCGCGCGCCAGCCACGGCCCGATCCTGTCGATGAGAGCCTTTGTCGGTCGGCGCGGCCGCCCGTCCATATGGATACAGACCACCTCGACCTCGGCCCGGCACAGGATGTCGTCGCCGCGCGTGACGGCCTGGGCGATCAGCAGGCGCGGGCCCTTGATGGCGTCATAGTGGGTGCGGACCACCAGCTGATCGTCGATCCGCGCGGGCCTGAGGAAATACAGCCCCATCTTCGAGACCACAAAGGCCATGGGCTGGTCGCCGTCCAGCAGCTCGGCGTGGCCGATCCCCATCAGCCGCAGGCAGTCGGACCGCCCCCGCTCGAAATAGCGGACATAGTTGGCGTGATAGACCAGACCGGTGAAGTCGGTGTCCTCGTAATAGACCCGGACGGGCAGGCGATGCTCGCGGCCCTCGAACCGGCCGGCGGTGGGGGTGTCGGTCATGTCAGTTGACGCGCGCGGGAGGCGGCTCGGGGAAATTGGGACAGTCGGCGTCCATCATGGCCCGGAACTCGCCGTTCAACGGGTCCTGGCTCAGCAGCATCCGGTTCGGGCGTGAGATGAAGCCAACCGCAGCGCCGCCGCGCCCGGCGGCGATATAGCCGCAGACCACCCGGCCCCGGCCCGGCTCGATCAACTGGACCTCGGCCGTCCGTCCCAGTTGCTCGCGCGCCTGCCGCAGCACACGGCGCGAGGCCGGCTCCTCGGTGAAGCCGCCGCCAGAGCCCTGGGTGACGAACCACAGCGCCAGTGCGCCGAGGGCGATCACCGCCACGCCCAGCACGGCGATCAGTCTGTCGGTTCGTATCGCCCGTCGCGCCATGCGGCCTCCCTGCGCCACAACCATGCCGGGGTTCGGGCGGGACGTGAAGCCCGCCCATGGATTGGAGCCTCGCAAGACGGGTGCTAGGCCTTGGTTGTTCGGATGGAGGGGATGATGCGCCGCAACGCTCTGGCCTTGGCACTGACCGTTTCACTGGCGACGGCGCTCCCCCTGCAGGCGCAGACGCCCGCTCCGCCGGCGCCCGCCCCGGCGCCGATGACCCTCGAGGAAGCCATCCCGGTCATCGACGCGGCCTTCGACCGCTGGCAGGCAACCGCCCATGCGCCCGGCCTCGTCTACGGCGTGGTGCAGGACGGGCGGATCATTCACCTGCGCACGGCGGGCGTCCGCACCGTCGACGGCCCCGCGGTCACACCGGACACCCTGTTCCGCATCGCCTCCATGTCCAAGGCCTTCACCGCCCTGGCCATCCTCAAGCTGCGCGACGAGGGCAGGCTCTCGCTCGACGACCTGGCCGAGACCCATGTGCCGGAGATGCGGGGCTGGCGCTATGCGACCGCCGACTCCCCGCGCATCCGCGTCCGCGACCTGCTCAACCACACCGGCGGCTTCGTCACCGACGATCCCTGGGGCGACCGGCAGCAGGTCCTGACCGAGGCCGAGTTCACCCGCATGCTCACCGAAGGCGTGCCCTTCACCCGCGCGCCGCAGACGGCCTTCGAATATTCCAACTTCGGCTACGCCCTGCTTGGCCGGATCGTCACCAATGTCTCGGGCCGGCCGTACAACGACTATATCGAGACCGGGATCATGCGCCCGCTGGGCATGACCTCCAGCGGCTATGACATCTTCGCCTCGCCGCAGGACCGCCGCGCGCTCGGCTACCGCTGGGAGAACGACGCCTGGTCGCCCGAGCCCGACATGCGCCACGGCGTCTTCGGCTCGATGGGCGGGGTCCAGACCAACGCCCCCGACTATGCGAAATGGATCACCTTCCTGCTGTCCGCCTGGCCCGCCCGCGATGATCCCGAGACCGGTCCCGTCCGCCGCTCGACGGTGCGCGAGATGGCGACCGGCTCGAATTTCGTTTCCGCCAGTGTTCGCACCCTGCCCGACGGTTCGCCCTGCCCGGCCGCCGTCGCCTATGGCATGGGGCTGCGGGTCTCGGCCGACTGCGAGCTCGGCACCGTCATGGCCCATGGTGGCGGCTATCCCGGCTACGGCTCCTACATGATCCTGATGCCGGACCGGCGGACGGGTCTGTTCGCCTTCGCCAACCGCACCTACGCCGGCCCCTCCGCCCCGCTGCTCGAGGCCGCCTCGACCCTGGTCCGCGCCGGCCTGGCCCCGGTCCGGCCGCTCGAGACCAGCGCCATCCTCGCCGAGCGCTACACCGACCTCGGCCGGATCTGGGCCGCCGGGGACGTGTCCGTGGCGGAGAACCGGCTGGCGATCAATTTCCTGATGGATCGTTCGGTCGAGAACTGGCGGACCGCGCTGGGCGTGCTGAAGACCGACGCCGGCGCCTGCGCCACCGACGCCCCGATCACCCCGACGGGTGCCCTGTCCGGGACCTTCCGCTGGACCTGCGAAAAAGGCGTGGTCGACGGCCGCCTGCTGTTGGCACCGACCACGCCGGTCACCATCCAGGCGCTGAATTTCCGCCTGACGCCGACAGCGCCGTAGCTATTCGAACAGGGCGGCCTGCCCGGCCCCGGCCGGCTTCGGCGGCTCGGCCAGACCGAGGTGGGCATAGGCCCGCGCGCAGGCCATCCGCCCGCGCGGCGTGCGCTGGATGAAGCCCTGCTGCAGCAGATAGGGTTCGATCACGTCCTCGACCGCATCCCGCGCCTCGGCGATGGCCGCCGCCAGGGTGTCCATGCCGACCGGCCCGCCGCCATAGTTTTCGATCAGGGCCTTCAGGAAGCGGCGGTCCAGACTGTCCAGCCCCGCCTCGTCGACCTCCAGCCGCGCCAGCGCCCGCGCCGCCGCCAGCCGGTCAATGACCGGCGACCCTTCCGCCCCGGCGAAGTCTCGCACCCGGCGCAACAGCCGCCCGGCCACGCGCGGCGTGCCCCGCGAGCGGCTGGCGATCTCGCGCGCGCCTTCGTCATTGATGGCGACGCCCAGCTTGCGCGCGGCCCCGGTGATGACCCGGACCAGCTCCTCGGGCGTGTAGAATTCCAGCCGCAGCGGGATACCGAACCGGTCCCTCAGCGGCGTGGCCAGCAGCCCCGCCCGCGTGGTGGCTCCGACCAGGGTGAAGGGCGCCAGATCAATCCGGACCGATCGCGCCGACGGCCCCTCGCCGATGATCAGGTCCAGCACATGGTCCTCCATGGCCGGATAGAGGATCTCCTCAACCGTCGGCGCCAGCCGGTGGATCTCGTCGATGAACAGGACGTCGCGCGGTTCGAGATTGGTCAGGATGGCCGCCAGATCGCCCGCCTTGGCCAGGATCGGGCCGGAGGTGGCGCGGAAGCCGACGCCCAGTTCCCGCGCCACGATCTGCGCCAGCGTCGTCTTGCCCAGCCCGGGCGGGCCGAACAGCAGGACGTGATCCAGGGACTCGCCCCGGCCCCGGGCGGCGTCGATGAAGACCTTCAGATTGCCCTTGGCCTGCTCCTGGCCGACGAACTCGGACAGGGTCTGCGGCCGCAGGGCGCGGTCGTGGCCCTCGCCGGGGGCGGGCGAAGCATCCACCAGCCTTTCCTCAGTCATCTCCACACCCGCTCATCCCGGCGAAAGCCGGGACCCAGTTCTGTCCGGCTGGATGCCGGTGTCTCAGGACTACCGTTCGTCTGGCCGATCCAGCAAAGCCATCCCCCAAAGCACTGGGTCCCGGCGTTCGCCGGGATGAGCGGAACGAGAAGATCACCGTCCCAGCTCCTGCAGGGCCGCGCGGATCACGGCGGACAGATCAGCCTCGTCGCCCAGCCGGATCAGCGCCTGATCGACGGCCCGTCGTGCGTTGACCTCGGCCACGCCCAGACCCAGCAGGGCAGAGACGGCCTCGCCGGTGACGCTGGGCGCGGGCGGCGCGATCTCCGCATGGACGCCCGGGCCGCTCGGGGTGAAGGACGCATCCCCCAGCGGCTTGCCCTTCAGCTCGGTGACGATGCGCAGGGCCAGTTTCGGTCCGACGCCGTTGGCGCGGGCCACCGCCGCCTTGTCCTCGCGCGCCACCGCCGCCGCCAGCTCGCCCGGCGGCAGGACGTCGAGCACCGACAGGGCGGCCTTGGGCCCCACGCCCTGGATGGCGGTCAGGGTCGTGAAGGCCCGCCGCTCGTCGCGGGTCAGGAAGCCGTACAGCCGCGGCCCGCTCTCGGCGTTCCAGCTCGATTCGATATGCAGGGTCGCCTCATCGCCCGGTGCCGGCAGACGCCCCAGGGTCCGCGCCCCGCAGCTCACCACATAGCCGACGCCGGCGCAGTCGATCAGGCAGTGATCCGCCTCGACCTCGGCCAGCACGCCTCGGAGCCGCCCGATCATGCCGCCCCCCGCAAGGTCGCAAGCAAGGCCCGCTTGCGCATCTGCGCATGGGTGATGGCCACCGCCAGCGCATCGGCGGCATCGGCCTTAACTTCCCCGGCGGCGGGCAGCAGCCGCTTCACCATGAAGGCGATCTGGGTCTTGTCGGCATGGCCGGCGCCGACCACCGCCTTCTTGATCAGGTTCGGCGAATATTCCGCCACGCTCAGCCCGTGTCGCGCCGGCGCCAGCATCACCGCCGCCCGGGCATGACCCAGCTTCAGCGTCGAGACCGGGTTCATATTGACGAACACCTCCTCGATAGCCGCCTCGTCACAGTCCTGTTCGACGCAGACCTGACCCACGGCCTCGAGCAGGAACAGCAATCGCTCACTGAACGGTGCCGCCTCCGGCGGGGCGATGACGCCATGCGCGATCCAGCGCAGGCGCGCGCCCTCTGACGCCACCACGCCCCATCCGGTGCGGCGCAGGCCCGGGTCCAGTCCGAGAATTCGAGTCACTTCGTTCGTCATTCGTTCCATTCATGCCTCAAACGAGGTTGACGAACAATGACCGGCGACGGCGTCCCTATTCCGTGGTCTGGCCGTCGAAATGTTCTTCCCGGGCGTCCGCCTCGGCCCTGGTTGCGCGAACCACGCCGTCGCGGTGCTCGGGCGGGCCGTAGAGGGTGTAAAGCGTCAGGGGCACATCGCCGTTGTTGATCACATTGTGCCGGGCACCCGCGGGTACGATGATGGCGTCATCGTCCTTGATCGGGGTGCGTTTGCCGTCGATCAGAACCTCGCCCGCGCCGGATTCGATGCGGAAGAACTGGTCGTGGTCCTCGTGGACCTCCTCGCCGATCTCCTCGCCCGGCTGCAGGGCCATCAGCACCAGCTGCAGATATTTGCCGGTGTAGAGCACGCGGCGGAAGTCGGTGTTTTCGGTGGTCAGGGTCTCGATGTTCTCGACGAAGCCTTGCATGGGGCGATCCTTGGAGCGGCGAATGGGTCTGCCCTTCAGATCGTTATTCGGGACCGCCCAATCAAGCGACCGGCGCACATTCACCGCGAAGTCGCGATCATCCCGCGTATTTCGCCAGGTCCTCGTCCGAGATGTCCTCGTTCGAATAGACGTTCTGCACGTCGTCCTCGGCGTCCAGCGCGTCGAGCAGCTTCATCAGGGTGCCGACCGCCTCGCCGGTGACCGGGACCTCGTTCTGCGGACGCCAGACCAGGGCAGTCGACTTGGCGTCGCCGAGGATCTTCGACAGGGCCTCGGCCACTTCGTTCAGGTCCTCGAAGGTCGTCCAGATGGTGTGGCCCGGCGCGTCCTCATAGATGTCCGGCTTGACCAGATCGCTCTCGACGTCCTGGGCCCCCGCTTCGATGGCGGCCTCCATGACGGCGTCCTCGCTGCCGGCCTCGGCCGGATAGATGATCCGGCCCACGCGGTTCCACATGAAGGCGACCGAGTTCATCTCGCTCAGCGCCCCGCCGTTCTTCTTGAACGCGGCGCCGATGTTGGAGGCGGCGCGATTGCGGTTGTCCGTCAGCGCCTCGACGATGATCCCGACCCCGCCGGGGCCGCGACCCTCGTAGCGGACCTCTTCCATCATATCGACGTCGCCGCCCGCGGCCTTGTTGATCGCGCGCTGGATCACGTCCCGCGGCAGGCTCTCGGCCTTGGCGTTGTTGACCGCCAGACGCAGGCGCGGGTTCATGGCCGGGTCGGGCAGGCCCAGCTTGGCCGCCACGGTGATGTCACGCGAGAGTTTGGAGAACAGCTTGGACCGCTGCGCATCGGCGCGGCCCTTGCGGTGCATGATGTTCTTGAACTTGGAATGGCCGGCCATGGATTGGGTCTCATCAGTATGGGCGCTAACGCTCGCGGCGCGGTCGCTCGCTGCTTGAGCGCGAGGCCGCGGTCGTGACCGGCGCATCTAGCCGATGGCGGCGACGGTGTCACGGTTCAGGAACCTCTGCCGGGTTACAGCCTTTTCCCAACAGCAGCCGGAGCCCCGCCATGACCGCCGAAGATGTCCTCTACGACGCCCAGGTCTATGCCGATGACGACCTCAACGAGGCCGACATCGTCGAATGGTACGAGACCCGCCCCGTCACCGTCCCGACGGCCGTCGCCACCGGTGCCATCATCGGTGCCTTCGCGCTGGGCGTGCTCACCGCCGTGGGGGCCCTGGCGCTGATGGGTCGGCTGGACGACTAGGCTTTCAGGCTCTCGAGAAAGCCCCGCATCTTCTCGTCGACCGGCACGGGCCGCTTCGTTTCGCGGTCGACATAGACGTGGACGAAATAGCCGACGGCCGCGGCCTCCTGCTCCTTGTTGCGGAACAGGCCGATCTCGTAGCGCACCGAACTGGTCCCGACGTGCGCCACCCGCACGCCCGCCTCGATCTCGTCCGGAAAGGCCGTCGGCGAGAAATAGCGGCAGCCTGTCTCGACAACGAGGCCGATGGTCTTGCCGTCGTGGATGTCGATCAGACCGTTGACGACCAGCAGCCGGTTCACCGCCGTGTCGAACCACGAATAATAGACGACGTTGTTCACATGGCCGTAGACGTCATTGTCCATCCAGCGCGTGGAAATGGCCTGGAACCGGCGATAGTCGCCCCGCTTCGTCCGTTCGATAGTCCCCGTCAC
>CAZFQC010000128.1:0-6971 GCA_964520795.1 uncultured Brevundimonas sp.
GCGCTGGAATCGCTGGCCTACCAGACCCGCGACCTGCTCGACGCCCTGGCGAAGGACGGGGCACCGCCGCTCAAGGTGCTCAAGGTCGACGGCGGCGTCACCGCCAACGCCTTCGCCATGCAGTTCGTCGCCGACATCTGCGAGGTGACGGTCGAACGGCCGGCGTTCCAGGAGATGACGGCCCTGGGCGCGGCCAAACTGGCGGCACTCGGCGTGGGCCTGATCGGCGATCTGGAGGACCATCCGGTCGAGGCGCCGGCGCGCTGGACGCCACGCATGGCGCCGGAAGAACGCGCGCGGCTGTTGAAGGGCTGGCGCGGCGCGGTCCGGGCGGCCATCATCGCTGCTCACCCGGAAGACGCATGACCCAGACCACCCCCGACGACGCCCGGAACGCCGATGCCCAGGCAACCTTTTCCGGCACCCGGGAGGTGGACCCGCGCTATGCGCTCGACGAGGCCGCGCTGGACCGCTGGCTGGTCGCGAACGTCGAGGGCTATGCCGGCCCGCTGACGGTGCGCCAGTTCAAGGGTGGCCAGTCGAACCCGACCTATGAGCTGGTCACGCCGGGGCACGCCTATGTCCTGCGCCGCAAGCCGCCCGGGACCCTGCTGCCCAGCGCCCATGCGGTCGACCGTGAGTTCACCGTCATCTCGGCCCTGCATGCCCAGGGCTATCCGGTCGCGCGGCCTTATGCCCTGTGCACGGACGACGGCGTCATCGGCTCGATGTTCTACGTCATGGACAAGGTCGAGGGCCGGGTGCTGTGGGACCTGAAACTGCCGGGCATGGAGCCGGTCCAGCGCCGCGCCATCTATGACAGCCAGGTGGATACGCTCGCTGCCCTGCACGCCTTCGACCCCGCGGCCATCGGATTGTCCGACTACGGACGGCCCGGCAACTATTTCGAGCGTCAGGTCGGTCGCTGGACCAAACAATACCGCGCCTCCGAGATCGATCCGATCCCGGCCATGGACCGGCTGATCGAATTCCTGCCCGCCACCCTGCCACCGGATGGACCGACACGGATCGTCCATGGCGACTTCCGCCTCGACAATATGATCCTCGCCCCGGACGGGCCCGAGGTCCGCGCGGTGCTGGACTGGGAGCTGTCGACCCTCGGCGATCCGATGGCGGACTTTTCCTATCTGCTGATCGCCTGGGTCATTCCGGCGACGGCCCGCAACGGCCTCGCCGGCGCCGATCTCGAGGCCCTCGGCATTCCGTCGGTGGCCGGGACAGTGGAGCGTTATGCAGCGCTGACCGGGACGTCGCCGGCCAATCTGGACTGGCTGTTCGCCTACAACCTGTTCCGGCTGGCGGCCATCTGCCAGGGCATCGCCGGACGGGTCAGGGATGGAACGGCGGCCTCGGCCCATGCCCGGACCATGGCGGCGCAGGTGCCGATGCTGGCGGCGGGGGCGCTGAGCTTTGCGGAGAAGGCGGGAGCCTGACGAGGTCGTGGGGCTTAGGTCTTTGGGATCGCGAGAATTCAGTGGGTTGAATGGGTCGAGGGCCGGTCGAGCGGGCACCCCTAAGCCCCAATCCCCAATCCCCAATCCCTTACTTCACCCCGGCTCCCCCACCAGGGTGAATGCCGCCCAATAGGCCGGATGCGCCCAGCGGCGTTCGGCGCGGACGGCGCGGATGCCGGCCTGCAACGCCCGGGCGCGGACGCCGGGATCACGGGCACGGTCTCCGTCCAGATCGGCGAAGGCCGAGGTGATCAGGGTCGTCGTCGCGGCGTCCGACACCTCCCAGTGTGACACCATCACCGACCGGGCCCCGGCATAGAAGAAGGCGCGCGCCAGCCCCGACAGGCCCTCGCCGCCCGGGCGCCCGTCCGACGCCGCCGTATTGCAGGCCGACAGGACCACGAACTCGGCGTTGAGCTTCAACTGGGCGGCTTCGGAGGCGCTCAGATAGCCGTCATCGGCCTCCGTGGCCTGATCGGGCGGGGTCATGACCAGTCCGGGTTCGGCGGCAGCGGAGCCGGCCATCAGCCCGTGGGTCGAGAAGACCACGAACCGTGCCCGCGACAGGGCGTCGGCGTCCACCGCGCGCACAGCGTGTTCCGTGGCCTCGGGGCCGATCCGGACGAGGGCGTCGGGATAGCGGGTCTTCAGCGTCTCCAGCTCGAGCTTCGAACCGGGCAGGGCGGGCAGGGCGCGCAGCTTGCCGACATCGGCCAGCCGGCCTTCGCCCATGACGTCATCGGCCGCCGGGGAGCCTCGGGTGGCGTCCGTCGGCTCGCCGGCCAGCAGGGGCGCGCCGAAAGCCGCGAGCTGCAGCCGGGTGCCGCCGGCATCCGCCCGCCGCACCACGGTGCCGCGGCGTTGCGGGCAGCCGGCGCTGCGCTGCGTCGGGTCGGCGACAAGGTGACAACGCAGGGCTTCCAGGCTGGACACCGAAGGCAGGGTGGCGAGGGCGTAGCGGTCTATCAACCAGGGCGTGGCGGCCAGGACCTCGGGCGCGGCGTCGGAGCCGGTCGGCGCGGCGGTGGTCAATACCGACAGCGGCAGGGCGGTCAGGGCACCGGTGACCACCGAGATCAGCGTCTTCTTGCCGGCGAAGGCACCCTCGACAGGCTGGACAAGTTCCGTATACAGACGATGCGCCGTGGCGCGGTCGAACGGCGTCGCCTGGGGCCCGGCGAACAGGAGCGGATCGACGTCCTGCCCGCCGCGCACCGTGCCGGCGCTGGTCAGGGAGGCGCGCAGCCGGTTGACGGCCGCCGTCATGGCCGCGTCGCCGAGAGCGTCGGCGCGGGCCCATTCGACCCGCTCGCGCGAAATGCCCCAGACATAGGTCGCCTCGGGATTGACCAGCACCAGCAGCAGGCCCTCGTCCGGACCGAGCAGGGCCTGGGTCTCCGCGATCGACAGGGCGCGCGGGCTGGTCAGTTCGGAATAGGCAGGGAAGCGGGCGTCGATCTCGGCGTCCACGATCTGCAGCCGCTCGACGGTCGCTTCCCAGGCCGCGCGGGCGCGCGCGCGATTGGCGAGCGCCTCCGCGTCCTCCGAGGCGTAGAGCCGCTCCAGTTCACGCTCCAGCCGGTCGCGGCGTTCGATCAGCTCTTCCCGCTCCTCGGCCAGCCGGCCCAGCGCGTCGTCGCCCTGGGCGAACCGGGCCGAGACCCGTGCGAGGGCGTCGGCGGCGTCGGAGGCGATGGCCCATTGCGCCGCCTCATAGGCTTCGGCGCGCAGGGCGGCGGGGGACTCCTGGCGCGCCGGGGCGGGGCCGGCGGCGAGGACGGCGGCGATTGCGGCGATCGAGGCCAGAGACCTTGCGAATCTGGCTGCGATCATCCGTTCATGCCTCAGTTGCTCAGGACCTGGACCCTGGTCCAGACCTGGCCCCGATTGACGATATCGACCTGCATCTGGCCGCCGGCGCGCGGCGAGACGGTGCAGACCGGATAGTGGTCGCCGAATCCGTCGCGGCACACCACGGCACCGCGTGCGTCGCGCACGGTCAGATCGATATTGGTGTCGCCGTCGCCGATGGCCGCCACGCGCAGGATCTCGCCCCCGCGCGCCTCGACGGCGAAGGCCCAGCTTTCACGGGCCTGCAGGGACTTGACCGTCAGCACCGGTCCGACCCCGAAGGTCGAGGAGCGCACGCCCCGCGTCAGGGGATCGCGCAGCCGGTCGATCGCATCGACCACGCCGGGATTGTCGCCCGCCATGGCGGCGGCCTCGTCCAGAAGATGGGTCGCGGTCAGGAAGGGGGCCTCGCCATCGGTCTGGCGCAGGGGCACCTCGGCCAGCAGGCGCGCTGCCATGATCAGGGCCCCGGGGTCGTTCCGGTCGCGACCCCAGGCGGCAAGTTCTGCGGCGGTCAGAACCTGGGTCACGCCGCGCGCGGCCGGGGTCATGGCGGGGTCTTCCTGTCCGGCCGTCGCCATGGCGGCGCAGCCGAACAGCAGGCTGATCGCCAGGCCCGCCCCGATCCAAGTCCGTCCGCCGATCCGCATCACAGGTCCCATCCGCTGTCCGGCCCAAGGACTGCGGGCCGATCATGCACTGTCCGGGGCTTTGGGAGAACAGCGATAGTGACGGAAGCTGACACGTCGCCGCGGTGGTTCAGCGCGGTGCCAGGACCGCGGCATTCAGGATGCGCCGGTCATCCTTCGCCTGGACCAGGATGGCCACGGCCTGACCCGGTTCGCCCGCGCCCGGCAGGGCGTAGAGGGCCGGCCGGCCGGTCCATTCCCCCAGGGTCCGGACCGCGCGCACCACGTTCATGTGCCGCACCGTGCGCCCGCGATTGTCGCCCCGGGCGATGACGACTTCCTGCGGACCGGGCGTGAAGGTCACGGCCACCACCTCGGCGCCGCCGGCCGGGACCCGGCCCGAGCCGACCCCGACCCGATCGCCGCCGGCGCGGAACTCGATCTCGGGCGGAAACACGCGGCGCGCGGCCTCTTCGTCGATGGCGCTCTGCAGGGCGGGGGCCTGGACCCCCGCGACCTGGCGACGGCCGTCGATCACAACCTGGGGCGTGGACACGTCGCGCAGGCGCAAGGGCTTGCGATAGGCCCGCTGGCGCTGGGCAAACTCGGGCCGGGCGAAGGTGTCCTCCCAGCCCAGATAGTCCCAGTAGTCGACGGCATAGGTCAGGGCGATGACCCCGGGCTCGGCCGCGACCGACTCGAACCGGGCATTGGCCTCCGGGCAGCCGGCGCAGCCCTGGGCGGTAAACAGCTCGATGACCACGGGTTCCGGCGGGGGCGGGGTCTCGCGGGCACCGCGGGTCGACGACGGCTGGGCTGTCGACCCCGCCGCGACAAAGGCGGCCGTGAGAGCCGCCGCAGGGATGATCCAGCCCCTCGTTCGCATGGCGCAGAGGTTAATCACGCCGGGGGAAAACGCGCCGCTCATTTTCGCGTGAAGGCCGAACGCCGCGGGGGATGATCAGACCCGGATGTCCAGCAGGGCACCGGGGCGCGGCGGCTGTTCCGCCCGGGCGGCATCCGTGGATGTCGGCACCGCGGCGCGCGCGGCAGGCTCGGCCCCGGCCGCCTGGACGGCGTCCAGGGCTGCCTTGAAGAAGTCCGAACGCGCCGCGCGCACCGGGGCCGGTGCGGGCTGAAGCGGGGTCGGGAAGGACGGCGGAGTGGGTCGAATCGCGCTCATGCCCGCAGGGTTAACGAAAACCGTCGGAAAGTGGTTAACGCTCCGGCGTGCGCGGCGTCGCCGTGGGCAGCGGCCGGGCCGGTGCCTGGATGGCCGCCACCAGACGCTCGATCTCGGCCGGGTCGAGCAGGGGCCCGGACGACTTGGCCACGACCTGGCCCATGGCGTTGACGGCAAAGGTCTCGGGCGCCCCGGAAATGCCGAGGTCGAGGCCGGCCCGGCCCTCACGGTCGACCAGCACCATCGCAAAGGGGTCGCCGAGTTCATCGAGGAAGGCACGGGTGGCGACGGGGTCGTCCTTCCAGGCTACGCCGACGACGGCCACGCCGCGCGCCTTGAGCGCCATCAGATTGGGATGTTCGGCCCGGCAGGGCGCGCACCAGCTGGCGAAGACATTGACCAGCATCGGCTTGCCGACGCCCGCCGTCTTCAGGTCGAGATGGCCGGGACCGGGCTGGTCGCCCGTCAACATCGGCAGGACGGTCTCGGGAATGGGCTGGCCGACGATGGCGTCGGGCTTGATCGACGGATCACGCTTCAGCGACCAGCCGATGAACAGGGCCGCCAGCGCCGCGAGGACGATCAGCGGGACAATCGACAGCCAGCGGCTCATTTTTTCGGCGCTACCGCGCTTTGCGCTGCCTGAGCGCGGTTCGGCCCGTCCTCCAGCCGCTTCAGCTCGGCCGACCAGCGGCGGGCCGCGATCACGGCGCGGGCGGCCAGGGCGGCCAGAACAATGGCGCTGAGGGCCCAGGCGGGCCAGACGAAGGCGGCGTAGCGTCCCATGTCGAGGTCGAGCATCATCAGGCCTCCAGCGCCTTGCGGGCGCGGATCGACACCACCCGGCGGCGCACGATCTCGGTGCGGATCGAGGTCAGCCAGATGGCCAGGAACAGGGCCGTCCAGGCCGCCATCATCAGCAGCAGGGGGGTCAGATAGACCGCCGACATCGACGGCCCGTCGGCCCGCAGCAGCGAAGCCGGCTGGTGCAGGGTGTTCCACCAGTCGACGGAGAATTTGACGATCGGCAGGTTGATCAGCCCGACCAGGCCCAGCACGGCCGCGGCGCGCGTCGCCTTCGCCTCGTCATCGATCGAGGCCCGAAGCGCCATATAGCCGAGGTAGAAGAGGAACAGGATCAGCACCGACATCAGCCGCGCGTCGCCCCAGGCCCACCAGGCCCCCCACATCGGCTTGCCCCACAGGCTGCCGGTGGCCAGGGCCAGGGCGGTATAGGCCGCGCCGGGCAGGGCGGCGGCGCGGGCGGCGGCGTCGGCCAGCGGGTGGCGGAACACCAGGGCGAAGAAGCTGGATACGCCGAGCGCGCCATAGATCATCAGCCCGACCGAGGCCGCGGGCACATGCACGAACATGATCCGCACCGTATCGCCCTGCTGATAGTCCTCGGGCGCGATGAAGCTGAACCAGGTCCCGACGGCCAGCAGAACGGCGGCCACCGCCCACACCACCGGCGTCAGCGGGCGGGTGAAGCGCAGGAAGCGGTCAGGATTGGCGAGGCCGAACATCGTCGTTTCCATAGCGGCCTTGAACCGGGCACGCCATATGCGGACTTCACCGGGTGGCGCCAGACCGCAGGGGGTGTGCTATGGCCACGCTTCCTCCCGACCGGAAAGGCAGCGACATGACCGACGACGTGACCAGGGACTCCAACGGCAACATCCTCGCTGACGGCGACAGCGTGACCCTGATCAAGGACCTCAAGGTCAAGGGCTCGGGCGGGGTGACGCTGAAGCGCGGGACCCTGGTCAAGAACATCCGCCTGACCGGCGACACCGACGAGATCGAGGCCAATGTCGACAAGGTCCGCGGGCT
>CAZFQC010000129.1:0-6958 GCA_964520795.1 uncultured Brevundimonas sp.
CATGCGCCAGCTCCTCCAGCGGCATGACCTTGGCGTGGGCGCCGGCCGCATGCTGGCTCATCTCGGCGTCGATCAGCTCGGCGGGCGTGACCACCGCCGTGCCGGCCTTTCCGACCACCACGCCCGAGGCGAGGATGGCGAACTCCACCGCCGTCTCCAGCGACGCGCCCGCGCCCAGCGCCAGACCCAGGGCGGCCAGGCCGGTGTCGCCGGCGCCCGAGACGTCGAACACCTCACGCGCCCGGCCGGGGAAATGCTTCACCGGGCCGCCGCGCCGCAGCAGGCTCATGCCCTTGCCGGCGCGTGTGACCACCACGGCCTTGGCCGTCGTGGCGTCCAGCAGCGCCTTCAACGCCGCCTCGACCTCGGCATCCGTCTCGACCGGCAGGCCCGTGGCCCCGGCCAGTTCGCTGGCGTTCGGCTTGATCAGATCCACCGCGCCGTAGCGGGCGAAATCGCGCCCCTTGGGATCCACCACCACCGGCGCGCCCGACTTGTCCGCCGCCGCCAGCGCCTGGGCGATCACCGGATCGCTCACGACGCCCTTGGCGTAATCTGAAAGAAGATAGACAGAAGCGCCAGTAAACGCATTGCTTTCGTCGGCCATCAGAGCGGCGGCTTCTTCATCGAGCCGCAACAGTTGCTGGCCCGCGGCGACGAAGCGGGTCTTGACGATGGTGGCCACTCCATCGCGCCGTTCGAGGACGTCCTCGATGCCCGGTTCAGCACGGATCAGCGCCGCCAGCTCGTCGCCGGCCGCATCGCGTCCCGCCACGGCGCCCAGCCGCGCCACGCCGCCCAGGGCGGCGACATTGCGGGCCACATTTCCGACGCCGCCCGGCATGGCCGTGGTGCGCCGCGTACGCAGGACGGGGATCGGCGCCTCGGGCGAGATCCGGCTGACCTCGCCATAGACATAGCGGTCCAGCATCAGGTCGCCGACGCAGGCGACCTTCAGCCCGCGCACCCGCTCCAGAAGCGCCTGCAGTTGTCCGAGATCGAGCGTCCGTTCAGCCATGACCTTGGCCTATCGGATTCAGGCAGCTTTCGCCATCCGCGCCTTGGTCAGGTCGTCATAGGCGATCAGGTCAGCGCACAGCGCCTCGAACTGGTCCAGCGGCACCATGTTCGGCCCATCCGACGGCGCATTGTCCGGGTCCTGGTGCGTCTCCATGAAGACCGCATCGACGCCCACGGCCACGGCGGCCCGGGCCAGCACCGGCACAAATTCGCGCTGTCCGCCCGAGGACGTCCCCTGCCCGCCCGGCTGCTGCACCGAATGGGTCGCGTCGAACACCACCGGGCAGCCGATCTCGCGCAGGATCGGCAGGGCCCGCATGTCGCTGACCAGGGTGTTGTAGCCGAAGCTGGCACCGCGCTCGCAGGCCATGACATTGGGATTGCCCGCGCCGACCACCTTGGCGATGACGTTCTTCATGTCCCAGGGCGCGAGGAACTGGCCCTTCTTGATGTTGATCGCCTTGCCGGTCGCCGCGGCGGCCAGCAGCAGGTCGGTCTGACGGCTCAGGAAGGCCGGAATCTGCAGCACGTCCACGACCTCGGCCGCGATCCGGCAATGCGCCTCGGTGTGCACATCGGTCAGCACCGGCAGGCCGGTGACTTCGCGAATCTCCGCGAAGATCGGCAGGGAGCCTTCCAGTCCGAATCCGCGCGCGGCGGTCGCCGAGGTCCGGTTCGCCTTGTCGAAACTGGTCTTGTAGATGATCCCGACGTTCAGCCGCTCGCCGATCTCCTTCAGGGCATGGGCCATCTCCAGCGCGTGCTGGCGGCTCTCCAGCTGGCACGGACCGGCGATGAAGACGATGCGTTGGCCGCCGCCGATGGAAACGGGGCGTTTCAGCCCGTCCTTGATGTCGATAATGGCGTTTGGCTTGGACAAGGCGGATTTCCCGGATTTGCGGCTTGGCGACGCGCGACTCATGCCGCACTCATGCGGCGATCAGGTGGCGTCGGACGGTGTGGTTCGCAAGCTATCACGGAGCCCGCACGCATGACCACCGACACCGGTGACCGTCCCGTCATCCTGTGGTTCCGTCAGGACCTGCGTCTGGCCGACAACCCGGCCCTGTTCCACGCCGTCGACACCGGCCGCCCGGTCCTGCCCGTCTACATCCTCGACCAGGGTCCCGCGACGCTCCGGACGGGTGCGGCCTCCCTGTGGTGGCTGGACAAGTCCCTGCGCGCCCTGGACGCGTCGCTGCGGGCACGCGGCTCCCGCCTCATCCTGCGACGAGGCGACAGCGGGGCCGAGATCCGCCGCCTGATCAACGAGACCCGCGCAGACGCCGTCTTCATGAACCGCCGGTTCGAGCCCGACGCCTTCGCCCGCGACGCCGACATCGCCCACGGACTCGAGGCCGAGGGCATAACCTGCAAGGGCTGGAACGGAACCCTGCTGGCGCGACCCGGTTCGGTGCTCAACGGCTCCGGCCAGCCGTACAAGGTCTTCACCCCCTTCCACCGGGCCCTGCTGGCGACTGCGGTTGCGCCGCCGCGAATCGACGCGCCGTCCGGGCTCCTGACTCCGCCCGGGCCGGCCTCGGACGAGATCGACGCCTGGGCCCTGCATCCGAGCCGACCCGACTGGTCCGGCGGCTTCGACTGGACCCCCGGCGAGGCCGGTGCCGAGGCGGCCCTGGCGGTGTTCCTGTTGCGCGGCCTAAAATCCTACGGCAAGGGCCGGGACATCCCCGCCGAGCCGGCCACCAGCCGCCTGTCCCCTCATCTGCATTTCGGCGAAATCAGCCCCTGGCGCTCCATCACGGCGGCGCGTGCGGCGGCGGCCGAGGGCCGGGTCCCCGCCGCAGAGGCCGACAAATTCGTCTCCGAGATCGGTTGGCGCGAATTCTCCGCCCATCTGCTGCACGCCTTTCCCCGGATCACCGACACTGCCTTCCGGCCCGAATTTGACGCCATGCCATGGCGCGATGACCCCTCGGGCCTCGAGGCGTGGAAGCGCGGCCGGACCGGCTATCCCGTCGTCGACGCGGGCATGCGCGAGCTGTGGACGACCGGTTTCATGCACAATCGGGTGCGCATGATCGTCGCCTCCTTCCTGGTCAAACACCTGCTGATCGACTGGCGCGAGGGCGAGGCCTGGTTCCGCGACACCCTCGTCGACGCCGATATCGCGTCGAATGTGCAGAATTGGCAGTGGGTGGCTGGATCCGGAGCGGATGCTTCTCCGTACTTTCGCATCTTCAACCCGATCACCCAGGGACAGAAATTCGATGCAGACGGCCGATATGTCCGCCGGTGGGTCCCGGAGCTCCGTGGAGTTCCCGACCGCTGGCTGCACGCCCCCTGGACCGCGCCGCCGGAAGTCCTGCGCGACGCCCGCGTGCGGCTCGGTGCCGACTACCCCCGCCCGATCGTCGAGCATGATGCCGCCCGCAAGCGGGCACTGGACGCGCTCGCGACGGTCGTCAACGGCCGCGCCGTCGAGGGGGATTGACGGGCGCGCGGCCCATACCCACCCTTTCCAGCCATGACGTCGGTCACTGCCGAGCGCATCGAGACCACCGCCCGCACGCCGCGCGGGTTCACGATGCTGTTGCGCCTGCTGGCGGCCAACTGGACCTACGGCCGGCTGACGGTGAACCTGCCCAATGGCGAGCGGCATCAGCTCGACGGGCCGCAGCCGGGTCCGACGGCAATCTTTGACATCAAGGACTACCGCTTCGCCCGGCGGGTTCTGGCGTCCGGCGATATCGGCTTCGCCGAGGGCTATATGGCGGGCGAGTGGGACAGCCCGCAGCTGGCCTCCCTGCTGGAATCCTTCGCCCACAACTACGACCACATCCGGCGGCTTTTCGACGGCAATCCGCTGATGCAGGCGGTCAACTGGCTGTCGCACAAGCGCAAGCGCAACAGCCGTTCCGGGTCGAAGAAGAACATCCACGCCCACTACGATCTGGGCAACGCCTTCTATGCCTCCTGGCTGGACTCGACGATGACCTATTCCTCGGCCCGGTTCACCCGGTCAGGAATGACGCTCGATGCGGCCCAGCGTGAGAAATACGCCTCGCTTGCCCGGCTGATGGCGCTTCAATCCGGCCAGTCCGTGCTGGAGATCGGCTGCGGCTGGGGCGGTTTTGCCGAGTTCGCGGCAAAGGAAGTCGGCGCCCGCGTCACCGGCATCACCATTTCGCGCGAACAGCACGACTTCGCCCGCCGGCGGATGTTCAACGCCGGCCTGACCGAACAGGTCGACATCCAGCTGATCGACTATCGCGACGTCGAGGGCCGCTTCGACCGGGTCGCCTCCATCGAGATGTTCGAAGCCGTCGGCCAGGAATACTGGCCAACCTATTTCGGCAAGATCCACGACGTGCTGGAGCCCGGCGGCCTGGCCGGCCTGCAGATCATCACCATCGAGGACGCCCTGTTCGACGAGTACAACCGGCGCACCGATTTCATCCAGAAATACATCTTCCCCGGCGGCATGCTGCCGTCCGAGGCGCGGCTGAAGCCGGTCATCGCCCAGACCGGCCTCGACTGGGGCCAGATCGAACGGTTCGGCCAGGACTATGCCGACACCCTGAAACTCTGGGACGAGCGTTTCCAGGCCGCATGGGGCGACATCCGGCGCATGGGGGGCTTCGACGAACGGTTCCGTCGCCTGTGGCGCTTCTACCTGGCCTATTGCGAGGCCGGTTTCCGCTCGGCCCGGACCGATGTGGTCCAGCTGGCCCTGACCCGGACCTGACCCGACCGGCGGTCGATGCTAGACAGGGGCATGACCGATCCGCTGATCACGACCGCCGAACTCGCCGCCCGTCTCGGCGAGCCCGGCCTGCGTCTCATCGACGCCAGCTGGCATCTGGACGGGCGCGACGGCCGGCCGGATTTCGAGACGGCAAGGCTGCCGGGCGCGGTCTTCTTCGACCTCGAGGCCAGTTCCGACCCCGACAGTCCCCTGCCCCACATGCTGCCGACGCCCGTCGTTTTCGCGGCGCGGATGGGCGGACTGGGGATCGCTGATGACGACAGCATCGTCGTCTATGACACGGTCGGCATCCGGTCCTCGGCGCGCGTCTGGTGGATGCTTCGGGCGATGGGCGCGCGGGACGTCCGCGTCCTCGACGGTGGCCTGCCCAAATGGCGGGCGGAGGGCCGGGTGGTCGACTCCGGGCCTCCGCCTCCACCTGCCGCTGTGACCTTCAGGCCGTCCGTCGCGCCGGCGATGGTCGCGGACATCGACGTCGTTCGTGCCGCGCTCGCCGCCGGCGAACAGGTGCTCGACGCCCGCGCTGCCGACCGCTTCGCCGGCCACGCGCCCGAGCCCCGTGCGGGCCTGCGATCCGGCCACATGCCCGGGGCCCTCAACCTGCCCTTCCCGGGTGTGCTGAACCCCGACGGCACGATGAAGCGGAGCGAGGCGCTGGCGGATGCCTTCCGGGCCGCGGGCGTCGATCTCGACCGGCCGGTCGTGACCACCTGCGGCTCCGGCGTCACTGCGGCCATCCTCAGCCTCGGCCTCGCCGTCCTCGGCAAGCCGTCCCGCCTCTATGACGGCAGCTGGGCGGAATGGGGCGGGCGGGCGGACACCGACGTCGTTTCGGCGCCGCCCGCCTGAGCGTCAGTTCGCCGGCGCGACGTCCGGCAGCTTCAGATCGTCTGGTACGATCGCATCGCTCTCGCCGCGCGACACCACCGTCGCCGCCACCAGATCGCCGGTGACGTTCAGGGTGGTGCGGCACATGTCGAGGAAGCGGTCGACGCCGAGGATCAGGCCGATGCCTTCGGCCGGCACTCCGACCATGGTCAGGATCAGGGCGATGACCGGCAGGGAGCCGGCGGGCACGCCCGCCGTGCCGATGCCGCCCAGGATACAGACCAGCATCACCACCAGCTGCTGCTGCAGATTCAGGTCAACGCCGAAGAACTGGGCGAGGAACAGCACTGTGACGCCCTCGAACAGGGCCGTGCCGTTCTGGTTGGCGGTGGCCCCCACGGTCAGCACGAAGCGCGAGATGCGGCGCGGCAGTTTCAGCTTCTCTTCCGCCGCCTTGATGGCGATCGGCAGGGTGGCATTGGACGAGGCGGTCGAGAAGGCCACCACGAAGGGCTCGCGGACGCCATTGGCGAATTTGAGCGGGTTCATCCCGCCGAAGATCAGGACCAGCAGCGGATAGACGATGAACATATGGATCGCCATCGCGCCCACGGCCACGCCCGCATAGGCCCCCAGCCGGACCAGCAGATCCCAGCCGAAGACGGCCGCCAGGTTGAACATCAGGGCCGCGATCGCGATCGGAGCCAGTTTGATGACCAGGTTGATGAGCTTCATCATCACCTCGAACAGCCCCTGCAACGTCTGCTGCAGCGCGTCCGTGGCCGGCGACCTGGCCATGACCATGCCGATGCCGAAGATCAGGGCGAAGATCATCACCGGCAGGATCTGGTTCTCGGCCGCGGCGGTGAAGACGTTGGACGGGATCATGTCGAGGAAGAACTGGCCAGCCTCGATTGATTTGGGCGCATTGCCGACGATGGCCGAAGCCCCCTCGGCACCCTGGGCCAGCAGCTGCTGCGCCAGCACCGGATCGACCCCGTCGCCCGGACGGAAATAGTTGACCATGCCCAGGCCGATGCCGACGGCGATGGCCGAGACGATGACGGTGAAGACCAGGGTCTTGAACCCGACCCGGCCCAGCGATTTCAGGTCGCCCATTTCGGCGACCCCGACGGCCAGGGCGGCGAACAGCAGCGGCAGGACCAGCATGAACAGCAGGCGCAGGAAGATCTGTCCGACCGCCTTGATGATATCCATCACCCAGGGAAGGACCTCCAGGCCCATCAGGTTGACATAGAGCCCTCCGCCCATGCCGACCGCGAAGCCGAGCAACATCCAGAGATACAGCGGGATCCCGCCACGTTTCGTCGTTTCCATCTTTCCCCCTGGCGCCTGTCCCGGCGTCCTATCGAATCGGCA
>CAZFQC010000130.1:0-6950 GCA_964520795.1 uncultured Brevundimonas sp.
CCAGCAGCACGGCGCAGCGCAGGATCAGCCGGCGCGGCATCGCTAGCCGCCCCAGCCATGAGCGGGCCGGAAACAACCGGCAGATCAGGAAAAACGCGAACGGTGCGGCGAAGACAAAGCCCACCACCCGCCCCAAGAACCTATGCGCCCATTCCCACCAGAAGATGCCCTGGAACTCGCTCAGGCTCATGCCGGCGTTGACCTGGGTATATTGCGGAATGGCGCGATACTTCTCGAACGCCTCGTTCCAGTCGGCCGCATTCATCGGCGGCAGGGCACCCATGATCGGCTTCCATTCGGTGATCGACAGGCCAGACCCGGTCAGGCGGGTGATGCCCCCGACCACGACCATGGCGAAGGCCAGCACGGCGCAGCTGAACAGCCAGATGGCGACCGCGCGACTCTGGTCGCCACCGATGAAACGCTTCATTCGACGCCTGCCGTCCCGACCGTTACAATGCCGCGCGCGCTTGGTTCACGCCGGCTCCAGCGGTATGCCCGCACGGTGCGGCGAGATCGAGTCGCTTTTCGGCGTCGCATCGCCGCAAGTCAGGAGTGGCCGGTTGCCGTACTTCGAAATCGTCATCGCCATTCTCGGCGCCTTCGCCCTGGCCTGGCTGGCCGACCTGGCCACCGGCCGACGCGGCCTGTTCGCCACCTCCCTGGTCTCGGCGGTCGCCGCCATCGCGGGCTGGTTCCTCGCGGTCCGCGTCTTCGCCGTCGGCACGATGGACCAGTGGATCTGGGTGCTCTGGTCGCTGGCCAGTTCGGTCCTCGCCCTCGGGGGATTCTTCCTGTTCCGCAGCAAGCGCTGACATGGGTCCGCGAACCCGCCGCTTCGTCGCCGCGATCGGCGCCCTGGCCTTCCTGGCCTTCTATGTCTGGGCCGTCATCGCCATCGGCGAACGCCTGCCCGACTCGATGTGGCTCGACCTGATCTTCTACGGGGTCGCCGGCATCGCCTGGGGCGTGCCGCTGATCCCCCTGCTCAACTGGGCGGAACGCGGCGAAAAGTAGGATTCCAGGGTTCAGCTCGCCACCCGGCGACAATCAGGTCGCTGGATTGAACCATCGAAGCGGCGCGATCCCCATCAGTCCAGATAGACAAACTGAATCCGGGTCACCACATCGCCAAAGGCAGACAGGGGTCGTCCGTAGATCCCGAGCAGATGGACCAGCAGAGAGGCCGAATCCTGCACATCCGGGGAGGATCCGGAAAAATCATCCACTGACAGCGCCTCCGGCGCGAGCACCTTGATGTCGGCAATTCGGATCGGGATGCGTGTGGACGTGAACTCAGGGGGGATGCCGAGCGCATCAGACCCGGGACGGGCGATCACCCGCGCGGTTACGATCTCGCCCTGCCGGTACCCTCGCCAATTGGGCCAGAGGCGGTCGCCCGGACGGAACACCGTCGTCAGGGTACGGGCGAACAGCAACGGCTCGTAACGCCGGCGAAACGCCATCTCGTCCCGTGGCATGTCCAGCGTTGGCGTCGCACTGGTGAGTTCTGACCCCGCCATGGCGACACACGTCATCGAACGGCTTTGCGCATGATCTTGAGAAGCGCCCGGTCCGGCTTGTCCAGACCGGTCAGGATCTTGAAGGCAGGCGCGGCCTGGAACAGGTTCATGTGCCGGCCCGAGTGGGTGCGATGGCCGGCCTCGCGCGCCAGTTTCAGCGTCAGCGGCATATCCTCAAGGAGGATGTCAGCCACAATCGCCCGCCTCGGCAAGCGCGCCAGATTGGCCTTCGACTGCGCGAGATCGGCTTCGACATCGCCGGTCATTGCGGCAAAGGCGCTGAACTTCTCATTCGGCTGCGCCCCCTTGTTCGACGTATTGACCACCAGGCCGGCTGTCGCGAGTTCCTCGCCGAGCGCCTCTTCACCAACCGCGCGGGCGCGGGTCATCGGCGCGATCAGGTCGGCGATCACCTGCCCCTTGGCGACGGTGCGGTTGACGATCACGACTTCACTCGGCCGCTGTTTCGCCAGTTCGTAGGAGATCGGCAGGGCTGTGCCGCCTGCACCGAGGATGACGACCTTCTGCCCTGCGACGCAGTTTGAATACTCATTCAGCAGGCCGGCGACGAAGCCGACCCCATCGGTGTTGTGACCGACAAATCTGCCCGCATCGCGTGCGATTACATTGACGCTGCCAATCGCCTCGGCCGACGGGGCGAGGCCGTCCAGGGAGGGAGCAATCTTGTCCTTGAAGCCCGAACCCGCCCCGCCCCCGCAATAGATCGCGCACTCCCGCAGCCCGGCCATGATGTCGGCCACCCTCGCGGGATCGCCGATCATGAAGCAGCTACGATAGGGCAGCCGGTATTTCGCGAATACCGCGTTGTGCATCGCCGCCGATCCGCCCGGATAGTCATGATCTATGAGAAAGACATAGAGCCGTTTGATCTTGCGATCTTTCAGGTCGAGGGAATTGTTCCGCGGCTGTGCCGCAATGCGGATCAGGCCCGAATCGATCATGCCCTGGATCGCGGCGAGCGGGGCCCGTGACGCACCCCTCCTTCCGCCGCCAAACAATGCGCTGAAAATGCCCATGGTGTTCATCTCTCGCAAAGGAGACCGGCCGGTCTGGATGCCTAGCTACTGGCGGTCCGTCATGCAAGCTCACCGAACACCGTGATTCGAGTGCTCCGGTCGCCGACGGGGCTACAACGGTCCGGTTGGTTTGAGGGCCTGTGCCCCGTCTGCCGTCTGAAAGACGGCGTGGCGGTCACCGCAGATACGGGAAAGGGGCCGCCCGAAGGCGACCCCTCAACCAACCGTCTTCATTGCGGAAGATGGTCGGAGCGACAGGATTCGAACCTGCGACCCCTTGACCCCCAGTCAAGTGCGCTACCAGGCTGCGCCACGCTCCGAGAGGCGCTCCCTATAGACGGGGTTGGCGAAGCCGCAAACCGAAAAAGACACGCTCAGGCGGTTCTCGTGAGCACCGCTTCCAGACGCGCGCGCGCGCCCTCCAGTTCGGCCAGCACCTGCCGAAGGCGGATCGACGACTGGCCAGCGGACACGGGCGCGGAAACCGCCGACGGCGCGGCGCCATCCGGCTCGAACGCCACCGTTCCCGAGGGGTCGCCGTAGTGGGCCAGCCGCTTCAGCCCCTGTTCCTTGTGGAGCCGCTGGACGCCCTTGATGGTCAGGCCTTCCTCATGCAGCAGCCGTTTGACCGCCTTGAGCAGGACCACATCCTGCGGCCGGTAGAAGCGCCGGCCGCCGGCCCGCTTCAGCGGTGTCAGGAAGGGGAATTTCGTCTCCCAGAATCGCAGCACATGCTGGGGCGCGCCGACCTCGGTCGCCGCTTCAGAGATGGTGCGGAAGGCGTTGGGGCTCTTGGCCACGGGCTTCAGGCGCCCACGACAGCGTCGTGAACCCGGCCCTTCATGATCTGTGAGGCGCGGAAGCTGATGACGCGGCGGGGATGGATCGCGGCGGGCTGGCCGGTCTTGGGATTGCGCCCCATCCGCGCGCGTTTGTCGCGCACCTGGAAGACGCCGAAGCCCGAGAGTTTGACGGTCTCGCCCCGCTCCAGGGATTCAATGATCAGTTCGAGCGTGCGTTCGACCAGGGCCGAGCACTCCTGGCGGGACAGGCCTACGTCCTCGTGCACCGCCTCACACAGGTCCGCGCGCGTCAGGGTCTGGTGCTCGGGCAAAGGTCCGCTCCCCTCCAAAGGTCGGTCTCCGGACATAAAAGGCCAAGCGTCGTCAAATGGAAAGCCGGAAATCGCCCTACAGACGAAACGCGCAGGCACCCCAGGTCAGACCGCCGCCCATGGCTTCCAGCAAAACCAGATCGCCACGCTTGATCCGGCCGTCCTGAATCGCCGCATCGAGGGCCAGCGGGATGGAAGCCGCCGAGGTGTTGGCGTGCAATGCGACGGTGGAGATGACCTTGTTTTCGTCGAGTCCCAGACGGTCGCCGACGCCTTTGATGATGCGCTGGTTCGCCTGGTGCGGCACAAACCAGTCGACATCGGCCACCTCGATGCCGGACGCCGCGCAGGCGGCGGTAATGGCCTCGGCGATATTGACCACGGCGTGCCGGAAGACCTGGTTTCCGGCCATGCGCAGGTGCCCGACCGTTCCGGTCGAGGCCGGTCCCCCATCGACGTAGAGAAGGTCGGTCTTGGTGCCGTCGCAGCGCAGGGCGAAGCCGAGCAGGCCCTGGTCGGCCTTGGTCCCCTGCCCTTCGCGGGGCTCGACCACGACGGCCCCGGCGCCGTCGCCGAACAGGACGCAGGTGGAGCGGTCGGTCCAGTCCATCAGCCGGGTCATCTCCTCGGCACCGATGACCAGGGCGCATTGCGCCAGCCCGCGGGCGACGAAGCCGTCGGCGACACTGAGCGCATAGACGAAGCCGGAACAGACGGCCTGGACGTCGAAGGCGATACAGGTCGGGGCACCGAGCTTGCGCTGCACGATCGAGGCGACCGACGGAAAGGTCATGTCGGGCGTGGTGGTGGCGACGACGATCAGGTCAATCTCGGCGGCGGTCCGGCCCGCGTCGACAAGGGCGCGTCGGGCGGCCTCCGTGGCGAGATCGCTGGTAGGCTGATCATCCCGGGCGCGGTGACGCTGCCGGATGCCGGTGCGTTCCTGGATCCACTCGTCCGAGGTATCGACGATCCTGGCCAGGTCGGCGTTGGTGACGACCTGTTCCGGCAGGAATGAGCCGACGCCGGTCACGGCGCTACGGACTACGCTCACTGAATGCTCTCCCCGACGGGTTCGACCGCCGCACTGACGATGGGGGTCTCAAGCAGGGCCGTCAGCCGCTGCAGGTTCGCCCCGACCTTTTCCATGTAGTCGCTGCGGCCGAGTTCGACAGCCACCCGGATGGCGGCGCCGAACCCGCCCGCCGTCGCCCCGCCATGACTTTTCACCACAATGCCGTTCAGTCCCAGCAGTGGACCGCCATTGATGGCGTTGGGGTCGATCTTCTGACTCATACGCTTCAACGCTGACATCGCCAGCAAGGCACCCAGCTTTGAAAGCAGGCTGGAGGTCAGGGCTTCCTTCATCAGCGAGGCTATGAATTTGGCCACGCCCTCGGCCGTCTTCAGCGCGATATTGCCGGTGAAGCCGTCGGTCACGACTACATCCACGGTGCCCTTGGCGATGTCCGTGCCCTCGACGAAGCCGAAATAGTCGAGGCCGAAGCCGCCTTCGCGCAGCAGGCGCGCCGCCCCGCGCACCTCCTCATGACCCTTCATGTCCTCGGATCCGACATTCAGGATGCCGATGGTCGGCTTTGCGACCCCGTGGACCGCGGTCATGAAGGCCTCGCCCATGATCGCGAACTCGACCAGTTGGGCCGCGTCGCTCTCGATATTGGCACCGACGTCGAGAACGGCGGTGATGCCCTTCGGCGTCGGCCAGCCGGCCACGATGGCCGGCCGCTCCAGTCCCGGAGCGGACATCCGAAGCAGCAGTTTGGAAATGGCCATCAGGGCACCGGTGTTGCCCGCGGACACGACCGCCGCGGCCTCGCCCGTCTTGACCGCCTCGATGGCGTTCCAGAGGCTTGAGCCCTTGCCGCGCCGCATCGCCTGGGCGGGCTTCTCGTCCATGGCCACGACCTTGTCCGTATGCCGGACGATGCACAGGTCGTCGGACAGACCGCATCTGGCCATCTCGGCGCGGATGGCCGCCTCGTCGCCATGCAGCAGGAAGCGCACGCCCTCGCCGCCGTGACGTTTTCGGTAGTCGCGCACGCCGGGCACCACAACAGACGGACCGTGGTCGCCGCCCATGGCGTCGAGCGAAATCAGGATCGGGGATGACAAGCCGTTTCGACTCCGTCGCGCCGTCAGCCCGGCGCTTGTCAATTTTGGCGACGATAGCGCCGCATCGGGGGGATGCAACCGCGTCGCCCTTGCGTCAACCTTCGTCAGTCGGCCGCAGTTGCTTCAAAACCGCGAACGGCGAGATTTCAGCGGGTTCCGGGGGCTGAACGAACTCGGCACCCGGTTTGCGCGGGAACGGATCGAGCCGAAGGGCCAGCTGTTCGACGGCGTACTGCCCCAGATCGATCTGCCCGTTCTCGATCAGGTCGGGCGATTCGTCGTCCAGGGTGATGATGATCTCCCCCGAATCCTCCTCGACCGCTTCGGCCAGGGTCAGGGCGAAGGGGGCGTCGATCTCGAGCGGCAGGGGTTCCAGCGTGATGCCGCAGGTCTGGGCCAGGCGGGCCCTTACCCGGCCCGACAGCCGCCAGCCGGCCGGTGCCGGTGCCAGCTCCATCTCGGCGGTGAAGGCGTCCAGCGACGCGAGGTCGAGCGCCTTGACGATCCGGGCCCGGGCCGCCGCGTCGGGCTCCAGGACCCGTTTCACGCCGCTGCCCAGCTGATGCAGGCGGACGGGCTCACTGTAGGGAAGGTCCGGAAGGGTCATGCGGCGGTCTCCGCCCAGGCCGGGGCCCGGGCTACGGCGTCAAAGGTCTGGGCCGCCAGACTGGCCCGGCTGGCCAGGGCGTAGGCCGCAAGGTCGACGGCGACCGCGGGGTCTTCGTTCTCATACACATTGCGGGCCAGGCTTGCCGCCAGGGCCTCGGCATCGCCGCTGCGCAGGACCGGCTCCCAGGCCGCCATCCGGCCGTACAGGGCCTCGCCCAGCTTGCGCATCTTCTTGCCGACGGACACATCGCCCACGCCCAGCTCGCGCAGCGCATGGTCCAGGGCCGAAACATAGGTGTTGAACAGGTCCTGTCCGACCTCGGCACCCCGGTCGCCCTCGTCGCGCAGGCGCATGACCAGCAGCAGGACGTGCAGGGTGTATAGCTCGAACCGGGCGTCGATACGGTCGGCCACACCGAACCGGGTATAGAAGGCCGGATCGCGCGCCTGACGCACGGCCGCTTCATACAGCGGCTGGTCCAGACGCTCTCGGGGACGGGTTCGGAACAGATTCTGAAGCATGATCATACGGCC
>CAZFQC010000131.1:0-6920 GCA_964520795.1 uncultured Brevundimonas sp.
CTCTCGATCGCCAACCAGGCGCCGCAGATCATCCTGTCGCTGTTCCGGAGCTAGGCCGGTCGGCGTACGCCGGCCGGTCCGATCTGGATTGCGGCGCGACGTCGCCGCACGCCCAGACCATACAGGGAAAGTAGTGATTTCAAGGCGTTGACGAAGGCGTTCTTCACAGCGTCCTCCTCATCCAGCGCGTCCTTTAACGGACCCGCACGAACATTGTTCCCTGAGTCGCGCCCGAAGTCGCTCCGAAACCGGACGTTAAGCGGTCGTTACGGTTGAACGGCCATAATCACGGCGGGAGCTCGCGGTGATCAACAACAGCTATCTTTTGGGTCTGTACGGCGCGTCGACAGGAGACACGACCTCGACCAGCTACGCCTCGAGCGCGGCGAAGGTACGGACCCAGCCGACTCCGCCCTGGGACAGCAGCGCCAAGGTCTCGAAGCCCGACGCCCTGGTCCGGGCCGCCCTCTCAGCGCGGCAACTGGTCAATGTCAGTGCCGGACGACTCGATCTGCCGGGCGCTTCAGCGGACTACCGGAAGCTGTTCGCCCTCTATCAGGGGCTGACCTCGCTGACCGCCCTGGCGACGAGGGTGGATGAGCGCGGCGTGAGCGACGGCGAGGCATCCCGGATCCGCCAGCGCTTCGCCTCGGGGATTTCCGAGATCGGCGACTTTCTCAAGACCGCCGGATTCGAGGATATCCGGGTGGTCCAGGGGGTTTCTTCGACGACCGCCAAGACCTCCGCCGCGGTCGCCAATGAAGCCGCGCGCTTTGTGACCCGACCGATTCACGACGGCGAACTGACCGCCTCCGTGGCGGCGCTCGAGGGCGCGGTGAAATTCGATATCACCCTCGGTACCGCGGGCGGGGACGTCACCGTCCCCATCGATCTGGCGGACATGGGCGGGGAGGCGCGGACCCTCGACAATGTGCTGGCCCACATCAACGGCAAGCTGTCGGACGCCGGCGTGGCCACGCGAATGGGCCGGGAAAAGGTCAACGGCGAGCCGCGGACGATCCAGGTGGGCGGCAAGACCGTGACCCTGCCGGCGCGCGCGGACCAGTGGTCGCTGGTGCTCCAGGGTTCCAGCGCGGAGACGGTTCGCTTCGCGGCCGCCGAGACATCGGACGCGGTCTATGTGGTCCAGGCCGCCGGGACGGCGGGAAGCCATGAACTTCTGAAATTCCAGAGCGATGGGGGCCTGGCTCCGGAGCCGGTGGAGCCGCTGGCCCAGACCGGCTGGGTCGCGGGACGGGCATCGCAGACGGCCCTTCCCAAGGGTGTCGAAACGGTTCGGGCCAGCGCCGTCGCGGCGGACGGGTCGCTGTGGATGGTGGCCGACATCGAGGCCGCACCGGGCTCGCAGCCGGTCAAGGGCGAACGCGACGTGGCCCTGATGAAGTTCGACCCGTCCGGCCGAATGGTGTCCTCGCGCCTGCTCGGCGCCTCCGATGAGGCCAGCGGCTACGCCCTCGCCATCGCCGCCGACGGACGCGTCGCCGTGGCCGGATCGGTGACTGGCGCGTTGATACCGGGTGCCCAGGTTGTCGACCCAGAACTGTCGGACAGTTTCGTCACCGTGTTCGACGCTGCCGGCACGGAGTTGTGGACCCAGAGACGGGGTGCCAAGGCCGCAGACGAGGCGACGGCGGTCTCGTTCGGGGCCGACGGCAATGTCTATGTCGCCGGCCGGTCGAAATCCGCCATGTCGGGGGCTTCCGGCGTCGGCGGCTGGGACGGCTATCTGCAGGGCTTTTCGGCGGTGCAGGCGCACAGCCTGGCACCATACACGGCCGCGCCCGTATCGATCAGCCAGTTCGGGACCGCCGGCGACGACAGCGTCAAGGCCATGACGGTTTCGGGAACCTCGATCTATACGGCCGGTGTCGAGAGCGGCCGGATCGTCGTGCGGCACTTTACGCCGGGCGACGGCGGTGCGCCCGCGCTCGCCGCCGTCCGCGACCTCGGACCCGCCAGCGGCGATGTGACCGGGATCGCGGTCTCTGACGGCCGGGTCGTCCTGACCGGAACCACCCTGAGCCCGGCCATCGACATAGCCACCGTGAACACCGCCCATTCCGGCGGCGTGGACGGCTATGTGGCGGTGCTGGAGGCCGATCTGTCGCCGGCCGCGGCGGACCGCCTGACCTATATCGGCGGGGCCGGGAACGACAGTCTCTCGGACATGAAGGTCCATGACGGCAAGGTCTGGATCACGGGCGTCGCCGACCGGCCCATCGGCGCCAAGGACGAGGATCCCAGACAGGGCTTCCTGTCGCGGCTGGATCCGCTGACCGGAGCGGTCGAATGGACCCGGACCTGGGCGGGGACCGACCAGCAGGCCGTTCCGGCGAGCCTGGCCGTCTCCACCGGCGGCGCCAGCGTGCTGGATCGACTGGGCCTGCCCCAGGGTCTGGTTTCGACCGGCGATTCCAGGACACTGACCGCCGCGACCGCCTTGCGGCCCGGCGACCGGTTCTATGTGTCCCCGGCCGACGGCAGCCGGCGGCTGGCGGTGACCATCGAGGCCCGCGACACGCTGCAGACCCTCGCCCGCAAGATCGAACAGGCCGCGGGCGGGCAACTGAAGGTGACCGTGGTTACCGACGCCGCGGCCACCAGCGTCCAGGCGTCCTCGACCGACGCCCGGCTACAGAGGCTGTCCATCGAACCGCGCACCGGTCGGGCCGGCGCGGTCCTGACCAGCGGCGAGCCGGGCCGGGACGCCCTGGCCGGCCTCGGCCTGTCCCCGGGCATCATCAGTCCCAAGGCGGAGAAGGGCGACGTCCAGTCATTCGCCATGGCGCTGCCGACATCCCTGTCGCTGAGCGGATCCGCCAATATCAAGACCACGGTCGAGGCGCTGCGCGCAGCCGTGCGGGTCGTGCGGGACGCCTACAAGGCGCTCGCGCCCGGGTCCAACAAGCCGGCCGTTACGGGCGCGGCCCCGGCCTATCTGACGGCGCAGCTCGCCAACTACCAGGCCGCGCTGAACCGGCTCACCGGCTAGGGCCGTCCGCGACGAAGATCGTTGACGACGAAGGCCCCTAAGGGGTTAGTGGAGGCTCCATCCGCGCGAGCCATTCATGCCCCAGGACAACCGTCTTCTCATCGCCATCGGTGCCGGCCTGGCCGTCGTCGCGGCCGTGGTGATCGCCCTGATCTTCAGCCGCGGCGGGGACCGGAATCCGGGACCGCCTCCGGCCGCCCAGGGCGGGCTGACCGTCGATGTGGCGGACGCGCCCGAACTCAGCACCACACGTGAACTGCGCTGTTTCGTGAACGGTCAGTTTATCGGCATGGCGACCCTGTCCGACTGCGCGCGTCGCAACGGCGTGGCCACGGACGCGCTCGATGTGGGGATCGACGAGACCGGCGCGCTCGCCGCGGCGCCGACCGCCGCCTTCGCTCCGCCGCCGAGCGCGCCGCCTGTCGAATTGACGGAGGTCGAGCAGCCGGCCCTGACTGATCCGCAACCCGCAGAACCGTCGGTCCAGCCCGCTTCCGGCTCGTCCTGCCTGCGCCACACCGGGTCCGACTGGCGTTCGCTGTCGTCGAGCATGAGTCTGAACGCCTGCGTCCAGGCGCTGTACGCCGGCACCTGCGTTCGGCCCGGCGAGGCGCTGTACGGCCGCTGGGGCGACATGACACTCAGGCTCGTCCCCCGCCGGGTCGAGCAATCACCCGACAACAGCCGATTCCGGACGCTGGCCGACCAGGATCGCAGTTGCCAGTTCCCGGGGCTCCGCTGATGAAACTCGTCGCAATCACCGCCATCGGCGCCGGCGCTCTGGCGCTCGCAGCCTGCGAGAAGGCCATCGAGGCTCCGTTTGACCAGGGCGTCTGTTATGCCGTCGAGGCCGGAGACGAGGGCGAGGCGCCCCGTTTCAACAAGGTGGCGGACAACCAGCCCCAGATCGAATTCTGCGCCGCGCGGCTGGAAGAGGTGCGCCTGCGGTTCCTGCGCCTTGGCGGATCGCGGCAGGAGATCACCGGCTCCTACCAGGGCCAGTTCATCTTCATTGACCGCGAGGGCGTGTGGATCGGGCAAACACTGGAAGGCTCGCGCTTCATTCTGCTGGCCCGGACCGGCGACGGCCGTCTGGCCATGCCGGGGGCGATCCAGCGGGCGATCGACGGCACGCCGATCGCCGTATCCGCCAATCCCGAGCCGGATCCGACCGCTCCGCCCGCGCCCTAGACGAAACAGAACAAACGTGGAACAACGCGTTTCTGTGGATGGTGGCGACAAACCCGACGCGCGCGGGCTGAAAGCGCGCTAGGCCCGGACAACAGGCAATCGGTTCCGAACAGCGCGAAGCGCGGCGGGCCAGAACGAAGAAGGAGCTCGGCGATGGCGGGCAGCGTCAACAAGGTCATTCTGGTCGGCAACCTGGGCAAGGATCCGGAAATCCGCACCCTCAACTCGGGTGAGCGGGTGGCCAACCTGTCGCTCGCGACCTCGGAGCAGTGGCGCGACAAGGCCACCGGCGAGCGCAAGGAAAAGACCGAGTGGCACCGGGTGGTCATCTTCAACGAGAACATCGTCAAGGTGGCCGAGAACTATCTGAAGAAGGGCTCGACCGTTTACATCGAGGGCTCGCTGCAGACGCGGAAATACGAGCAGGCCGGGGTCGAGAAATACACGACCGAGATCGTGCTGCAGAAGTTCCGCGGCGAACTGACCATGCTGGGCGGACGCAGCGACAGCGCCGGCGGCGGGGCCTCGCGAGGCGGCGATGACGACTATTCCTCGGGCTTCTCGACCGGCGGCGCCAACAAGCCCAGCGGCCCCAAGGAAAGCTACGACCTGAACGACGACATTCCGTTCTAGGTCGGGCGCCCGCCACACTCGGAAATGCAAAGTGTCGCCGCGCGCGCTCGCGCGCGATGGCGACGCGCGTTAAGGCGGGCGAGTGATCACGCCAGACAAGCCGCACAGCCCGCTCTCGCCCGTCGAGATCCTCGCGATCATCGCCGTGGTGGTGATCTGGGGGGTCAATAACGCGGCGGCGAAATTCGGCACCGAGACCTTGCCGCCGCTGCTGATGGTCGCGCTGAGGTTCACCTTGGCCGCGGCCTGTCTGATCCCGTTCGTGCGACCGCCGTTTCCCAACTGGAAGAGCCTGCTGATCATCGTGGGCCTGGGCGGACCGATCCACTACGGACTGATCTATCTGGCATTCTGGCTGGCACACGATGTCAGCCCCGTGTCCGTGGCGGCCCAGTTGTGGGTTCCGTTCACGGCGCTCTTCGCCTTCCTGCTGCTCGGCGAGCGGCTGTCGCGGTTCGCCCTGATCGGCATGGGCGTTGCCTTCCTCGGCGTGGCCTGGATGACGCTGGACGCCCACGCCATCGCCGACTGGAAGGGCATTCTGGTGGTCATCGGCGCGGCCGCGGCCTGGGCCCTGACCACGGTGGTGGCGCGGCGCACGACCTCGATTCCGCCACTGAAGATGCAGGGGCTGCTGTCACTCGTCGCCTTGCCCACCCTGGCTCTCGCCTCGGCCGTGTTCGAGCGGGGACAGTGGGAAGCGATCCAGAAGGCTGACGCGCTTGTGTGGGCCTGTGTGGTCTGGGCCGGGCTGGTGTCGTCCGTGCTCGCCACGACCCTGCTGTTCTGGCTGGTGCAGAAGCGCGAGGCGGGGCGGGTGACGCCCTATCTGCTGGCCACGCCCGTGGTCTCCATCCTGATCGGCTGGGGCTTCATGGGCGATATGCTGACGCCGCAGATCCTGTCAGGCGCAGCTCTGACCATGGGAGGGGTTGCCATTGTGGCCCTGGCGGAGCGCGGCCTGAGGGCCGGGGCGGCGAAAGGCTGATCCCCGAACGAAAAGGCCCGGACGCTTTCGCGGCCGGGCCCTCTTGCGGGATGAGATCCGGATTGCGCTCTACAGGCCGGGAAGCTTGAAGCCCGTGTCGCGGCGCGGCGTGATGCTGATGCCGGCGCGACCGCCGGTGAGAGCCTGGACGCGGGCATATTCGCTGGCGGCGTCGATGGTGACTGCGCCTTCCGAGGTCTGGATGGCCGTTGCGCCCTGGGTCGTGGCGTCATCGCGGCGCCAGAACATGATGCGGTTGGCCCAGCCCTCTTCCTTGTGGGCCAGGTCGCCGAACTCATCGTCCACGACATAGCGGGCGAGAGGGTCGGCGCGGTCGCCGCCGGCCTGGGCGACCAGCAGTTGCTCACCCTCCGACCGGGTCACGGCCTGGCGCTGGCCGAGCAGGATCTGGCGCGCGGCGGATTCGGGGGCGAGTTCCTGCGGACGCGGCTGGCCCGGTGCCGGCGGGCGCAGGCCGTATTCCGGCGGCACGGTCAGCGGGGCGGTCGAGACGGTCAGGAATTCGTCGGGCGTGATCCTGTCCAGACCGATACCCGTGCGAACGCTGGAGCAGGCGCCCAGCGCCAGCATCGAGGTGGTGAGGGTCAGGACGGCAACGGTGCGAAGACGCATGTTTGATTTCTCGGTGCGGGGCGCCGGAAAGGGCGCGCGCGTAAACCCTACAGGAAGCGGCTGATTACGACTTTTCGGCGGCGAGGCCAACCTTGGCTTCCTGCTCCGCTCTCATACTGTCGAGGATCAGCAGGACAACGCCGATACAGATGGCGCTGTCGGCGACGTTGAAAATCCAAGGGAAGTTGATCTTCATCGAGCCGAGGAAGAAGTGCGGGCCGGAAAAGTCCAGAAAATCGACGACATAGCCGAAACGAATCCGGTCGATCACATTGCCGAGCGCACCGCCCATGATCAGGCCGATGGCGGTGATCAGCAGGCGACGATCCACCTTCAGGGCCCACCAGCCGAGGATGCCGGCCACAGCGATCGAGAAGGCGCTGAGCATCCAGCGGGCGGAGCCGTCACCGAACAGGCCGAAGCTGACGCCCCGGTTCTCGACCCAGGTCAGGTTGAACAGGG
>CAZFQC010000132.1:0-3513 GCA_964520795.1 uncultured Brevundimonas sp.
GCGGGGGCCAGGGTGGTCTTCAGCACCCCGCCCTTGTGGATATTCTCGCCCAGCGGATAGACGGCGATGCCTCCGTCGCGACCGCGCGCGGCGATGACCGACAGTTCGCGCACGAAGTCGGCGCGGGCCTCGAGGATGGCCGGGCGTTCGCCGACGGCGGCCCAGGCATCTGCGGCCATCCTTGCCGACCGCACCCAGACCTGGCCCTTGCCGTCATAGCCGTCGCGCCGGGTCTTCAGCAGGGCCGGGGCGCCGAGCCGGTCCAGCCCGGCCAGCAGGTCCTCGAGGCTGTCGACGGCGGCGAAGTCGACGGTGGTCGCGCCCACGCTGTTGAGGAAGGTCTTTTCGTCAACCCGGTCCTGGGCCACGGCCAGGGCCCGGGGACCCGGCGCGACCACAGCGCCGCCGTCGACCAGCCGCTCGACCGAGCCGGCGGGGACGTTCTCGAATTCGAAGGTGACGGCTTCGCAGGTCTGACCCAGCACGGTCAGGGCCGTCGGATTGTCATAGGCGGCGACGATCTGGCCCTGGGAGACGCGGCCGGCCGGGCTGTTGTCCTCGGGGTCGAGGATGACGACATTGAAACCGAGGCGCGAGGCGGCCTGACTCAGCATCCGTCCCAACTGGCCGCCGCCGAGGATGCCGAGCGTCGAGCCGGGCGGCAGGGGCGAGGCTTTCAGCGTCAGGGCCACTCAGTCCTCGACGGTTTCGTGCACGGCCTCGGTCTGGGCCTCGCGGAAGGCCGTCAGCCGTCCGGCCAGGATCGGGTCCGACAGGGCCAGGATCTGGGCGGCGAGGATGCCGGCGTTTTTCGCGCCCGGCTCGCCGATGGCCAGGGTCGCCACCGGAATGCCGCCGGGCATCTGGGCGATCGACAACAGGCTGTCCATGCCCTTGAGCGCCTTCGACTCCACCGGGACGCCGAGCACCGGCAGTTCGGTCATGGAGGCGGCCATGCCGGGCAGGTGGGCGGCGCCGCCGGCGCCGGCGATGATGACCTTGAAGCCCGCCGCGCGGGCCCCGGTGGCGAAGTCGAACAGGCGTTTGGGGGTGCGGTGGGCGCTGACCACCCGGGCGTCCCAGGCGACGCCCAGCCGGTCGAGGGCGTCGGCGGCGTGTTTCATCGTCGGCCAGTCTGAACGACTGCCCATGATGATCGCCACTGGTGGTGTCCCGGTCGTCATGGAGGCTCGCCCTTTTCGCGGGAAAGCGGCGCGATACAGGACTCGCGTTGCGCCCGCAACCGACGGCGTTAGGCTCACCGCCAGCCGGACGTGTTGAGTCGCCGGCCGGGGAGCCCCTATCGCTCGTGACAGACGCGGCCGTCACCGACCCCCAAGCCGAGATCGAGCGCCTGCGCGCCGAGGTCGAGGCCTTGCGCCTGCGCGCGGAGGCGGCCGAGGCGGCAGCGGATCACGACGTCCTGACCCCGGCCCTTAACCGCCGCGGCTTCGTGAACGCCATGCGCAGTGCCATGGCCTTTTGCCGACGCCATGAGGCACCCGCGGTGCTGCTGTATCTCGATCTCGACGGCTTCAAGATCGTGAACGACACCCTCGGCCATGCCGCGGGCGACGCCGCCCTTGTGCAGGTCGCCGAACTGTTGCGGGCCAATCTGCGCGAGTCGGACGCGGTCGGCCGACTGGGCGGTGACGAGTTTGGTCTGCTGATGCTCAACGCCGGACTTGACGAGGGCCGCGACAAGGCCCGGCGTCTGGCCGCCGCGCTCGAGGTCGACGGCTTCGTCTGGGCCGGGGAACAGGCTCCGCTGGGTGGCTCTTTCGGCGTCCGCGCCTTCGCCGGCCACACCGATCCCGAGGTCTGGCTGGCCGAGGCCGATGCGGCCATGTGGGTCCGCAAGAAGGGGCGCTGACGCGGCCTTCAGGCGATGATGTCGGGCAGGATGCGGTCCTCGACCTTGGCGATCTCGTCCCGCAGCAACAGCTTCTTGCGCTTCAGCCGCGCGATCATCAGCTGGTCCGGCACCGGCATGTGACCCAGGGCCTCGATCGAGGCGTCGAGGTCGGCGTGCTCGAGCTGAAGCACCTTGAGCCGGGCGTGCAGCGCCAGATCTTCTTCGCTCAGATAAGGTTCGTCGTCGTTCATGTCGGCCCCTGCCGGAGGATCATACTGTGCGTCGCCTCAGGCCGGAAGGCGGTCTGCGAGCCGGACCAGTCCGGCGCGCGGCGTCATCGGTGACCAGACCCGGGCGGCGGCCACGAGGGTGTCGATCGGCGGGCGCGGCGGGCCCGAGGGCGCGGGGGAGAGGGCCTCAAGCGCGGCCAGCAGACGGCGTTCCGCTTCCAGCTCCACCGACTTGACCTGGGCCCGGACGGCCTCCCGGTCGGCGTCGGCGAGGTCCGGGGCCCGGGCCTTCAGCGCCTTGCGCACGGCCCGCAGCGGGGCGATGGCCGTGTCCTGCCAGGCGCGGGCAGTGTCGCCGGCGGCTTCCAGCGCATCCTCATCGGGCGCGCGGCCCTCGGCGGCGCACCAGGCGGCCCACAGCAGCAGGGGTACGTTCTGACCGGCGGCGTCCTGCAGCTCCAGACAGGCGTCGGCCACCCCGTCAGCGGCATAGGCCTTCAACGCCCAGTCCCACAGGCTCATTCCGTGGCCGGTCCCTTGAGGCCGTCCCAGCGTCTGACAGCCGACCAGTCGAGACCGAACAGGTCCAGCGCCCGGCCGACGGACTGATCGACCATCTCGGCGATCGAGGCGGGCTTGGCATAGAAGGCGGGCAGGGGCGGGGCGATGATCGCCCCCATCTCGGCCAGGGCGGTCATGGTGCGCAGGTGACCGAGATGCAGCGGCGTCTCGCGCACCATCAGCACCAGCGGGCGGCGCTCCTTCAGAACCACATCGGCGGCCCGGGTCAGCAGGGTGGAGGTCACGCCGGTGGCAATCTCGCTCATCGTGCGGACCGAACAGGGCGCGATGATCATCCCCATGGTCCGGAACGAACCCGAGGCGATCGAGGCGCCGACGTCATTCAGCCGGTGCGTCACGTCGGCGCGGCCCAGCAGGTCGTCGGCCGCGAGATCCGTCTCCTGCGACAGGGTCAGCAGGGCCGCGCGGGTCACGACGAGGTGGCTCTCGACCCCCAGCTCGCGCAGGGCATCCAGCACCCGGACGCCGTAAGTCACGCCGGAGGCTCCGGAAATTCCGACGATCAGTCTGGCAGGCGTCGAGCCGGAAGGGTTCCGTACGGCTCTGTTCACATCTTCGGCCAATTCGGGCTCCAGGGTGGTCCGTATCAGGACGGTCGGCAGTTCACTGGAATGTGATTCTACAGCCGGTCAGACCCGGCGCTGACTGTACTGGTCCCTTAGACATGGAGGCGCAAGCCATGACCATCGAAGCTCGTATCCGCGAACTGGGAAACCGTCACCGCAACCTGGATGAAGTGATCCGGCGGGAGACGACACACCCGTCCACGGACTCGCTTCGCGTGAGGGAGCTCAAGCAGCAGAAGCTCCGACTTAAGGAACAGATCACCAGTCTGGAGGCCCGGGC
>CAZFQC010000132.1:3613-6917 GCA_964520795.1 uncultured Brevundimonas sp.
GTCGACTTGGTGGTGCCGAGCATCTTGGCGATCTGGGCGTCGGTCACCTCGGGGTGGTTGCGCACGAACCACATGATGGCGTCCGGGCGGTCCTGGCGGCGCGAGACCGGCGTGTATTTCGGCGGTGCCTTGTGCACCTTCAGCAGTTCGGCGTGGCGGCTGACCACGGCCTGCATGCGATAGGCGTCGTCGTTCTGGGCCTTGTCCAGTTCTTCGCGGGTCAGCTGGCCGTTGACCAGCGGATCGGCGCCGCGGATGTCCCGGGCCACGTCGCCGTCGGCGATGCCGCGCACTTCCAGCGGGTGCAGGCCGCAGAAGTCGGCGATCTGCTCGAAGGTCAGGGAGGTGTTGTCGACAAGCCAGACCGCGGTGGCCTTGGGCATCAGGATGTCGGTCATGGGGGCGTTCCGGTTCTTGTTCGAGCCCGAAAACCGGGCTCTGGATACGACGGCGCCCGGCCTTTCGACCGGGCGTTGATGCTCGCGATATAGTCCTATTCGCCGGAAAAGAAAACGGAACCCGACAAGGCCATACAGCCAAGGTTCATCCAGACTGCGCAACGGTGGCTTCACAGACGCGTTGTGCGCCGAGAGACCTTTTGGAGGAACTTCCATGCTGATCGAAATGCTGGCCGCCGCAGCGGTCTTCTCCGGCTCCGGCCAGGAGTTCGCGCCGCAGATCCCGGGCGGCCCCGAGCGTGTGGCCCCGCGCGGTGACTACCGCGCCAGCTGCAGCGGTGAATACGTCAATCGCGGCCGCCTCTATGCCGACTGCCGCACCTACCGCGGCGCGGTTCGCGGCACCTCGATCGAGCTGAACCGTTGCGCCAATTACGAGATCCGCAACAACGACGGCCTGCTGGTCTGCGGCCCCCACCGCGGCGACTATGAAGATCGCCCGGGCGGCGGCGGTGGCCGGCCGGATCGTCCCGGCGGCGGCTGGGGCGGCGGGCGGACCTCGGTGACCATCTTCCGCGACGCCGACTATCGCGGGGCCAGCTTCCGCTTCGACAACGAGATGCCGAACCTGGCCAATACGGGCTTCAACGACGCCATCAGCTCGATGCAGTTCCGGGGTGAGTGGGAAGCGTGCACCGACGCCTACTACCGGGGTCAGTGCGTCACCTTCCGGGATGACGTCCGCAACCTCCGCTACACGGGCATGAACGACCGCATTTCCTCGCTGCGGCCGGTTCGCGGCGGCGGTCGCTGGTAGGCCTCAGACCGTCAGCACGATCTTGCCGACATGGCCGCCCGCCTCCAGCCGGAGGTGGGCGGCCGATGCCTGTTCCAGGGGGAAGGTCGCCTCGACCGGCGGCCGGACCGCGCCGGACGCGACCCACGGCCAGACGGTCGCCTCGACCGCCGCGATCAGCCGGGCCTTTTCGGCAGCCGGCCGGGCCCGAAGGGTCGAGCCCGTCAGGGTGATCCGCTTCATCATCAGCCTCGCCAGATCGATCTGCGCCAACCCGCCCGACTGGGTGGCGATGACCACCCAGCGGCCGAAGGGGTTCAGTACCGCCTGGTTGAGGGCGGCGTAGTCGGCTCCGACCATGTCCAGCACCACATCCGCGCCGCCGAACGCCCGGATCGTTGCTTCCAGGTCGTCCGCAGCGGCATCCAGACTGAGGTCGGCACCGAGCCGGCGCGCGGCCCCGGCCTTGGCGGCACCGCGCGAGGTGGCGATGACCCGGGCACCGGCGGCCTTCGCCATCTGGATAGCGGTGACGCCGATGCCGCTGGTGGCCCCATGGATCAGCAGGGTCTCGCCGGCCTTCAGCGCGCCGGACTCGAACACATTGGCGAAGACGGTGCAGATCGTCTCGGGCAGGGCGGCCGCCTGGACGAGATCCATCCCGGCCGGGACGGGCAGGGCGTGACGGGCGTCGACGACCGCGTATTCCGCATAGCCGCCCCCGCCCAGAAGGGCGCAGACGCGGTCTCCGACAGACCAGCGCGTCACGCCGTCGCCGACCTGGTCCACCTCGCCCGCGACCTCCAGACCGAGGATGTCAGATGCACCGGGCGGGGCCGGATAGCGGCCCAGCCGCTGCAGGATGTCGGGCCGGTTGATGCCGGCGGCCTGGACCCGGATGCGAATCTGGCCCGGCCCGGCGGCCGGATCGGGACGTTCGCAGAGGCCCAGGGACTCCGCGGGGCCGGCACCGCCCGTGATCTCGACTGTGCGCATTCCCCTGTCCCGTTCTTGCAATCATCCGTATCCGGGCGTTGAAATAGGCGGTTGCGGGTCGAATGGCCACGAAGGAGGCGGCGATGTTTGAAGATCTGGAGCCCCGTCCGGCGCGCGGCGCGCCGCTGATCGCCCTGACGCGCGAGGACCTCGACGGTTATTCGGTTGAGGACCTGAAACAGCGGATCGCCGGGCTTCAGGCCGAGATCGACCGCTCCAGTGCCGCCATCGAAGGCAAGTCGTCGCAGCGCAATGCGGCCGACGCCATGTTCAATTTCCGGTCCTGACCCTGCCGCCCCTCCGTCTGGCATGGCCGTTGCACACCAGGGAAGCGCCGCGCCATGCCGTGCCGGTCGTGATACGGATGTGCCTGTTCCATGAGTCTGGTTGAGTTCATGTCTGTTGACGCCACCATGCCTTCGCAAACGGGCCGCAGCCGCGCCGCGGTCGTGGATGATTTCGCGCGTTCTGAACTGTTCGACCGCACCTTCCGGGAAGGGATGGAACTGGTCGAGGAGACCGCCGCCTATCTGGACGGGGACGGGCGTCGGGAGTCCAAGCTGCTGTCCCGGTCCACGGCCCTGGCCTATGCCGGCGAGAGCATGAAGCTGACCACCCGGCTGATGCAGATCGCCTCCTGGCTGCTGGTCCAGCGCGCCGTGCGCGAAGGCGACATGACGGCCGAGGCCGCCTGCGAGGCGCGTTATCGCCTCGCGGAGCGCAAGATCGCGAGTGAGCCCGGCAATCCGGAACTTCCGATCGCCCTCGTCGAATATATGGTGCGCACCGACAAGCTGTACGACCGGGTGCTGCACCTGGATCGCCGCATGTATCTGGACGAGCCCGAGGAGGACGCGGTCAATCCCGTCCAGAGCCAGCTGGACCGGCTGACGGCGGCGTTCCGGATCTAGACCCTACGGCCCGACGTCATTGGCCACCCGCGCGCCGTCATCGACCGGGCGGGGCAGGCTGATCGCGATGCCGAGCGCCTCGGCCAGTTTGGCGTCCCGCTCATAGACGTCCTCGCGGAAGGCGACGCGGCCCTGGCCGTCGACGAAAGCGGTCCAGTACAGCAGGCGCACGCTGATCTCGCGGCCGGTGGAGATGCGCTTGG
>CAZFQC010000133.1:0-6825 GCA_964520795.1 uncultured Brevundimonas sp.
ACACCGACGTGCCGACCATGAAGATGATGCACACCAAGGGCGGCTTCTCGATCGCTGTCTATGATCCGCGCAACAGCGAGAGCGACCAGAAGAAGATCTACGGCCTGATCAGCGAGGACCGGGTCAATTTCGTCGCCGCGGCCGACTATCGCGAGGGCACGGCGATCGATCTGATCGTCAAGGGACTGATCGGCCGCATCGCCATCAATGCGGGGACGATGCCGGCCGATCTCTAGGTCAGATTGCGTTCAGCGGCAGTTTGAGGAACCGCTTGCCCGAGGGCTCGGGCGGCGGCAGGGCACCGGCGCGGATGTTGATCTGGAGCGAGGGCAGGATCAGGGCCGGGACCTTGAGGGTCGCGTCGCGGGCCTCGCGCAGGGCCACGAATTCGGCTTCCGACCGCCCGCCGCCGAGGTGGATGTTGCCGGATTTCTGGGCGGCCACGGTGGACTCCCAGCGATAGTCGGTCCGGCCCTCGGGCAGATAGTCGTGGCCGACGAACACACGGGTTTCCGGCGGCAGGGCGAACAGGCGCTGGATCGAGCCATACAGCGTCCGGGCGTCGCCGCCGGGAAAGTCGCAACGCGCCGAGCCGTAGTCGGGCATGAACAGGGTGTCGCCGACAAAGGCCGCGTCGCCGATGACATAGCTGACGCAGGCGGGGGTGTGGCCGGGCGTGTGCAACACCTCGACCGGGAGCCCGCCCAGGGTGAAGCGCGCGCCGTCGGCATAGAGGCTGTCGAAGACCACGCCGTCGGCGGTGACGTCGTGGGCCTCGAACAGGACGCCGAAGACCTTCTGCACCTCTGTGATGCGACTGCCGATGCCGATGGGTGCACCGGTGCGGCGGCGGATTTCATCCGCGCCTGTCAGGTGGTCGGCGTGGGCATGGGTTTCCAGCACCCGTTCCAGCTTCAGGCCCCGTTCGGCGATGCGGACGAGAACCTGTTCCAGCGAAGCGGTCGAGGTCCGGCCGCTGGCGGCGTCGAAGTCGAGCACCGGGTCGATGACCAGCGCGGCGCCGGTCGCGGGATCGGCGACCAGATAGGTGACGGTGTGGGTCGCGGCGTCGAAGAAGCCCTCGACGGTCGGGGAAGGGGTCATGACATTCAGTCTCCGGTCTTCATGCCAATATATTAGCTATTGCTAAATTAGCAACTACGCATATATTGCCGCCATGATCGATGGTCCCACCCTATCCCTGCCGCAGTTCCAGGCCAGAGCCGGGGACGCGGCGCGGCTTCTGAAGGCGCTCTCGAACGAGAAGCGTCTGATGATCCTGTGTCAGCTCGGCGACGGCGAACGCGCCGTGGGCGAGCTGATGCCGCCGGAAGGCCTGTCCCAGTCCGCCCTGTCGCAACACCTCGCCGTGCTGCGCGAGGAAGGGCTGATCGCAGGCCGGCGCGAGGGCGTGTCCATCCTCTACCGAATCGTCGAGCCGGCGGCCCTCAGGCTGATCGCCGTCCTCGCCGACCTCTATTGCCCCCCTTCCCAAGGACATTGACTCATGGCCGTGCTCACCCCCCTCCCCGCCGCCGAAGTCGCGGCCCGCATCAAGGCCGGCAAGGCCGTTCTGGTCGATATCCGCGAGCCCGATGAGGTCGCGCAGGAACGGATCGCCGACAGTGTGGTCAAGCCGTTGTCCGCCTTCGACGCGGCCGATCTCGACGTCCAGCCGGGTCGCGAGGTCATCTATATGTGCCGCTCCGGCGCGCGCACCGGCATGAACTGCGTCCGCCTGGCCGCCAGCGTCCCGGGCGAGGCCTTTGTGCTCGAGGGCGGCCTGAACGGCTGGAAGGCCGAGGGACTGCCCACCGTCAGCGGATCCGGAAGCCGGGGCTGACGGCATGGATGCGACCGTCGTCCAACTGATGCTCGCGGTACTCAGCGGTGGGGTCGTCGCCCTGCTGCTGACGGTCTTCGGTGGCGGCGGCTCGGTGCTGGCCGTGCCGCTGCTGCTGTATGTCGTCGGGGTGAAGGACCCCCATGTCGCCATCGGTGCCTCGGCGGCCGGTGTGGCGCTCAACGCCCTGACAGCCCTCGTCGGCCAGGCGCGGGCCGGGCGGGTGCGCTGGCCGTGTGCCCTGCTGTTCGCCGGAGCCGGCTCGGTCGGCGCCTTTGCGGGCTCCACGGCGGCCAAGGCCATCGACGGCCAGGCCCTGCTGATCTTCTTCGCCATGGCCATGGGACTGGTCGCCCTGGCCATGCTGCGACCGGGCGCGCCGGTCGGGGCCGACAATGTGCGCCTGACCCCCGCCATGGCCCCGCGGATCGTCGCCTCGGGCGTCGGCGTCGGCGCGGCGGCGGGCTTCTTCGGCATCGGCGGTGGCTTCCTGATCGTGCCCGGCCTGATGGGGGCCGCAGGCATGACCCTTGCCGTAGCCCAGGCCTCGTCCCTGGTCAGCGTGGCGGCCTTCGGGACGACGACGGCGGCCAACTATGCCCTGTCCGGCCTGATCGACTGGCCCATCGTCGCGGCCATGGCGGTCGGCGGGACGGCGGGAACCCTGGCGGGCCTGCCGATTGCCCGGCGGCTCGGCGACCGCGCCGTCCTGGGTCGGCGGCTGTTCGCGGGTCTGATCCTGATCGTCGCCGTCTATGTGGGCTTCAAGGCGATCTCGGGCCTGTAGGCTCTAACGTCCGCCGGCCCTCAGGAAGGCGTCTCGGGCGGCGGCGAAGCGGGACGGGACGAGCCCGCGCAGGGACGACTGGCCGCGCTGTTTCAGCCCCGCCTCCTGCCCCTTGCACCAGACCACCTCGGCCTCAAGCGCCACGCCCCGGGCCAGATCGATCACCTGCACCGCCCCGGGCAGGGCGAGGCCGCGATCCAGCCGCAGACGCAGGCCCGCGGAGGAGTGGTCGACGATCAGACAGGTCAGTTCGAGGCCGGGGGCGACGACCACCGCCCGGGTATTTGCGGGCGAGCGGGGCTCGAAACGGCGGTCCTGCGGAGGGCTCATACGCCCATAAGCGCCGGCAAACGGTTTCGATCCAGTTGCACCACGACATCGGCCCTCACGCCGCCGTCCAGCATGCGCCGGGTGATCCGTTCGAAATACTGGATGAAGTCGGCCAGACGGGCGCGTTCCACCGCAGGCAGGTCCTCGGTGGCCACGCCCAGAAGATCGGCCTCCTGCTGGCAGCGCCAGTCCAGAACCCGGTCGAAGTCCGGCGCGCGCAGGAACAGGACGGCGTCGAACCGGGCCGCGAGGTCGGCATAGGCATCGCCGAGCCGGGCATTGACGGCGCGGCGCCAGTCGCCGTCCGGGTCGCGGTCGGCTTCCAGGGTATTGACCGGCTGCGCGAGGGTCGTCGCCGCCTCGGGAACGGCGCCGAGGCACCAGCCGTCGATCAATATGGCCGTCGGCCGACCGCGAAACACGCGCCAGTCCTCAACCGGTCGCCGGTCGTCGACGCGCTTGTCGAAGACCGGAATCGGGGTTTCGTCGACCGGCCCGGCCATGGCCAGGGCGTCGATCAACTGTTGAATCAGGCCGAGGTCATGGGTCCCGGGCGGGCCGCGGGTGATGAACAGCGGATGGACCTCGCGCGCCAGGACCTCACGCGCCGCCCGGGTCAGATAGACGTCGTCCAGCGAAATCTGCACGGCCCCGAACCGGTCAGCGGCGGCGCGGGCCAGGGTGGTCTTGCCGGACCCCTGCGCGCCGACGATGGCAATGAGGGGCGGGCGATCCTTCGGGCCGTCGGCGATGAGCCGGCCGACGCGGTCGACAAGCCCGGGATCAGCCTGACCCACGGTCGCGGCTCAGTGCTGGTTTTCAGGCAGGCGGACGATCAGGCCGTCGAGGTCGTCCGAGACCCGGATCTGGCAGGACAGGCGGCTGTTCGGCTGGACGTTCTCGGCGAAGTCCAGCATCGACTCCTCCATGGCCGAGGCGCGGCCCGTCTCGGCGGCGAAGGCCTCGTCGACATAGACGTGGCAGGTGGCGCAGGCGCAGGCCCCGCCGCAGTCGGCGTCGATGCCGGGGACGTTGTTGCGGATCGCCCCCTCCATGACGGAGAGGCCGGTCTTGACCTCAACGACATGCTCGCGGCCGTCGTGTTCGATGTAGGTGATCTTCGCCATGTCGCGCCTATAGCGGGCTGTTCCTCGCCGCGAAAGCGGCAAGCGGTGGGCATTCAAGGTTCATCACGGCGAACACAACGGAAGCACAACGAACACAGCGGCAGCGAGGCGCGGCACCCGTCGTGCACGTTGTGGAATCGTTGTGCCCGTTGTGATGAACCCGCTTCGCGGACTAGGCCGCTTCCGTCTTCTTCCGGCCCGGCGCCACCATCAGCTTCTTGGTTTTCGCGATGGCCTCGGCCGGGTTGAGCCCCTTCGGGCAGACCTGGGCGCAGTTCATGATGGTGTGGCAGCGGTAGAGTTTGAACGGGTCCTCGAGGTCGTCGAGCCGCTTGTTCGTGGCGTCATCGCGACTGTCGGCGATCCAGCGATAGGACTGCAGCAGGGCCGCCGGGCCGAGATATTCCGTCTGGTTCCACCAGTAGCTGGGGCAGGAGGTCGAGCAGCAGGCGCACAGGATGCATTCGTACAGGCCGTCCAGCCTGGCGCGGTCCCCGGGCAGCTGGATGCGCTCCTTCTCCGGGTCCGGCTCGTCGGACTGGAGGTAGGGCTGGATCGAGTCGTACTGGGCGTAGAACAGGGTCAGGTCCGTCACCAGGTCCTTGACCACCGGCTGGTGCGGCAGGGGGGCGATGGAGATGGTCGAGGAGGAGCACTCCTCCCAGCCCTTGGTGCAGGCCAGGGTGTTGCGGCCGTCGATGTTCATCGAGCAGGAGCCGCAGATGCCCTCGCGGCACGACCGCCGGAAGGTCAGGGTCGGGTCGATCTCGTTCTTGATGTGGATCAGGGCGTCCAGCAGCATCGGGCCGTGGTCGTCGGCGGAGACCTGGAAGGTGTCCCAGCGCGGATTGGCATCGACCTCGGGGTCATAGCGATAGACCTTGTAGGTCTTGACGTTCTTCGCGCCCTTGGGGGCCTTGTAGACCTTGCCGCGGGCGGGCTTCGAGCCCCTGGGGAGATTGAGTTGGACCATCAGTACACCCGCGCCTTGGGCTCAATGTAATCGATGTCCTTCGACATCGTGTAGTTATGCACCGGCCGGTAGTCGATCTTCACCGCATCGCCGGGGACCTTCCAGGCGAGAGTGTGTTTCATCCAGTTGCTGTCGTCCCGGTCGGGATAGTCCTCGCGGGCGTGGGCCCCGCGGCTTTCGGTGCGGTTCAGGGCACCCTCGATGGTGACCAGGGCCTGGTCGACCAGGTTGTCGTATTCCAGCGTCTCGACCAGGTCGGTGTTCCAGATCAGGCCGCGGTCGGTGGTTTTGATATCGGCGCCGGCGGCGTGGATGGCGCGCAGCTTGGCCACCCCCTCCTCCAGCGTCTTGCCGGTGCGGAAGACGGCGGCGTCGGACTGCATGGCGCGCTGCATGTCGATGCGCAGCTTCGACGTCGGGGTCGAGCCGTTCGCATGGCGGAAGCGGTCGAGGCGGGCGATGTGCCCGTCGGTGGCGGAGGCCGGGACGTCCGGCACCTTCGAGGCCTTGTCGACAACCTCGCCGCAGCGCAGGCCGGCGGCGCGACCGAACACGACCAGGTCGGTCAGGCTGTTGGAGCCCAGACGATTGGCCCCGTGCACCGAGACGCAGGCCGCCTCGCCCACCGCCATCAGTCCGGGGACCACCGTATCGGCATTGTCGCCGACCTTGGTCAGGACCTCGCCGTGATAGTTGGTGGGGATGCCGCCCATATTGTAGTGCACGGTCGGCAGGACCGGGATCGGCTGCTTCGTCACATCGACGCCGGCGAAGATCTTGGCGCTCTCGGAGATGCCCGGCAGGCGCTCGTGCAGGACGGCGGGGTCGAGGTGGTCGAGGTGCAGGTGGATGTGGTCCTTGTTCGGGCCCACGCCGCGGCCTTCACGGATCTCGATGGTCATGGAGCGGCTGACCATGTCGCGCGGGGCCAGGTCCTTCACGGTCGGCGCATAGCGCTCCATGAAGCGCTCGCCCTCGGAATTGGTCAGATAGCCGCCCTCGCCGCGGGCGCCCTCGGTGATCAGGCAGCCGGCACCGTAGATGCCGGTGGGGTGGAACTGCACGAACTCCATGTCCTGCAGCGGCAGGCCGGCGCGCAGCACCATGGCGTTGCCGTCGCCCGTGCAGGTGTGGGCGCTGGTGGCCGAGAAATAGGCGCGGCCGTAGCCGCCGGTGGCCAGGATCACCAGCTTGGCGCGGAAGCGGTGCATGGTGCCGTCGTCGAGCTTCAACGCCGTCACGCCGGTGCAGGCGCCGTCCTGCATGATCAGGTCCAGCGCAAAATACTCGACGAAGAACTCGACCTCGCGGCGCACGGACTGGCCGTAGAGGGTGTGCAGGATGGCGTGGCCGGTGCGGTCGGCGGCGGCGCAGGTGCGCTGCACCGGGCCCTCGCCGAAATTGCGCGTCATGCCGCCGAAGGCGCGCTGGTAGATCTTGCCTTCCTCGGTGCGCGAGAAGGGAACGCCCCAGTGCTCGAGCTCATAGACGGCCTTGGGCGCATTTCGGACCAGGTATTCGATGGCATCCTGGTCACCCAGCCAGTCCGACCCCTTGACGGTGTCGTACATGTGCCACTGCCAGCTATCCTCGCCCATGTTGCCAAGCGAGGCGGAGATGCCGCCCTGGGCCGCAACGGTGTGGGAGCGGGTCGGGAAGACCTTGGTGACGCAGGCGACCTTCAGCCCCTGCTGGGCCGCGCCGAGGGCGGCGCGAAGGCCCGAGCCGCCCGCGCCGACGACGACGACGTCATAGGCGTGATCGA
>CAZFQC010000134.1:0-1069 GCA_964520795.1 uncultured Brevundimonas sp.
CGGGCGTTCTTCTTGGTCACGTAGAAGAAGCCGGTGTCGGCGGACGAGTTCAGGCGGATCTTGATTGAAGCCGGCTTGGCCATCGGAATTACCTTTGCGACGGCGAAAGCCGCTGAAATGAGAGGCGCGGAACATACTCAGGCGCGCTCCAAAGTCAACGCCGGTCAGACAGGCCGCCATCCAAGGACAGGGCGCACGGTGGCGCAGGCCGGCGAACCGTCCTTGCCGCGCCCCGGCAGATGAACCTCCAGCCGGGCGTCCGGAACCAGCAGGGCCTTCGGAATGTCGTGGATATCGATCTTGGCGCGCCGGCTCCAGGCGGCAGCGTGGTCGCCCGCCGGGATCCCGATGCGGATGTAGACAAAGCGGCGTACAGGCCCCTCCCGACGCACGAAGGGACCGGTCATTCGGCCGTCGGGCTGCAGGGTGATCGGAATTTCGAACGCCAGCGGAACGTCGCCGGCGGTGCACGGCTCGAACGGCATGTCGTCCTTCTGAAGGCTGTAGCGCACGCCCGGCACGGGATCGTCGATGATGAGGCGAAGCGTCACGGTGTCGGCCATGACGTCAGGTTAGGCGAGGCGGGCTGTTCCGGCTAGCATGGCTGGATGAAACAGCTCATCGCCCTCGCCGCCGCCCTTGCCCTGTCCGCCTGCGCCACCGTGCCCGGCGCCGCGCCGCAGCAGGACGCCTTCATGGCCAGTCTCAACGCCCTGTGCGGGCAACGATTCGCGGGCCGGGTCGTGACCACGGACGCTGCCGACGCCGATTTCGCCCGCTCGCGCCTGATCATGCATGTTCGGGACTGCACGGCCGACGAGGTCCGGATTCCCTTCCATGTCGGCGAGGACCACTCCCGCACCTGGGTCATTAGCCGGAATGAAGAGGGCGGTCTGACGCTGAAGCACGATCACCGCGACCCGCAGGGCAATCCCGACGGCCTTCACTGGTACGGCGGCGACACGACGTCAGCCGGGACGGCGAACCGGCAGGAGTTTCCGGTCGATGACTTCTCCATCGAGCTGTTCAACGCCGGCAACGCCTCGGTCTCGACCACCAATGTCTGGGC
>CAZFQC010000134.1:1169-6808 GCA_964520795.1 uncultured Brevundimonas sp.
GTTCGCGGATCACGTTCCGATTCCGGCCATTTAAAGCCTGATTTCCTTGACTGACGACAGCTATAACGACGCACTGCCCCCGGCTTCGGGCGGCGGCGGCGAAATCTCAACCATCACCATCGAAGACGAGCTGCGGCGCTCGTATCTCGACTACGCCATGAGCGTGATCGTGTCCCGCGCCCTGCCGGACGCCCGCGACGGGCTGAAGCCCGTGCACCGCCGCATCCTGTATTCGATGCACGACCTCAAGATGACGCCCGACCGGCCCTATTCGAAATGCGCCCGCGTCGTCGGCGACGTGCTGGGCCGCTTCCACCCGCATGGCGACGCCTCGGTCTATATGGCGCTGGTCCGCATGGCCCAGCCCTTCTCGATGGGTTTGATGCTGGTCGACGGCCAGGGCAATTTCGGCTCGGTCGACGGCGATATGCCGGCCTCGATGCGATACACCGAGGCCCGGATGGCCCCGGCCGCCTCGGCCCTGCTGACCGACATCGACAAGGACACGGTCGATTTCCAGCCGAACTACGATGAAAAGGAGCTGGAGCCCGTCGTCCTGCCGGCGCGGATCCCGAACCTCCTCGTCAATGGCGCGGGCGGCATCGCCGTCGGCATGGCGACCAATATCCCGCCGCATAACCTCGGCGAGATCATCGACGCCTGCGTCGCCCTGCTGGACGACCCGAACATCAGCGACGACGCCCTGCTGGACATCGTCCCCGGTCCCGATTTCCCGACGGGCGGCGAGATCATGGGCCGAACGGCGCCCCGCAACGCCCTGCGCGACGGCCGCGGCTCGGTCGTGGTGCGAGGCCAGGCGACGATCGAGACGATCCGCAAGGACCGCGAGGCCATCGTCGTCACCCAGCTGCCCTATCAGGTCAACAAACAGACCCTGATCGAGCGCATCGTCGAAATGGTCCGCGAAAAGCGGATCGAAGGCATTTCCGACGTTCGTGACGAGTCCGACCGCGACGGCATGCGTATCGTCATCGAGCTGAAGCGCGACGCCTCGGCTGATGTGGTGCTGAACCAGCTGTGGCGCTTCACGGCCATGCAGAGTTCGTTCGGCGTCAACATGCTGGCCCTGAACCATGGCCGTCCGATCCAGATGGGTCTGCGCCAGCTGCTGGAGGCCTTCCTCGAATTCCGTGAGGAAGTGGTCGTCCGCCGCATCAAATTCGAACTGGCCAAGGCCCGCGACCGTGGCCATGTGCTGGTCGGTCTGGCCGTGGCCGTGGCCAATATCGACGAGGTCATCCACATCATTCGCAGCTCGGCCGATCCGGCCGAGGCGCGAGAGCGGCTGCAGACCAGGAGCTGGCCTGTCGGCGACATGATCGCCCTGATCGAGTTGATCGCCGACCCGCGCTCCATGCTGGTCGACGGCGACAAGCTGAACCTGACCGACGAACAGGCCCGCGCCATCCTCGGACTGACGCTCAGCCGCCTGACCGGCCTGGGCCGTGACGACATCTTCGGTGAGGCGCGCGGTCTGGCCGACACCATCCAGGGCCATCTGACCCTGTTGAGCGACCGCGCCAACATCCTGGCCGTGATCCGCGAGGACCTGCTGGTCGTGCGCGGCGAGTTCGCAGTGCCGCGCCGGACCCTGATCGGCGAGGGTGACTATGAGCTGGAAGACGAGGACCTGATCCCGCGCGAGGACATGGTCGTCACCGTCACCCACGGCGGCTACGTCAAACGCGTGGCGCTGAACGCCTATCGGACCCAGCATCGCGGCGGCAAGGGCCGTTCGGGCGTGGCGATGAAGGAGGACGACGCCGTCGTCGGTGTCTTCTCGGCCTCGACCCACACACCGGTGCTGTTCTTCGCCACCAACGGCAAGGCCTACAAACTCAAGACCTGGCGCCTGCCGTTGGGCAATCCGCAGTCGCGCGGCAAGGCCTTCGTCAACCTGCTGCCCATCGAGCCGGGCGACAGCATCATGAACGTCCTGCCCCTGCCCGAGGACGAGGCGGAATGGGCCAACTACGACATCATGTTCGCCACCCGGTCCGGCGACGTGCGCCGCAACAAGCTCAGCGATTTCGCCACCGTCAACCGCGCCGGCAAGATCGCCATGAAGCTGGAAGATGGCGACCACATGGTCGGGGTTGCGCTGTGCACCGCAGAGGACGACGTCATGCTGACGACGGCCCTGGGCCGCGCCATCCGCTTCAAGGCCGATGACGTGCGGGTGTTCAAGGGCCGGGACTCGACCGGGGTCCGCGGCGTCCGTCTGCAGAAGGATGACGAGGTCATCTCCATGGCCGTCCTGGGCCGGGTCGATGCGACGCCGGACGAGCGGGCCGCCTATGTCAAACACGCTTCGGCCATGCGTCGGGCGGCGGGCGACGAGGATGAGACGGGCGTGACAGTCGAGGCCGATGACGAGGCAGGCGAAGGCACTACCGAAGCCACGGCGCTCAGCGTCGAGCGCATCGCCGAACTGGGCGCGGCCGAGCAGTTCATCCTGACGGTTACCGACACGGGCTTCGGCAAACGCTCTTCCGCCTATGAATACCGGCGCACCGGCCGGGGCGGGCAGGGGCTCACCGCCCATGGCCTCGGCGGCCGCGCGGGCACGCGACTGGCGGCCTCCTTCCCGGTCGAGGACGGTGACGAACTGCTGCTGGTTACGTCGGGCGGCCAGATGATCCGCACCCCGGTCGACCAGGTCCGTATCGTCGGCCGGTCCAGCCAGGGCGTGACCATCTTCCGTACGGCAGACGGCGAGAAGGTCGTCTCCGTCGAGCGGCTGCCGGACAGCGGCGGCGGTGATGAGGACGCGGTCGAAAGCGCAGCGCCGGACGCCGGGGACGGCGAAGGCTGATCCGTGGCCGGTGCCGTTGAACTGAGCGTCGACGGTGCCCCGGCCACTCCCGACGACCTGTCCCATGTTGCCCTGGTCAACTATGGTGCCTACACCTCGTTCCGGGTGGAACAGGGCGGCGTCCGCGGACTGGACCTGCATCTGGCGCGACTGGAGGCCGAGGCCGTCGAACTGTTCGGAGAACCTGTCGGCGAGGCGCGGCTTCGGGATCTGATGCGCAGCGCCGTCGCGGGCCGGGACGCCTGCTGGCTGCGGGTCAGCCTGTTTTCCCCGGGAGTCAGCCCGCGGACTCCGGACTGGCAGGGCACACCACGCGTCATGATCGCCGTGTCGCCACCGCCCGAGCCCCTGGCGGATGGCCCGCGGCTGCAACTCCAATCCTATGCCCGGGAGGCGGCGCACCTCAAGCACGTCGCCACCTTCGGCCTGATCCGGGCCCGCCGCGCGGCGCGGGCCGCCGGCTTTGACGACGCCCTGTTCGTCGACGGCGCCGGCCGGATTTCGGAGGGCAGTCTGTGGAACATCGGCTTTGTGCGCGGCGACGCGGTCGTCTGGCCGCAGGCCGCCATGCTGGCCGGCGTGGCCCAGGCGCTGGTCCAGCGCGGACTCTACACTGTCGGCCTGGAGGGCCGGACAGAGCCGGTCCATGCCGACGATCTGGCCCGTTTTGACGCCGCCTTCCTCTGCAACAGCGCCACGCCGGCGTGCGCTATTGCGGCGATCGGCGAGCGCGCTTTCGGCACGCCTCCGGGCCTGTTGGAGCAGTTGCGGGACGCCTGGACTTCAAACCCGGTCCAGCCACTCTAGGCCGGCGGTTTGGTGCCTGCTAAACCTTAGAGCGGACGGGGAGGAAATCGATGCGCATCGGCCTGTATCCGGGCACGTTCGACCCCGTCACCAACGGGCATATGGACATCATCGGGCGTGCGGTGAAGCTGGTCGACCGGCTGGTCATCGGCGTCGCCCGCAACGATGAGAAGGGGCCGATGTTCACGACCGAACAGCGGGTCGGGATGGTCCGTGCCGAGGTCGCCCATCTGGGCGACCAGGTCGAGGTCCGGCCCTTTTCCAGCCTGCTGATGCATTTCGCCGAGGAACTGGACGCCGGCATCATCGTGCGGGGCCTGAGGGCCGTCGCCGACTTCGAATACGAATTCCAGATGACGGCGATGAACCAGCGCCTCAATGCCGACATCGAGACGGTCTTCCTGATGGCTGATCCGCGCCATCAGGCGATCGCCTCGCGTCTGGTCAAGGAGATCGCCCGTCTCGATGGCGCGATCGACAGTTTCGTCAGCCCCGCCGTTGCCGAAATGGTGCGGGCCAAGGTCAAGGGTTAGAATGAATTTCAAGATCGTAATCGCCGGCGTGGCTTCACTGGCGCTTCTGGCGGCGTCCGTTCCGGCTGTGGCCCAGACGCCGGCCGCGGAATGGCGGACCGTGGCCCCCGAAAACCTGCTGATCATCGACACCGCCAAGGGCCGGATCCTGGTCGAGCTGGAGCCGCGGATCGCGCCCCTCTCGGTCGCCCGGGTGCGCACCCTCGCCGATCAGGGCTTCTACGACGGACTGAAGTTCCACCGGGTTCTCGAAGGGTTCATGGCCCAGACCGGTGATCCCGAAGGAACCGGCGCAGGCGGCAGCGACCTTCCGGACATCGAGGGTGAATTCCAGTTCCGGCGGGGCCGCGACTTCGGCTTCGTCAACATCGTTGCGGCACCGACCGGCCAGCTGGGGATCGCGGGCTCCATGCCGGTCTTCACCCAGCCCGACGCCCAGATGATGGTCACCGCCGATTTCAAGACGGCCGGTCAGGCCCTGTTCTGCCCCGGCGTGGCGGGCATGGCCCGCAACCAGGATCCGCACAGCGCCAACAGCCAGTTCTTCCTGATGAGCGGTGCCAACGACAGCCTCAACGGCCTCTATGCGCCCTTCGGCCGGGTCGTGGCCGGGATGGATGTTGTCCAGGCGCTGAAGCCGGGGTCCGAGGCCGCCAACGGCCGGGTCACCGATCCGGACCTGATGACCCGCGCCCGCACCGCCGCGGCGCTGCCGGAGCGGGAACGGCCCGTGGTCCGGGTGATGCTCCCGTCCAGTCCGGCCTTCGCGGCCATGGTCGAGCAGGTCCGGGCCGAGCGGGGCACGCGGTTCACGATCTGCGACGTTCAGCCTGGCGTTCAGGTGACCGGCGGATGATCCGCGCGGGGGAGGATGCGATGAAGACCATGACCGGACTTGCGGCCCTGATCGTCCTGATCGCGGGGACGGCGTCGGCCCAGGATGTCGGCGGACCGCCGCCGCCGCCGCCGACCCCCGCCATGACCGTCGCCGCCCCTGAATGGCGCACCGTCCCGGCCGAGAATCTGCTGGTCATCGACACCACGCGCGGCCGCATTCTGGTGGAGCTGACGCCCGAGGTGGCTCCGCTGCACGTGGAGCGGATCAGGCTGCTGGCGCGCCGGGGTTTCTACGACAATGTGCCCTGGCACCGGGTGATCGACTGGTTCATGGCCCAGACCGGCGATCCCCTGGGCAATGGCGAGGGGCAGAGCCCCTATCCCGACCTGAAGGGCGAATTCACCTTCCGTCGTGACAGCGCCATGCCGTTCACCGCCGTCGCCGAACCGGCCGGTGCCCGGATCGGCTTCTTCCATTCGCTGCCGATCCAGACCCAGCCGGACGCGGCCTTCGCCCTGACCGGAGATGGCAAGGTACACGGCTGGGGCCTGTACTGCCCGGGCGTGGCCGGCATGGCCCGCGACGAGGGCAATGACACGGCCAACAGTCAGTTCTTCCTGATGCG
>CAZFQC010000135.1:0-4716 GCA_964520795.1 uncultured Brevundimonas sp.
CCAGATCGCGACGACGGCGGCGGCGGTGATCAATATCAGTCAGTGAGTGGGGGGGGATTGTTTGGCGGTTGTCATTTCAACCACTCTTCCGCTCCATCTGAGCAAGTAATCAGCAGTTATGAATAAAGTTCGGACAAAAAAGCTATTACTTGAACTCGCTCAACTCGACATTGAATCACAAATAGTAGCCATATCATCTCTAAAGAGCGACGCGAGAATCGCTCTATTTGAATCTATTCCTAATTTCTTGTCTGATGATGAGTCTGTCTATTATTCACTTGTAGAAGACGAACAATCTATAACGGACGACCTGTTGCTTTCAAAGGTGGCCGGGTCCGACAGCCGCCGGCTATCCAGGCTCATTCGACAAGCACTTGTCCGAAGAAGTGCTTCCGCAATCAAGGCAGGTGAGATCGAGCGATGCATTCACCTCCTTCTTGAGGCGGGAAAGATCCGCCCGCTGAACGAAGGCCTTTCTCAAAGGCTGTCGCGGGCAATCGGTGACAGGTCTCTGAAGTCTACAAAATTCCTCGGTTCTGTTACCTCGAGTTATCTGTTGTTCGCACGTGAGCAACTTGCGGACGAATCGCTCCCACCCGACGACAGATCCGGAATCGAACGAACAGCGGGCATTCTCGAGGGGATGAACGTTCCTCCCGCAAGAGCAATGTCCTCAGTTCAGACCCCCCCGGCACCGGGGTCTTTGCGCGATTTCCCTGCGTACTCGGCAGGTCCAACCACCCCCGGGGAAGCTTGGGCCGACTTGTCAGATATAGAAAACCGTACAACTGAACATGCACGAAAACTGTATAAATCTCAGCTTTTTATTGAGTGTGAAAATTACTGTAGAACATTAATAGAGTCCGGGTTTCCATTTGCAGAAATATACAAGCTATATGTTCTGTCCCTTGGAAAGCGTCATCTTTTTGCTGATGCACTGGATGTCGCACGGCGCGCTCTCGTCGAGGTAGACGATCGCCCGGCAAACGTCCGGCAGAAGATCGCGTGCGCCACCGCGTCCGGAGACTACCGCCTGGCGATAGAATTCATCGGCGAGAGCTTTGATCGCGGAGTAGACAGCAGCGAGTTCTGGGCAGCAATCGCAAGCTTCGCCTGGCAACGCGGGGATCTTGGCCTCGCCGAGGCCGCGGCGGCGCACGCTCACGCCAGATCCCCCAGTCCGGAGATGAAGCGGCTCGCTGCCCGAAGCAAGGCCGCCGCCAGCCTTCTGAACCGTCATGACGGGAAAGGCATCTCGCTGGACGGCCAGACCGTGGTCGACCGCCTGAGCAACCCACCGGAACCGTTCGTTTCCGATGCGATCCGACGACTGCTCAAGCCCGACCCAGGCGGTCACCATGCATCGGTTTCGCAGCCGATCGTTGACAGGCCTCGCCATGTCGCCGTCATCGGCATGCATTTGGGGTTCGGTGGGAGCCCACAAAAGGCGCTGAGGCTGGCGTCCCATCTTGCGGAGGTACCGGGCGGGCCGCGTGTGAGCTACCTGTGCCCGGAAGCCCGCACGGATCGTGACGTTACCGACCTCGGCGCCAATGGTCTCGAACTGGTCGTCTATGGCTCGGCTGAACCGGCGGAGGTCGACGAAACCACCGATGCCCTGCTCAAGCTTTGCGGCACCCGACGCCGCACGCATATCCTCGCCCTGATCCAGACCCTAAGGCGGTTAGCGGTCGATACGGTTCACGCGATCGGCACAATGGAACTGCTGCTCGAGGTCGCCATCGCCTGCGCACTCGCCGGGATACGACTCTGCGTTCTCAATCCCGGAATGATGAGGCCGGACGAGTATGCGAAGAAAGACGTTTCCCGTGACGAGTCGAAGAACTACAGGGCGCTTCTGCGAGCTGTCTCCGACGACCCTCGATTTGTTATCGCCAACAACAGCCAGCGAGCTGCGGCAGACGTTGCGGAATGGCTCGAGATTGCCACCCCGCTGGTCTCCGTGCTGCGCAATGGAACGCTCCTGCCTCAGCAAGCGCCGGCGAGCCAGGACCAGCGAGCGGCGTTGGGCTACTCCGGGGATGAGTTCATCATCTCGGTAGTGGGTCGGTTGGCCCATGAGAAATTTCCGGAACTGTGCCTCGAAGTCTTTGCTTCTCTGAGGGATTCCGTTCGGCGACCGGTGAAGCTGCTCTTCGTCGGCGACGGACCGATGCGACAGACGCTCGAGACGGCCGTGCAGGACAGGGGTCTGACCGGACAGGTGGGGTTCACCGGCTTCGTCGACGCCCCGGGCGAGTACTACGCGATTTCCGACGCCGTCCTGTTTCTGACGCGGGCCGAGGGCCTGCCCAATGTGGTGATCGAAGCGCAGGCGCACGGCGTGCCGGTCGTGGCCTCGGAGGGGGGCGGCACGGCGGAATGCCTGAAGCCTGATGAGACAGGCTTCCTTCTGCCCACGCTCGAGCCGTCGGCGATCGTCGACCGGCTCCGGCGGCTGATCGAGTCGCCCGGGACCGCCGCCGACATGGGTCAGCGGGCGCACCAGTTCGCCGCGAAGCACTATTCGATGCACCGGATGGCGGCGGATGCCCTTGGGATCTATTCCGGCGGGAAGACCAGCGCCCTGTCGCTTTGGCGAAAGGACGCCCGGACGTTCCGCACAGCGCCGTTCGGTCGGCGCGACGTCGAGAAATGGGCCACTGTCGCTCGTGCTCAGACGGCGATTGGCGGGATCGCGGAAGCACGGCGCCTGATGGCTGCCGCGCTACGAATCGTGCCGGGATCAAAAGCCTGCTGGGACGAACTCATTCGCGCCGAGGCCTTGCTGGCCCGACTTCCGCGATCCAGAAGCCTGTACGCAGGTCTGGTCAGCGCATGGTGCAGTGCGGGCAAAATCAACCAGTCCACTGCCAACGCACGTCTGCTGGACCTTGGGGTGACCGTTCCGCCGGATGAGTCCGAGCCCTTCTCGCCCTCTCGCGTGGCCGAGGCCCAGCGAAGAGACCGGTGGTCGATCCTGAGACAGGTATGCGCGAACGGCGGAAAGGCGGCGACGGAGCGGTTGCGCCATGCGGTCCGTGTCCAGGACGCTTTTTCGGCAGCGGGTCTGGCGCTCGAAGACGGTGACGAGCCGCTGGTCCGCCTGCTAACCCAGGACTGGCCGCTCGCCGGAGAGAACTTGCGGGCAGGGGTCATAATGTGGATCGGTTCGCTCGCGCTTGGCGGCGGCGAGCGGCAGACGGCGAACCTTCTCGCGGAGCTGGCCCGGTTGAACATCGAGGTCCAGCTCCTTGTGGACCAGCCTGACGAAACCCGAAACCGCATCACATCAATGGTGGAACCCCGTGCGATCTCCACCCTCGAAGTCACGCCGACTGCCCATCTGGACCCGCGCCTGGTCGGCCTGCTAGCGGCAATCGGCTCTTCGGGCGCGACCGCTGCACGCGCCCAGTTGCCGAAGCTCGTGACGTTCTTCGCCAGGCAGAGACCGGCCATCGTCCACGTCCGCGGCGTCGCGGAAAACGCCCTGGTCGTGGCGGCCGCTTCCCTTCTGTCCGGGACCCCACGCACCATCATCAACATCGGGACCATGTTGCATTCCCGACAGTCGGACGGACGGCCGGACACGACGGCCCAGCACGAACGCAATCTGGCGGTGCTCAACGCCATAGCGTCCTCGCCGACCGCGACCTTCGTTTTCAACAGTGACGGGGCCCGGGACGACTGGCGAACGCGGGTCGCGATCCCCGCGGATCGGGCGCGTGTGATCTACAACGGGTTCGACGCCAGCGCTTTCGAAACAGCCCTGCCGGAGCATCTCGCTCCGATCCCCGGCGAGTTGGAACAGCGGCGTAAGGGCGGGACATCGATCGTCCTGGGCGTCTTCCGCTTTCACCATGTCAAGCGACCCCTGCTGTGGGTCAGGGCGGCGCTGATCCTGCTCAATTCGGGGAAGGCCTGCCATTTCGTCATTGCCGGCGACGGTCGACTGATGGCCGAGGCGCGTCACCTCGTGATCTCGCACTCGGCTCAAGACCATTTCACATTCCTTGGCGCGGTCGAGGCCGGACTGGGCGAACTCTATCGTCGAGCGGATGTCCTGCTGCATACGGCCCGGACAGAGAGTTCGCCGAATGTTGTGATGGAGGCCCAGGCCTTCGGTGTCGCCGTGGTCGCGCCCCGTGTCGGCGGCGTCGAGGCGATCGTCCGGGAAGGCGAGACTGCGGTCCTGGTGGACCGGCAGACCGCCAAGGCCTATGCGGAGGCCGTTTCCGTGGCCCTTGACCCTGGAATGCGCCTGTCGGCGCAGCAGGCAGGGCCGGCGCTGGTCGCGGCCATTGCCGATCCGGAACGTGTAAGCAACGAGTTCATGCGCGTCTACGAGACACAAGAGGCTTTCCGATGAAGATTGGCTTTCGGATCGAGGACAAATACCGGCATCGTTTTGCGGCGATGATGCGGTCGGCTGACGACCTTGAATCCGAAGGGATCACTCTCTCATTCGAGGCCGAATCCCCTGATGCCGTGATTGTCCAGGAAGGCCTTCTGCGTCAGTCAAAGGAACTTCGAACTGAATTGGCGACGACGCCGAAGCTGATCTACGAGCGGATCGGCTGTGCGCCGGTCAACGCCAATATGGATACCCGGCTGATGTTGAAGAGCGAGTCGGTCCTCGGCTGGCTTAAGGAGACAGACTTCCGGGATCGGCAGATCAATAATCTGCCGATGATCGAGAGCCGCTATCACCTGACC
>CAZFQC010000135.1:4816-6791 GCA_964520795.1 uncultured Brevundimonas sp.
ATCCTGATCAAGCCCCGCTCGGATTTCATCACCCAGTACGGTTTCGACATCTATGGCCCGGATGGCTATTGCGTTCAGTGCGACCCGAACTGGACCGGGCTTGACGATCTGATCCGGTCCCTGCTCGAGGACGTCGAGGCCAGCCAGTCCATCGCCGACCGCGGCCGCGACAAGATCTATGCAAGCTGTGACCAGGACGCCTATACCGCTGATCTGAAGCAATATTTCCATGGCATCGCCGGCCAGATCAAATGAGTGAGGCGGCGGGTCCTGGTCTGGAGCAACTGCGCGCGGCGGTCCTGGCCGTCGTGCAGGACGCTGCGACCTGGTCGAACCGCACGGACGAGATGGCGCTGCATATCGCGGCCTATGACGGCTTTCTCGGGCTTGAGACGCTGCTGCCGATAGCGGTCGGGCTGCGCAAGTCGGGCAATCGCGCCGGGGCCATTGCCCTGTTTGACCGATTGCTGTTCCGCCGGCCGGTCACGGATGCTGCCTTCCTGTTCGAGGCGGCGGCGACCCTGCGCTATGCGGACGACGCCCGGATCCGCGACCGGTTCCGCGCTCATGTCAGGGATCGGTTTGAGGAAGGCGGCATCAGCCGTCCGACGCTCTTGCGCTGCCTGTACGCACTCGGCGACCGGGATGTGCTGGCGGATGATGCCCTGGACCCCGCACGGCTTCTGGCCGGTGAGCCGCCCGCGTTGGACGACGCCTTCAACCTCGCCTGGATCTGCTTCAGCGCCGGCTGGCTGGATCAGGCCTGCTGGCTGGTTCACTCGGTCGCTCGAAAGCCGCGGGAGCAAAAGCTGCCGCTCTACAAAAATCTCCTCCGGTCGCTGACGATCCTCGATCAGGAGATGTCCGACCGCGCAGGGGCCTTCGCCCGGACCGGCGAGAACAGCCTTTTTCTGCCCGAGGCCTACTACGCCCGGTTCGTCGACAGGGCCCCCTCGCCGGTCGCGCCAGGTCCGGACGACGGACTGGTTCTGGTGGTCAATTCGCTTGCGGTTGGCGGGTCCGAACGCAACGCCATCAGCCTGGCCAATGCCCTGATCGACACCGGCCCCGTGACCATGGCGGTGATCCTGAAGTCCGGGTCCGGAGAGAATTTCCGTGCCCTGCTGGACCCCCGGGTAGACGTCGCTTTCGTCGATCATGACCTGGCCGCCGACAGGCCGTCTGTGCGCCCGAAGGTCAGAAAACACCTTGCCGACCTTGAGCAGGTCCCTTCGTTCGACACCATCCTTGGGCTGGCGGACATCATCGGCCGGGTCGAGCCGCGGATCGTCCACGCCTTCACCTCGGACGCCCGCGCCGTCCAGGTCGCGGCTGCGGCGGCGGCCCAGGGCCGGCCCGCCATCATGAACCCCGGCGGCTTCACGCCCCAGGGCCGGGGACGCGGCCTCGACTATTCCGTCAATGAGCGGTGGATGCGATCGGCCTACGCCGCCCTGTTGTCGCTGGACACGGTCCACATGATGAACCCCTCGGCCGCCGCCGCCCGGGAATATGTCGACTGGATCGGCTGCGAGCCGGCCAAGGCCACGGTCAACTATTTCGGTCTCGACCTCGCGCAGTTCAAGCCGGACACGGCCCGTCGGGACGAGATCCGCCAGCTGGTCTGCGGCGGCGATCCGGCCCGGCCTGTCGTCGGCGGCGTCTTCCGCATGGAGGAGGTCAAGCGTCCACTGCTCTGGCTGGATGTCGCCAAACGGGTCCGGTCGGCGCTGCCGGACTGCCGCTTCCTGCTGGTCGGCGACGGGCGAATGCTGGCGGCGGCGCGCGACCATGCCAGGCGCATCGGGATCGCCGACTGCGTCCATTTCGCCGGCCGCCAGCTGGACCCGGTGAACTGGTATGCGGCGATGGACTCCTATCTGCAGACCTCGTCCTCCGAGGGCTTCGGCAATGTTCTGGTCGAGGCCCAGGCCCTCGGCGTCCCGGTCGTCGCCCCGGCGCTCGGCGGCATGCC
>CAZFQC010000136.1:0-1596 GCA_964520795.1 uncultured Brevundimonas sp.
ACCCCCGAATTCGCCGTGCCGTCGCTGGCCGAGCTCATCGCCTCGGGCCATGAGATCGTCGCCGTCTACTCCCAGCCGCCGAAGCCGCGCGGGCGGGGCCAGAAGCTGACGCCGTCGCCGGTCCAGGCCTTCGCCGAGACCATGGGCCTGCCGGTCTTCACCCCCGCCTCCATGAAGTCCCCCGAGGCCATCGGGACCTTCCGGAGCCTCGAGGTCGACGCCGCCTGCGTCGTCGCCTACGGCCAGATCCTCAAGGCCGAGGTGCTGGATGCGCCCCGGCTCGGCTGTTTCAACCTGCACGGCTCCCTGCTGCCGCGCTGGCGCGGCGCCGCCCCGATCCAGCGCGCCATCATGGCCGGCGACCGCCAGACCGGCGTCCAGATCATGCGCATGTCCGAGGGTCTCGACGAGGGCGCGATCCTGCTCTCGGAAATCCTCGACATCCGCCCCGACGACACCGCCGCCACCCTGGGCGAACGCATGTCCCACATCGGCGCCGGCCTGTGGCCCCGGGCCCTGGCGGCCATCGAACGCGGCGGCGTCGAGGGCACCGAACAGGTCGGCGAGCCGACCTATGCGAAGAAAATCACCCCCGCCGAGGCCCGCATCGATTGGTCCCGCCCGGCGGCGGAGATCGACGCCCATATCCGCGGCCTGTCGCCCTTCCCCGGCGCCTGGTTCGAGGTTCCGGGCGAGGACGGGCCGGTGCGGATCAAGGTGCTGATGTCGCGGGTGTCGCTGCGCGGCACCGGGGCACCGGGCGAGGTGCTGGACGGCGATCTCCGCATTGCGACCGGTGACGGCGTGGTGCGGCTGCTGCGGGTCCAGCGCGCCGGCAAGGCGGCCCAGTCCGCCGAGGAGATGCTGCGCGGCTTCCCGCTGCCGCCGGGGACGGTGCTGTCTCCCTCAAGCAGCGAGCCGCCGCGCGGCGAGCGATAGGGAGCCGGGCATGCCCAGATATCGGCTCACCCTCGAGTATGACGGCTCGGCCTACAACGGCTTCCAGGCCCAGACCGACCAGCCGACCGTGCAGGGCGCGGTCGAGACGGCGATCACCGCCTTCTGCGGCGAGACCGTGCGCCTCGCCGCCGCCGGCCGCACCGACACCGGCGTCCACGCCACCGGTCAGGTGATCAGCCTCGATCTGGAAAAGGACTGGCCGGCGAAGACGGTGATGAACGCCCTCAACGCCCATCTGGTGGGCGAGGCGATCTCGGTGCTCGATTGCGTCGGCGTCGACGACGACTGGCACGCCCGCTTCTCGGCGACCGGCCGGCGTTACCTCTACCGCATCCTCAACCGCCCCGGCCCACCCGCGCTCGATGCCGGCCGGGTCTGGCATATGCGCAAACCGCTGGACGCCGAGGCCATGCAGGCGGCGGCGCAGAGCCTCGTCGGCCTGCACGACTTCACCACCTTCCGTGATGTGAACTGCCAGTCGAAATCGCCGGTCAAGACGCTCGATGTGGCCCGGGTCTCACGCCTCGGCGACGAGGTTCATCTGGTCTTCGAGGCGCGCAGCTTCCTGCACCGTCAGGTCCGCTCGATGACCGGCACCCTGGCCGAGGTCGGCCTCGGCCGCTGGTCCGTCGAGGA
>CAZFQC010000136.1:1696-6722 GCA_964520795.1 uncultured Brevundimonas sp.
CATGGCCAAGCCGGGGTCTGATCTGCTAACCGCTCCCGCATGAGCCAGCCCGCCAACACCGCCGCCCGACGCATCGTCGACACCCTCGTCATGAACGGCATCGACCGCGTCTTCTGCGTGCCGGGCGAGAGCTATCTCGCCGTCCTCGACGCCCTCGCCGACGTGCGCGACAAAATCCAGGTCATCGCCTGCCGCCATGAAGCGGGCGCCGCCAATATGGCCGAGGCTTACGGCAAGCTGACCGGCAAGCCCGGCGTCTGCATGGTCACGCGCGGCCCGGGCGCGACCCACGCCTCCATCGGCGTGCACACGGCGCACCAGGACTCCACCCCGATGATCCTGTTCGTCGGCCAGATCGCCCTGACCGACCGCGGCCGCGGCGCCTTCCAGGAGGTCGACTATCGCGAGGTCTTCGGCGGCCTGGCCAAATGGGCCACCGAGATCGAAAGCCCCGAGCGCACCGTCGAGGTCGTCGAGCGCGCCTTCTCCACCGCCCTGCAGGGCCGGATGGGCCCCGTGGTCATCGCCCTGCCCGAGGACATCCTGCACGCCGACGGTGGCCCCGCCCCGATCCGTCCGGTGACGCCCGCGAAGGCGGCCCTGGACCCCGCCTTCGTCGAACAGGTGCGCGAGCGCCTGTCGAAGGCCGAACGCCCCCTTCTGGTCCTCGGCGGCTCCGGCTGGACCGAAGACGCCACCACCGCCATCGGCGACTGGGCCGAGCGGATCGGCCTGCCCGTCGCCCTGTCCTTCCGGCGCAAGGACCTGATCTCCAACGACCGCCCCAACTACGCCGGCGACCTCGGCCTGGGGCCCAATCCGAAGCTGATCCAGCGGGTCAGGGACGCCGACCTGATCCTCGCCATCGGGGCGCGGCTCGGCGAGAATCCGACGCTCGGCTACACCCTGCTGAGCCGCGAACGCACCGCCGAAACCCTGATCCACATCCATCCCGGCCCGGAAGAGCTGGGCCGCGTCTGGCCGACGCTGCTGGGCGCCGCCGCCGACTGCTCGCTGGCCGCCCTGGCCCTGTCGACCATCGATCCCGGCCGCGACTGGAAAGCCCGGGCCGAGGCCGCCCACGCCGACTACCAGGCCTTCATCCAGCCCGTCAGCGTGACCGGCGCCGTGAACATGAGCGAGGTCATCCGCCACCTCGGCGAGGTCCTGCCCGCCGACGCCATCCTGACCAATGGCGCGGGTAATTTCGCCGCCTGGCTGCACCGCTTCCACCGCCATCGCGCCATGCACACCCAGCTGGCCCCGACCTCCGGGGCCATGGGCTACGGCTATCCCGCCGCCCTCGCCGCCAAGTCGGTTCACCCCGACCGCGAGGTCATCTGCATCGCCGGCGACGGCGACTACCTCATGACCGGCCAGGAGATCGCCACGGCGGTCCAGTACGGCATCCATGTGGTGGTCGTGGTCGTCGACAACGGCACCTACGGCACCATCCGCATGCACCAGGAAACCCACTATCCCGGCGCCGCGCGGACCATCGCCACCGACCTGGTGAACCCCGACTTCGTCAAATACGCCGAGGCCTTCGGCGCCTTCGGCATCCGCTGCGAGACCACCGCCGACTTCCCCGCCGCCCTCGCCGCCGCCCGCGCCGCCGGTCGCCCCGCCCTCGTTCACCTGATCACCTCGGCCGAGGATATCGCCCCGACCCGCACCATCACCGGCCTGCGCTCGCAATAAGGAGCCGCCATGCGCGTCCTGCCCGCCCTGCTCGCCACCTCCGCCCTGCTGGGCGGCTGCGCCACGCCCACGGCCCCCGATCCCGGTGGCCCGCCCATGGCCGACAACGGCAACGACTGCGCCGTCATCGCCGCCATCGCGAAAGAGCACTACCGCTTCAACACCACCGACAACCGGCCCCCGCCGATCAAGTTCGAGGGCGACTTCGCCCCGCGCTGCGACTGGAGCCGCCACGGCCTCGCCTTCACCGCCTACGACCCGGACGCCCCCGGTGATCCGCGCCAGCGGGTGCGCTGGGTCAGCTTCGCCCGCCCCGTCTATGACAGCCGCGGTGCGGTCGTGGAGACCGGCATCATGCACGGCCCCCTCGCCGGCATGGGCTATGAGTGCCGCGTCATCTCGGGTTTCGCCGGCTGGACCGTCCCGGCGGGATCGTGCCGCAACACCTGGGTCTCCTAGAGGTCTCCTGACGCCCAGCCGGTGACGGCGGCGGCGCGCCCGCCTATGTTCCGCCCATGACCGACGCCGCGCCCGACTCGCCCTCCCCCGACGCCTCGCAGGACGGCCCTGCCGTGCGGCTGTGGATGATCGACGCCTCGGCCTACATCTTCCGCGCCTACCACGCCCTGCCGCCCCTGACGCGCAAGTCCGACGGCCTGCCCGTCGGTGCCGTCCAGGGCTATTGCAACATGCTGTGGAAGCTGATCCGCGACATGAAGGGCGCCGACGGCCCGACCCATCTCGTGGCCATCTTCGACCATTCGGAAAAGACCTTCCGCAATGAGATGTACGACCTCTACAAGGCCAACCGCTCGGCCCCGCCCGAGGATCTGATCCCCCAGTTCCCCCTGGTGCGCGAGGCCACCGCCGCCTTCGGCGTCCACTGCGTCGAACTGCCCGGCTATGAGGCCGACGACCTGATCGCCACCTATGCCTGCAAGGCCCGCGACGCCGGCGGCGAGGCGGTCATCGTCTCCTCCGACAAGGACCTGATGCAGCTGATCGGCCCCTCGGTCGTCATGTGGGACCCGATGAAGGAGCGCCGCCTCGCCGAGGAGGCCGTGTTCGAAAAGTTCGGCGTCACCCCCGACAAGGTCGTCGAGGTCCAGGCCCTGATCGGCGACAGCGTCGACAACGTCCCCGGGGCCCCCGGCATCGGCCCCAAGACCGCCGCCCAGCTGATCCTCGAATACGGCGACCTCGATACGCTTCTGGCCCGCGCCGGCGAGATCAAACAGCCCAAACGCCGCGAGACCCTGATCGAGTTCGCCGACCAGATCCGCCTGTCGCGCCGCCTCGTCACCCTCGACTGCGAGGCCCCCGCCCCCGAGCCGATCTCCGACTTCGCCGTCCGCGACCCCGACCCGGAGGCCCTCGCCGCCTTCCTCGACCGGATGGAGTTCCGCGGCCTTCGTGCCCGCGTCGGCGACGGCAAGGCCCCGGCGAAAGACGGCACCGCCTTCGTCGCCCGGCCGAAGGTCCCCTCCGCCCCCGTCGCCACCCCCCGCTACGGCCAGGTCGCGACCGGTCCCGCCGAAGCGCCCATGGGCGATCCGGGCTTCGACACCGACGCCTACACCTGCGTCCAGACGCTCGAAGAGCTCGACCGGTGGATCGCCCGCGCCACCGAGGCCGGGGTCGTCGGCTTCGACACCGAAACGGATGCGCTCAGCGCCACCCACGCCGGCCTGTGCGGCGTCTCCCTCGCCATCGGCCCCAATGACGCCTGCTACATCCCCCTGACGCACGAGCACCCGCCCGCCGCCAACGCCGGCGGTCTCGACTTCGGCGGCGAGACCGAGCAGCGCGAGCCCCTCACCCAGATCGACAAGCCCACCGCCCTCGCCCGGCTGAAAACGCTGCTCGAGAACCCCGCCGTCCTCAAGGTCACCCAGAACGGCAAATACGACCTCGCCGTCATGGCCCAGCGCGGCATCCGCGTCGCCCCGATCGACGACACCATGCTGATCTCCTACGTCCTCGAGGGCGGCCTGCACGCCCACGGCATGGACGAGCTGGCCCGGCTCCACCTCGGCCACGACCCCATCGCCTTCAAGACCGTCGCCGGCACGGGCAAGGCCCAGAAGAGCTTCAAACACGTCGAGCTGAAACCGGCCACCGCCTATGCCGCCGAGGACGCCGACGTCACCCTCCGCCTCTGGCGTATCCTCAAGCCCCGGCTCGCCGAAGACCACCTGGTCACCGTCTATGAGACGCTGGAGCGCGGCATGCCCGCGGTCCTGGCCGACATGGAGCGGGCCGGCATCCGCGTCGACCCCGACCGCCTCAAGCGGCTGTCCTCCGAGTTCGGCCTGCGCATGGCCGAGCTGGAGCAGCAGGCGCACGAACTGGCCGGCCGCCCGTTCAACGTCGGCTCCCCGCGCCAGATCGGCGACATCCTGTTCGGCGAAATGGCCCTGACCGGCGGCAAGAAGACCGCCAGCGGCCAGTGGGAGACCGGCGCCGCCACGCTGGAGGCCCTGGCCCTCACCCACGACCTGCCGCGCGTCCTGCTCGACTGGCGCCAGCTGTCCAAGCTCAAGGGCACCTATACCGACGCCCTGATCGAGGCCGCCGACAAGACCACCGACCGCGTCCACACCAGCTACCAGCTGGCCGCCGCCACCACCGGCCGCCTCGCCTCCTCTGACCCCAATCTGCAGAACATCCCGATCCGCACCGGGATCGGCCGCCAGATCCGCCAGGCCTTCATCGCCGCCCCCGGCCATGTCCTGATCAGCGCCGACTACAGCCAGATCGAGCTGCGCCTGCTGGCCCATATCGGCGACATCCCCGAGCTCAAGCGCGCCTTCGCCGCCGGCATCGACATCCACACCGCCACGGCCAGCGAGATGTTCGGCGTCCCCGTCGACCAGATGGACCCCGAGACCCGCCGCCGCGCCAAGGCGATCAATTTCGGCATCGTCTACGGCATCAGCGCCTTCGGCCTGGCCGCCCAGCTGAACATCGACCAGGGCGAGGCCGGCGCCTACATCAAGACCTATTTCGAGCGCTTCCCCGGCATCCGCACCTACATGGACGCCACGAAAGCCCAGGTGCGCGAGACCGGCATGGTCAGCACCGTGTTCGGCCGCCGCATCCACATCCCCGCCATCCATTCCAAGTCCGGCGCCGAGCGCCAGTTCGGCGAACGCGCCGCCATCAACGCCCCCATCCAGGGCGCCGCCGCCGACATCATCCGCCGCGCCATGATGCGGATGCCGGGGGCGCTGGTTGAGGCCGGCCTCTCAACCAGGATGCTGCTCCAGGTCCACGACGAACTGGTCTTCGAGGCCCCGGAGTCCGAGGCCGAGCGCGCCATCGC
>CAZFQC010000137.1:0-6651 GCA_964520795.1 uncultured Brevundimonas sp.
GCGGCGGTCCCGAACTCTTCCTTCAGGGTCAGGTCGAAACGGTCGTTGTTCATCACCTTGGTCCAGGCCTTGACGAAGTCCTTCACGAACTTCTCGCCGGCGTCGGCCGAGGCATAGACCTCCGCCAGCGCCCGCAGCTGGGAGTTGGATCCGAACACCAGATCGGCGCGCGTCGCCGTCCAGCGCGGTTCGCCGGTCAGACGGTCCGAGCCGACAAAGGTCTCTCCGCCGCTGTCGTCGACCTGTTTCCAGCCCGTCCGCATGTCCAGCAGATGGACGAAGAAGTCGTTGGTCAGCTGGCCCGGACGGTCGGTGAACACCCCATGTTTCGACCCGCCGTGATTGGCCCCCAGCACGCGCAGGCCGCCGACCAGCACCGTCATCTCCGGTGCCGTCAGGCCCAGCAGCTGGGCCCGGTCGACCAGCAGCTCCTCGGTCGGGACATTGTACCGGACCTGCAGATAGTTGCGGAAGCCGTCGGCCCGGGGCTCCAGCACCGCAAAGCCCTCGACGTCGGTCTGTTCGGCCGAGGCGTCGGTCCGGCCCTGGGTGAAGGGGACCTCGATCACGTGTCCGGCCGCCTTCGCTGCCTTCTCGACGCCCACCGAGCCGCCCAGCACGATCAAATCGGCGATGGAGACGATCCGTTCGCCGTCGAAATCGCCCTTGATGGCCTCATAGACCTCCAGCACATGGGCCAGCTTCTCCGGCTGGTTGACGTCCCACGACCGCTGGGGCTCGAGCCGCAGCCGGCCGCCGTTGGCGCCGCCGCGGTGGTCGGAGCCGCGATAGGTCGCCGCCGCCGCCCAGGCCGTCGAGACCAGGTCGGACACGGTCAGGGTCGAGGCACCGATCTGCTCCTTCAGCGCGCCGATGTCGTCGGCGGTCAGGGGCAGGCCCACCCGGGCCGGAATCGGGTCCTGCCAGATCAGATCCTCGGCCGGAACCTCGGGCCCGAGATAGCGGGTCTTGGGGCCCATGTCGCGGTGGCACAGCTTGAACCAGGCGCGAGCGAAGGCATCGCCGAAATACGCGGGATCGCCCCGGAATTTCTCCATCACCTTGCGGTATTCCGGGTCGAATTTCATCGCCATGTCGGCGGTGGTCATCATCGTCGGGACCCGCTTGCCCGCCGTATGGGCGGCGGGGGCCAGGGTGTCTGCCGGGTCGCCGACGGGATGCCACTGCTTGGCCCCGGCCGGGCTGCGGGTCAGTTCGTACTCATGGTCCAGCAGCATGTCGAAATAGGTCATGTCCCACTGGATCGGCGTGGGCGTCCAGGCACCCTCGATGCCCGAGGTGATGGTGTCGTCGCCCATGCCGCTGGCATGGCCCGAGATCCAGCCCATGCCCTGCCAGGCGATGTCGGCCCCCTCGGGCGAGACGCCCACCTTCGACGCATCACCCGCGCCATGGGCCTTGCCGAAGGTGTGGCCGCCCACCGTCAGGGCCACCGTCTCCTCGTCATTCATCCCCATGCGGGCGAAGGTCTCGCGGATGTCGCGCGCCGACTGCAGGGCGTCCGGCACCCCGCCCGGACCCTCGGGGTTCACATAGATCAGCCCCATCTGGATGGCGGCCAGCGGCGCTTCCAGCGCAACGTCCTTGTCCGGCTGGATGCGGGTCTCATTGCCCTCCTCGCCGACCCATTTCTCCTCCGTGCCCCAATAGACGTCCTTCTCGGGCTCCCAGACGTCGGCGCGGCCGCCGCCGAAGCCGAACACCGGCCCGCCCATGCTCTCGATGGCGACATTGCCGGCCAGGATCATCAGATCGGCCCAGGACAGGCTGGCCCCGTATTTCTGCTTGATCGGCCACAGCAGCCGCCGCGCCTTGTCGAGGTTGCCGTTGTCCGGCCAGGAGTTCAGCGGCGCGAACCGCTGCTGCCCCGCGCCCGCACCGCCGCGGCCGTCCCCCGTTCGGTAGGTCCCGGCCGAGTGCCAGGCCATGCGGATGAAGAAGGGGCCATAGTGGCCATAGTCCGCCGGCCACCAGGGCTGGCTGTCGGTCATCAGGGCGGTCAGGTCGCGCTTGACGGCCGCATAGTCGAGCTTCCGGAACGCTTCGGCATAGTTGAAGCCGTCGCCCATCGGATCGCCGGTCCGGCCCTGCTGGTGCAGGATGTCCACGGCGATCTGGTGCGGCCACCAGTCGCGATTGGTCCGACCGATCAGGGACCGCAGCGCGGCCTTTTCCTTCTTCGGATCATTGAGGGGGCTCGGTCCGCCGGCGTGTCCGTCCATGGTGTCCTCCTGCTGCGTCTGGGCGCGATTGACGCGAACCTGGACCTTTCGCCTCAGAAGGGAAAATCGATAAACCCTGTCGCCAGGAACAGGAAAATCTATGTGGAATTCTGATTTCCGCTCATCCCGGCTTTCGCCGGGATGAGCGGATCAGGGGGCACCCCTATGCCACCGCGCCCTGTTCCATCATGAAGGCGTTCAGCTTGTTGCCGTCCGGGTCGCGGAAATAGGCGGCGTAGAAGGTGTCCCCGCGCGGTCCGGGCGGCCCTTCGCAGGTCCCGCCATGCGCCAGGGCGATCTCATGCAGCCGATGGATCTGCTCGCGTGACGACGCCTCAAGCGCCACCATTACCCCGTTGCCGACGCTGGCCGCCTGACCGTCGAACGGCTTGGTCAGCCCGATCCCGGCCCCGCCGCCCGGCGTGCCCCAGGCGATCGCCCCCGGCCACTCCATCATCCGCGACGTCCCCAGCTCCGCGGCGATCGCGTCATAGAATTTCGCCGCCCGTTCGAGGTCGTTGGTACCCAGTGTCACATAGCCGATCATGTGGAAGTCCTCCCTTTGAATGACACTCAAAGCACGAACAAACCGGGAACGTCAACCGTTCACCAACCACCGCATCCGGCATGCCATCATCGCCGTCTCGCCCAGCCGGTCCACCAGCCGCCAGTTGACCACGGCCCCGATCGGCGCGCCGACCACCGGGATCAGCTGGGCCAGCTTGGCCAGGTCGATGTAGTCGCGATACTCGATCTGGAACCGCCGCCAGTCGTACTCCGTGATCGCCTGTGGCTGGTCCTCGCCCGCGATCCAGCGCTCCAGTTCGGCCAGCGCGTCCGGCCGTCGTTTCGCGCTGGCGAAGGCCAGGTGGAAGATGTGCAGCAGGAACAGCCGCTCCCTGACCGTATCGCCGCCCCAGCCATAGGCGCCGACCACCTCGCCCAGCATCCGCACCTTGATCGCCATCAGGGCCGGGAAGTCCGCCGCCGCCAGCACGAAACCGCCCGCCCCCGCGACCCCGCCCTCGACGCCGGCGGTGGTGCGATACGCCTTGATCCTGGCCCGCGCGCGCAGCTCCCGCGCCGCCAGCGAGCCGTCGGCCATGGGCCGTGACGGGATCAGGTCCGAGCCGAACAGGATCCCCTTCGTCATCGCCTCGACGCCGGCCGTGATGACGGCGTGGACCCGCTCCGGGATGATCCGGTTGATCCGCTCCTGGGTCCCGCGCGTCGCCCGGTCCCACAGGCCGGGCGGCTTCAGCACCTTCGCCCGCCAGGCCGCGACCCCGGCGCGCACCGTCGCCTCGTCCACGACCGTGATCAGGTCGGCGGGCGTATCTTCGGCGGCGACGATTTCAGGCAGGCCGGCCATGGCGGCTCCGTTGTTCAGCGTCACGGTTGCAGGCGAAAGCGCGCGGGTCTAGACCGCCGCCCATAGCGATACCGCATCGCACACAATCCTCATCCTCCCGGAGATACCTATGGCTCGCGCGAAGATCGCCCTTATCGGCGCCGGCATGATCGGCGGCACCCTGGCCCATGTGGCGGCGCGCGAAGCGCTGGGCGACATCATCCTGTTCGACATCGCCGAGGGCACGCCCCAGGGCAAGGCGCTGGACATCGCCGAGGCCACCGCCGTCATCGGCACGGACGTCGCCCTCAAGGGTGCCAATGACTATGCCGACATCGCGGGCGCCGACGTCTGCATCGTCACCGCCGGCGTGCCGCGCAAGCCGGGCATGAGCCGCGACGACCTGATCGGCATCAACCTCAAGGTCATGAAAGCGGTGGGTGAAGGCATCCGCCAGCACGCCCCGGACGCCTTCGTCATCTGCATCACCAACCCGCTCGACGCCATGGTCTGGGCCCTGCAGAAATTCTCGGGCCTGCCGAAGGCGAAGGTCGTCGGCATGGCCGGCGTGCTCGACTCGGCCCGCTTTGCCTATTTCCTCGCCGAGAAGACCGGCGTTTCGATCCAGGACATCCACGCCTGGACCCTAGGCGGTCACGGCGACGATATGGTGCCGATGGTGCGCCACTCGACCGTCGGCGGCCTGCCCCTGCCCGACGCCGTCAAGGCCGGGATGCTGTCGCAAGCCGAACTGGACGCCATCGTTGACCGCACCCGCAAGGGCGGCGGCGAGATCGTCGCCCTGCTCAAGACCGGCTCGGCCTTCTACGCCCCGGCCGAGAGCGCCATCGCCATGGCCCGCTCCTATCTGCTCGACCAGAAGCGCGTCCTGCCCTGCGCCGTCTGGCTGTCGGGCGAATACGGGCTGAAGGACCTCTACGTCGGCGTCCCCGCCCTGATCGGCGCGAGCGGCGTCGAAAAGGTGATCGAGTTCACCACCAATGACGACGAGAAGGCGATGTTCGCCAGGTCGGTGGAGTCGGTCCAGGGCCTGATCCAGGCCTGCAAGGACATCGACGGCAGCCTGGCCTGACGGCTGGCGTAAGGCATGGGGCCCCGGCGCGAGCCGTGGCCCCTTGACTACGGCGTCGCTGTCGCCCTCAGGGCACCCTGCAGTGCCCGGGCGAACCCGGCCAGCTGCCGGAGCCAGACGTCGGTCGCCCGATCCAGCTGCTGCGGTCCGGCCTCGGTCAGCAGGACGTCGTATTGCAGCCTCACCGTCGGTTCCCCGCCCGGCGTCGCGGGCGCGATCCACGCTGCCTTGGCAAAGCGGTTCTGGCGGTTCCAGTCGGCGACCACGGCCTCGGGGATCGGTCCGGTGAAACTGGCCTCGAACTGGATGTCGTCGCAGCGTTCGGTGCAGGCATAGAAGGACAGGGCCCAGGGCAGGGTGTCGGCGACCCTGAGACTGGTCCGGCCCCCCGCTGTCTCCGGCTGGGCCACGTCGCCGCCGACGCCGATCAGCCATGCCCGGGCCTCGGCCACAGTCACGCCGTCCGCCGGGGCCGTCTGGGCCGATGCGGTCCCCGCGCCTGCGACAAGCAGGGCAGCGAAGATCAGGTGAGGCAGGCGCATGTGGGCTCGTCTCCGTTTCGATCGCCAACTGGATCGTTCCAGCCAAGCGGAATTGTGGCGCCGGCCTAGGCCGTTCTCTCGCGTGCCAGCCAGTCCGCGCTGGCCATCTCATTGAGTCGCGAGACCGTGCGCTCGAATTCAAACGCCCCGACGCCCTCGCGATACAGGGCCTCCGGCGGTGCCTCGGCGAGGGCCACCAGCCGCGTCCCGGCCTCATACAGGGCGTCGATCAGGGTCACGAACCGCCGCGCCGCCTGCTGATTGTCGGGTCCCAGCACCGGGACATCCTCGAGGAACAGGGTGTGGAACCGCGCTGCAATGGCCAGATAGTCCTGTGGCCCGAGCGCCGTGCCGCACAGCTGGTCGAAGCTCGCCCGTGCCAGGCCGCCGTCGGTGCGCTCAATCACCAGATCCCGGCCGAGCACCGTCAGACGGGTCGGCGATTCCTGCTGCTCGCCCTTCAACTGGTCCCACAGGTGATCGAAGCCGATGCGCCGCCCGATGTCAGTCCCCGTGTACCAGACCCGCGTTCCGATCAGCCGGTCCAGCCGCCAGTCGCGCGGCCCGGACACGCTGACCACCACGCATTTCCGCTCCAGCATGGCGATGAAGGGCAGGAAGAGCTGGCGGTTGATGCCGTTCAGATACAGCTGGTCCGGCGCCCGGTTGGAGGTCACCGCCAGGACCACGCCGCGCTCGAACAGGGCCTCGAACAGCCGGCCGAGGATCATGGCGTCGGCGATGTCGGTGACCTGAAGCTCGTCGAAACACAAAAGCCGCGCTTCGGAGGCGATCAGATCGGCGACGGGCCGGATCGGATCATCGCCTTTCGACTGGCCGAACACGCGTTTTCGCGCCTTCGCATCCCCCTCGCGCCACTGGCGGACCAGGTCGTGGACCCGGGCCATGAAGGCGTGGAAATGGGCGCGTGACTTGTGGGGCTCGGGCGCGGTGGCGCAGAACATGTCCATCAGCAGGGATTTTCCGCGGCCAGGCGGACCCCACAGATAGACGCCGCGCACCGTGGGACGGCCACCGAACAGGCCGCGCCGCCCGATGTCCTTCTCGAGCCGCGACAGGGCTTGCACCACCGCAATCTGCGACGGATCGGGCGTCAGACGGCCCTCGGCCAGACGACGGTCATAAGCGGTGCGTATGCGTGAAGGCATCGTTCTCGGGCTTAGCGGCACCTGCGACCGCTGAAAAGCGATTGCTTCGCGCCCGCGAAAGCCCACATAGGCAACCAACAAGCAAAATCCGCCCTCAAGCAGCGAGCGACCGCGTCGCGAGCACAGGGCGTCCGAAGGACCAACCCGCCCTCAAGCAGCGAGGCTCCGCGAGCCGAGCGCTAGGGCAAAGGAAAACGCCATGGGTTACAAAGTCGCCGTCGTGGGCGCCACCGGCAATGTCGGCCGGGAGATG
>CAZFQC010000138.1:0-4040 GCA_964520795.1 uncultured Brevundimonas sp.
GATAAGCGGGCGATTCGCGGGACAGGCGAGCCGGGCCGGAATCATCCACAGCTTCGGCCCCGGGCGGGGTGTGTCTCTGCCGCCACCCGCCCCGGCTGTCATATCACTGTCACATGAATGTCGTCCCACTTTCTGATCGCACGCCTAGAGGGGGCGGGAGATTGGCCGGCCCACGCCGGTTGCCGGGCGCACGCGCTCTACTTCATCGGGGATCAAGGATCATGACGAACCGCAAACGCGTGTTCTGGGCGACCACCGCCCTCTTCACCGGCCTTCTGGCCGCCGGCGCCGCTTCCGCCCAGTCGACGGGTACGAACGCCGCAGAATCCACGGAACTGGACACCGTCGTCGTGACCGGCGTGCGCGGCCCGCGCGAAGTCGGCGGTGCCGTCGCCCAGAACGTGGACAAGACCCGTTCGACCATCAATCAGGAACTGATCGCCCGCCAGAACCCCGGCCAGACGATCCTCCAGTCGCTGAACCTGGTCCCCGGCCTGAACTTCACCAACTCGGACCCCTACGGCAACTCGGGCGGCAACATCCGTCTGCGCGGCTTTGACGGCAACCGCGTCGGCCTCGCCTTCGACGGCGTGCCGCTGAACGACACCGGCAACTACGCCACCTACACCAACCAGCAGCTGGACCCGGAACTGATCGAGCGCGCCTCGGTCAACCAGGGCACGACCGACGTCGACAGCCCGACGGCTGCGGCCATCGGCGGCATCATCAACTACGTCAGCAGCCGCCCCTATGAAGAGGCCGGCCTGACCGTCAACACCTCGGTCGGCCAGTTCAACTACGGCCGCCTGTTCGTCCGCGCCGACACCGGCGCCTTCGGCCCCTGGGGCACCACGGCCTATCTGACCGCCTCGCGCACCGAGTACGACAAGTTCAAGGGCCCGGGCGAGCTGGACAAGACCCAGGTCAACGCCCGCATCTACCAGGACATGGGCGACGGTGACTTCGCCTCGGTCGCCTTCCACTGGAACCGCAACCGCAACGATTTCTACAACAACTTCGTCAACCTGGCCTCGTTCAACGCCGGCACCTATCTCGAGAACGACCGCGCCTGCGTCCAGCCGACCGGCGTCAACGGCACGGTCCAGAACGCCAGCACCGGCTCCACCTTCGTCCGTTCGAACGGCACGGTCGGCACCGGCAGCTGCACCAACTATCACGGCCTGCGCATCAACCCGTCCAACACGGGCAACATCCGCGGCAACTTCAGCTACGGTCTGACCGACAACCTGCGCATCACCATCGACCCCTCCTTCCAGTATGTGATCGCCAACGGCGGCGGTTACACGGTGGTTTCGGAGCGCGATGACCGCCTCGATCGCAACAACCTGAACAACGCGACGGCCTGCGCCGCCGGTGCCAACGTCAACGGCGGCCTGGACCTGAACGGCGACGGCGACAGCTGCGACAGCGTCGGCCTCTACACCCCGTCGAACACCAACACCCGCCGCTATGGCGTGCTGGCCTCGCTGATCTGGGACCTGGACGACAACCACCGCATCCGTCTGTCCTACACCAATGACTACGGTCGCCACCGCCAGACGGGCGAAGCCACCCGCTTCAACGCCATGACCGAGCCGAGCGAAGTGTTCGGTGGCCAGGCCAACTGGGGCGATGCCGGTCTGCGGGTTGTCGGCAGCGACGGCTCCTTCTACCGCTCGCGTGACCGTTTCTCGCTGGCCATCCTGAACCAGTTCTCGCTGGACTACCGCGGCCAGTTCTTCGACGACGCCCTGACCATCGCCCTGGGCGTTCGCGCGCCGGAGTTCACGCGTGAGCTGAACCAGTACTGCTACACCCAGAACGGCACCTCGAACGTGCTGTGCACCACCCAGGCCGTCGCCACGACCCTGGCCAACGGCAACGTCCAGTTCGCGGGCAACTCCAACCAGTACGTCGCGCCCTATGCGTCGGAGTTCAACTACGACGACATCCTGCCGAACGCGACGATCGGCTACCGCTTCGGCGAGAGCAGCGTCTACGCCAGCTACTCCGAGCAGATCGCCGTGCCGCGGACCGACAACCTCTACACCGCCTATCGCAACCCGACCGCCACCACGGCCCAGGCGATCGCGCTGAACGGTGTGGATCCGGAGTTCACCAAGAACTACGAAATCGGCTACCGCTTCACCAACTCTGACGTCGTCGCCTCGATCGCGGCCTATCAGAACCAGTACAGCAACCGCGTCGTCTCCACCCTGGACAACGACCCGACCTCGGAAACCTTCAACACCACCATCGACCGCAACATCGGTGAAGTGGAATCGATGGGCTTCGAAGGCTCGATCGGCTGGGCCGTGACCGACACCTTCTCGCTCTACGGTTCGGCGACCTACACCAATGCCGAACTGCAGGAAGACCAGATCGTCGGCCAGTTCACCTGCCCGGCCGTCTCCCCGACGCCTCCGGCCGCCGGTGCCGGTTGCGTGCCGCTGACCCGCGACGCTCTGGTCATCCCGACCAAGGGCAAGATGGTCGTCGAGACGCCCGAGTGGATGGCGACCCTCCGGGCCGACTGGCAGGTCACCAGCAACCTGTCGCTGGGTCTGCAGGGCAAGTTCGTCGACGAGCGGTTCACCACCGACGTCAATGACGAGAGCGTCCCGGCCTATACGGTCGTTGATTTCGACGCCCGCTACGACCTGACCGACATGGTCGGCGTTCGCAACGCCTTCCTCCAGTTCAACGTCACCAACCTGCTGGACGAGGAATATCCGATCAACATCTCGTCGGGCACCAACGCCCTCGCGATCGCTGACGTGAACACCGGCCCGGGCGTGAACAGCCGCAGCGGCTCGCCGCGCACCTTCGGCATCGGCGCCCCGCGCACTGCCGTGATGACCCTGGGCCTGCGCTTCTAGACCCTGTCGTCAGACACCGACTGAAGGAGGGGCGGTCCGGCAACGGACCGCCCCTTTCTTTTCGTCAGGGCACCGGCGCGGCGACAGGCCGGCATGAGTTGAAGTCGGGGGCCGGCGTGTCTATCTGGCGCGGCTGCCTCCACGCCGTTCAGGATCACCCGCCCCGATGACCACTCCCATCCCCGCCGAATGGTCGCCACACCGCGCCATGTGGGTCGGCTGGCCCAGCCACGGCGAGCTGTGGGAGGAGAACCTCGAACCGGCCCGGGCCGAGGTCGAGGCCCTGGTCCGCGCCCTGGCGGGACCGGGCCGGGAACTCGTCAAGCTGATGGTCGGCAAGCCGGACGCGCTGGATGACGCCCGGGCGCGTTTTGCCGGGGTCGCCAATGTCGAGGTCATCGACGGCCGGTTCGGCGACATCTGGCTGCGCGACACCGGGCCGATCTTCGGTGCCGGATCGGCCACGGCCGCCGCCTTCCGCTTCAACGGCTGGGGCGGAAAGTACGAGCTCGAGCATGACGACACCGTCGCGGACCAGATCGGCGCGGCCTCCGGCGTGGCGCTGGACCGTCACGGCTTCATTCTCGAGGGTGGGGCGCTGGATCACGACGGTCAGGGGACGATCGTCACCACGCGCCAGTGCCTGCTGAACCCCAACCGCAACCCCGGCTGGAGCGAGGCCGCGGCCGGGGCGGCGCTGGCGGAGTCGCTGGGCGCGCGCAAGGTGCTGTGGCTCGGTGACGGCCTGCTGAACGACCACACCGACGGCCACGTCGACAACCTGGCCCGCTTTGTCGCGCCGGGCGTCATCGCCTGTCCGGTGGCGGTGGGCAAGGGTGATCCGAACGACGACGTCTATGACGCCGTGGCCCGGGCCCTGTCGGAAATGACGGACGCGACGGGTGCGCCGCTGAAGCTGCTGCGCCTTCCGTCGCCGGGCTTCATCGGTGATGAGGATGACCGGCCCATCCCGGCCAGCCACATGAATTTCCTGATCGCCAACGGCGCGGTGATCGTGCCGGACTACGGCAACAAGCGGGCGGTCGACCTGGTCTGTCAGGGCCTGAAGACGGTCTTCCCCGAGCGCGAGATCATCCCCCTGTCCTCCATCGCCATTCTCAGCGGCGGCGGATCCTTTCACTGCATTTCCCAGCAGGAGCC
>CAZFQC010000138.1:4140-6631 GCA_964520795.1 uncultured Brevundimonas sp.
CTCTTCCAGGGCCCGTATTTCTGCGTCTCGCAGGAGGAGCGCTGGTTCGCCACCGCCCATCCATGGCGCGAACACCCCTGCGTGACGGCCCTCCAGCCGGTCGCGGCCGAGCTCGGCGTCGCCATCCCCGTCTCGATCTTCGAGCGCGAGGGGCCGCACTATTTCAACTCCATGGTCATGCTCGACGCCGACGGCGCGGCGCTCGGCGTCTATCGCAAGAGCCACATCCCCGACGGCCCCGGCTATCAGGAGAAATACTATTTCCGGCCCGGCGACACCGGCTTCAAGGTCTGGAATACCCGCCACGGCCGCATCGGCGTCGGCATCTGCTGGGACCAGTGGTACCCGGAGACCGCCCGGGCGATGATGCTGCAGGGGGCCGAGGTGCTGATGTATCCGACGGCCATCGGCTCGGAGCCCCACGACAAGGAGCTGGACACCGCCGAGCCCTGGCGTCGCGCCATGCAGGGCCACGCCGTCTCCAATGTCGTGCCGGTCGTCGGGGCCAACCGTATCGGCCATGAGCAGGTCAATGAGGCCGGACAGGTCTTCTACGGCTCGTCCTTCATCGCCGACCACCGTGGCGATCTGGTCGAGAGCTTCGGTCGGGCGGAGGAAGGGGCGCTGGTCCACACCTTCGATCTCGACTTCATCGACCGGCACCGCGCCGCCTGGGGCTTCTTCCGCGACCGGCGCACCGACCTCTACGGCGCGCTGGTCAGCCCGCGTCCGGCCTGATGCCCAGCGCCCGGCGTTCTGCGGCGCAGGCCGGATTGGTCAGGCCCTCGGCGCGGGCGGCCGCGACTTCCGCCCGGGCGGCCTCCAGATCGGCGGCGAATTCCGGACGGGCGGCGGCGCGCTCATAGACGGCCCGGCCGATCTGCAGGCCGTCGGTCACATCGGCCTGCCAGTTGACGCGGCACAGGGCGCGGCTTTCACCGATATCCCGTCCACGTCGACGCGCCGCCTCCGCCTGATCGGGCGCCAGGGCGGCGAACATCTCGCCATAGGCAGCGCCGGCGACGGCACCCCCGGCCGGCCATGAGGGGCTGTTGCGGGAGGCCTCGTCCATCCTCACGCAAGGCTGCAGGTCGGCCCGCTCGGCGACCGGCCGGCGCCGCGGCGCGCGCTCGGCAAGCGCCGCGGCCACGCTCGACGAATCGACCAGCAGCCGGTTCATCAGCCGCGTCAGGGCGGGACGCGGCTGCTCCATCAGGCGTGCGCCGAGGACACAGTCGAAATGCTGGGCGGCCTCGGGGGGCCTCAGTTCCGCCTGGGCGGACGCCAGCCACCAGCGGTCCGTGCCGGGCTGGACCGAATCGAACACGGCCTGTTCGGCTCGGGGATCCAGGGGGGACGGCGTGAACCGCGCCGCCATGGCCGTAACGTCGGCCGGGTCAAGATAGCCTTCGACCGGCACCAGCAAGGAGACGGGCCGGCCGGCCGTGGCGCACCCGCCCATCAGGAGGCAGGCGGCCAGGACGGCGGCGGGTCTCACCGGCCGGCGGTCCAGTCCAGCTGCACGCTGGTCGGACCGTTCTCGACCGGGGTGGCGACGACGCGCAGCAGCTTGCCGCTGCCGTCGCTGGCGGCGGCGCCGTAGGCGCGGGCGTCCCCGGTGTTCATGGCCATGACCGAGGCCAGACCGGCCGATTCGGCACGTTGTCGATAGAAGTCGATCACGGCGTCAGGTGTGGCCTCGGTGGTGAAGCTGAGGATGCCGCCGGGTCCGTCCGGGCCCCGGGCGACGGTGGCCGGCCCCTCGGCTGCGCCGCCGGGATAGACGACGGCGAAGGCGGGGGCGCCGGGGGCGGCCGGGGTCGCGGTACCTGCGGTCACCGTCGGCGTCGCTGCGGCCGGGGCTGCGGCGTCCGCCGCCGGAGCGGCTTCGGCGGCGGCCGGGGCTTCTTCCGCGGGGGCCTGGCTGCAACCGGCCAGGGCCAGGGCCGCCATCAATGCGGCGGCCGCGAGCGTGCGCTTCATCCCGTATCGTCCCTGAAAAGACTGTCGTTGAGTGGCTGCACCGTGGCCCAAGCCTGCGGCGGCGGCAAGGCAGGTTCGCGCCTTCGCCGAGGCGCGGATGACGCAGGCGTCACCCGGTCGCGGCGTCGGCCTCTCCGCGCCCGCCGTCGACCGGTTCCCCCTCGGGGCCGGTCGAGTCCTCGCCGGTGTTCCTGACCGGCTCCGGGTCGGCCTTCGCAGCGGCGGCGGCGGCACTGGAAGACCTGCCCTCGTTCGCCAGGGCCTCATTGACCGTGTCCTGGTCGGGATCGATTTCCGATCCGGTCGCCGCCCCACCCTGCAACGAGCCGGCGCGGGTGTCGGACCCCATGTCGCTGCCCGACAGGGCCTCGGTCAGGGCGTCCGGCGTCCGGCCCAGATCCGGCTTTTCGCCCATGTCCTCAGCCTCGCGGGCGTCTGCGGTTTGCGGTGTGTCGCTCATGGTCAAGCTCCTTCGCCAGAAGAAGCGGACGGGGCGGGCAGGGGTTCC
>CAZFQC010000139.1:0-6619 GCA_964520795.1 uncultured Brevundimonas sp.
CCGTCGTGGGCAGAGACATGTCGCCGCCGGACGGCCCACACCCGACCGCGTCCTGCATCAAAGCGCCCGGCTGCATCTTGGCCTGAGAGGGCTGCCGGCACCTCGCTGAGTAAAGCACGCTCGCCGCAATGGCTCAGCGCCCCCTGCCCTGCCTGCGGCCAGCGGAGACGAGTTGTTGTTGGACTGACGGCACCGCCTCTCCTGATGCCCGACCTGCGACCAGCAAGCACGAGTTGGCGCTGGCCCGAAAGCACCCGGAGCAGTTGTCGAGCGAATGCGACCACGGAGAACGACCCCGGCGTCAGCCGCAAAGGCTGCAGACCAGTCGCCGCAGGACTGGCTGTGCCGCTCTGCACGGCTGGATGACCCCGGTGAATAGACCTCGTCGGCCGCAGCGAATGAAGCGTTGCGCCTTTTGGTAACCGGTGTCATTTCTGCTTCGCCACCCCTCGGGAACCAGCCGTGACCCAACCTCTTCATCTTCACCCGGACCGACTTTTTCCCTCAGACCCGGATACCCGCGCGGTCGCTCGACGCCTGCATGCGGAAATTCGCGATCTGCCGATCATCAGCCCCCACGGGCATACAGATCCGTCGTGGTTCGCGAATAATGCGCCCTTCGCTAATCCCGCCGAACTGCTGATCACGCCTGACCACTACGTCTTCCGGATGCTTTTCAGCCAGGGCGTGGCAATGGAGGATCTGGGTGTGCCGCGCGCCGATGGTGGGCCGGTCGAGACCGACAGCCGCGCCATCTGGCGACGCTTCGCCGAACGATACCACCTGTTCCACGGTACCCCCTCCCGCATCTGGCACGATTGGGTTTACGCCGAAGCATTCGGAATCGACGTCCGGCTCAGCGCCAAAACGGCGGACCACTACTACGATGTGATCGAGGCCGCGCTGAAGACCGAGGCCTTCCACCCCCGCGCCCTGTTCGAACGGCACAACATCGAGGTCCTGACGACGACCGAAAGCCCGATCGACACCCTGGAGCATCATCAGACGATCCGCGGCTCGGGCTGGAAGGGTCGCGTCCTGACGGCCTACCGCCCGGACCCAGTGCTGGATCCCGACTTCGAGGGCTTCCACGCCAACCTCGCGATCCTGGCCGAACAGACCGGACGCGATACCCTCAGCTGGGGCGGCTACCTCGACGCGCACCGCGACCGGCGGGCGTTCTTCGCCGGCATGGGCGCGACGTCAACAGACCATGGCCATCCGACCGCCTTCACCGCCGACCTGTCCCGCGCCGACGCCGAGGCCCTGTTCGCCCGTGTCGCCAGGGGCCCCGTCAGCGCGGCAGACGCCGAACTGTTCCGCGGCCAGATGCTGACCGAAATGGCGGCCATGAGCGTGGACGACGGGCTGGTCATGCAGCTGCATCCCGGCAGCTTCCGCAACCACAACGCCGCGGTGTTCCGCCAGTACGGCCGTGACAAGGGCGCGGACATTCCGACGCGCACCGACTATGTCCGGGCGATGAAGCCGCTGCTGGACCGTTTCGGATCGGACCCGCGCCTTTCGCTGATCGTCTTCACACTGGACGAAACGACCTACAGCCGCGAGCTGGCTCCGCTGGCGGGTCACTATCCGGCGTTGAAGCTGGGCCCAAGCTGGTGGTTCCACGACAGCCCCGAAGGAATGCGCCGGTTCCGCGAACAGGTCACCGAGACCGCCGGCTTTCAAAACACCGTCGGCTTCAACGACGACACCCGTGCTTTCCTGTCCATCCCGGCCCGGCACGACGTGGCCCGGCGCATGGACTGCGGCTTCCTGGCCAAACTGGTGGTTGAACATCGGCTGGAGGAGGACGAGGCGCATGACCTCGCCCGCGCCCTGACCTATGATCTGGTAAAGGCGGCCTACAAGCTATGACCGTCGCGCGGCTCGATTCCGCAACGCTTGCAGCCCTGCCCTCACAGGTCGTGCGGCCCCCCCACGACCGGACCACAGTCCGCACCGGCGTTGTGCACCTTGGGATCGGTGCCTTTCACCGGGCGCATCAGGCGGTCGTCTTCGACGATGCGCTGAACGCCGGAGACCTGCGATGGGGCGTGCTGGGCGCGTCGCTGCGATCGCCCGAGGTCCGAAACCAGCTGGTGCCGCAGAACGGCCTCTACACCCTCGTGGTCGAGGACGGTGCCGCGCGGTCCATGCGGATCGTCGGTGCCGTGCAGAATGTCATGGTCGCGACCGAGAACCCGGCTGCGCTCGTCGAGGCCATGGCCTCGCCCGATGTCCACATCATCACCCTGACTGTCACCGAGAAGGGCTACTATCTGGATCCTGCATCCGGGTCGCTGAAGCTGGACGATCCGTCCGTCGCCGCCGATCTGGGCGACCTGGCCGCACCCGTTACCGCGCCGGGCTTCCTGACCGCAGCGCTTCGCCTGCGGCGTGACCGGGGCCTGCCGGCCTTCACCGTGATTTCGTGCGACAACCTTCCCCACAACGGGGCCCGCATCCGCGCGGCCGTGCTGGAGATGGCGGGCCGGACCGATCCGGACCTGCGCCTCTGGGTCGCGGCGCATGCGGCCTTCCCACAGACCATGATCGACAGGATCGTCCCGGCCACGACGCCCGATGACATCGCCACCCTGACCACCGAACTGGGCGTCGCCGACCACGGGATGGTCAAGACCGAGCCCTTCACCCAGTGGATCATCGAGGACCGCTTCGCCGGCGAACGACCCGACTTTGCCCGGTTCGGCGTCCAGCTGACAGAGGCCGTCAGCCCTTGGGAAGACGCCAAGCTGCGCCTGCTCAACGGTGCGCATTCCGCCCTCGCCTATCTCGGGGCGCTGGCGGGCTTCGAGCATGTGCATGACGTGGTCGCCGTCCCCGCCCTGAAGTCATTCGTCGAACGTCTTTGGGACGAGGCCGAAACCACGCTGAACCCGCCCCCGGGCCTGGACATCCCGACCTATCGCGCCGAACTGATGATGCGGTTCTCGAACGCGGCCCTGCGGCACCGGACGCGGCAGATCGCCATGGACGGATCGCAGAAGCTGCCCCAACGGCTGCTTGCCACGGCACGGGCGCGTCTTGCCGCCGGTCAGGCCATCCCCGCCCTCGCCCTCGCGATCGCGTCCTGGATGCGCTGGCAGGAGGGACGCACCGAGGCCGGCGAGGCCGTCGCGGTTGAGGATCCCCTGGCGGCAGAAACCGCGCGCCGCCTGTCCGGCACATCCGATGACAGGGAAAAGGTCGCCACCCTGCTCGACCTTGAAGCGGTTTTCCCCCGCGCGCTCGCCGGCGACCCCGCGTTCCGGCAAGCGATCACACAGGCCTTTCTCGACCTGCGCCGACACGGTGCCGTCCGGGCGGCATCCTTTCCTGCAAAGCTGGCGGCATGACCCGCGCCCTGACGCTGAACCCCGCTGACGATGTCGCGATCGTGCTGGAGGCCCTCGAACCCGGCACCGCCGTCGGAAGCCTGAACCTGAGCGCTGTGGAAACCATTCCGGCTGGCCACAAGATCGCGCGCCACGCCATCGCCGCCGGAACGGTTGTTCGCAAATACGGCCAAGTGATCGGCGAGGCGGTCAAGGACATCGCCGCTGGTGCCCATGTCCATACGCATAATCTGGCGATGAGCGAGGCCCGGGCCGGTGCCCCGATCGGCGTCGACGCGAGGACACACCGGCCCCTGTCAGGTGCGAGTTTTGACGGCTTCGTCCGTGCGGACGGCTCGGTCGGCACCCGCAACTACATTGGCGTCCTGACCAGCGTGAACTGTTCGGCGACCGTCGCCCGCCGGATCGCCGACGCCTTCCCAGATTCATCCCTGCCAGGGGGCGTCGACGGCGTGGTCGCCTTCACCCATCAAGGAGGATGCGGCGGTTCATCCCTGAGCACGGACACTGCCGTCCTCCAGCGGACCATGGCCGGCTACGCCCGGCATCCGAATTTTGCCGCCGTCCTGGTCGTCGGCCTGGGCTGCGAGGCCAACCAGATCCCTGACTGGCTGGCCAGGGAAGGCCTTGAACCCAACGCTGGTCTGCTCACCCTGACTATCCAGGAAGCCGGAGGAACCAGCCGGGCCATAGAGGCCGGCGTCGTCGCGGTCCGCGAAATGATCACCAGGGCCTCGACCGCGCGCCGGCAGACCGTGTCCGCCGCCCATCTGACGGTCGGTTTGCAATGCGGAGGCTCGGACGGCTGGTCGGGCGTCACAGCCAACCCCGCGCTCGGGGCCGCGGTCGATTTGTTGGTCGCTCACGGTGGCCGCGCCATGCTCTCCGAGACGCCGGAGATCTGGGGCGCGGAGCACCTGCTGCTCCGCCGGGCAACAACGCCCGAGGTTGCAGACAGGCTCCTGGCCCGACTGGAATGGTGGCGCGCCTATGCCGACCGGCACGGTATGGAACTCAACAACAACCCCTCACCCGGCAACCTCGCCGGCGGCCTGACGACAATCCTGGAGAAGTCGCTGGGAGCGGTCGCCAAGTCCGGCGCGACAACGCTGAACGACGTCATCGGCTATGCCGAGCCGGTGACCGCGCCCGGGCTCACCTTCATGGACAGTCCCGGCTACGATCCCTGCTCGGCGACGGGACAGATCGCCTCCGGTGCGAACCTGCTGGCCTTCACCACCGGGCGCGGTTCGGTCTTCGGTGCCAAGCCGGCCCCCTCTATCAAACTGGCCTCCAACGCCCGCCTGGCGAGTTGGATGGATGAGGACATGGACATAGACGCCTCGCTGGTCCTGAACGGCATGTCCCTCGGCGCCATGGGCGAGGTCATCTTCGCCAGAATGCTGGCAGTGGCCTCGGGCGAGCCTGCGAAGTCCGAGACGCTGGGCATCGGCGACAATGAGTTCGTCCCCTGGCAGGTCGGCGGCTACCTCTGAACCACACCACCTATGAGGCATTGACACCGGTTACCATGCCTCCACATTCTGCACCGCAAATGGCCGAAAGCCGCCCGGGAACAGGGCGGACAGGCCGGGGAACGACGGACCGAGGCGATCATGAACAATGTGGCAGGCGCAACCGCGAACGAAGCGGCCCCGGCGGGTAAGTATCGCTGGGTCGTGGTCTGGCTGCTGTTCGCCGCCATGGTCATCAACTATGTCGACCGTCAGGCCATCGGCGTTCTGAAGCCCACCCTGATGGTCGAGTTCAGCTGGACCGAGGGCGATTTCGCCAACATCATCTTCTGGTTTCAGGCGGCCTATGCCGTTTCCTACATGCTGTGGGGCCGGATCGTGGACAGGATCGGCGCCCGCTGGGGCTTCGGTCTCGCCTTTGTCATCTGGCAGGTTGCATTCATCGCCCACGCCGGCATCCGCAACCTCAACCATGCCATCTTCGCCCGCCTGGCGCTTGGGATCGGCGAGGGCGGAGGCTTCCCGGCCGGAATCAAGGCCGTGACAGAGTGGTTCCCCAAGAAGGAACGTGCCTTCGCCGTCGGCCTCTTCAACGCCGGGACCAATATCGGGGCGATCGTGACGCCGCTGATCATCCCGCTGATTGCCTCGGTATGGCTGGGCACGCCCGACGATCCGAACTGGCGCATGGCCCTGATCATCGTCGGCGTCGCCGGCCTGATCTGGGTACCGATCTGGTTCATGGTCTACAAGCGCCCCGACGAGCACAGCAAGGTCACGCCGGAAGAACTTGCCTATATCGCCCAGGATGCGCCTGATCCGGCTCACAAGATCGGCTGGCTGAAGCTGCTGACCGTGAGGGAGACATGGGCCTATGCCCTCGGCAAATTCCTGATCGACCCGATCTGGTGGTTCTTCCTGTTCTGGCTGCCGGGCTTCCTTGGGACCCAGTACAATCTCAACCTTCTGACCTTCGGACCGCCGCTCATCGCGATCTATCTGATGAGCGACGTCGGCTCGATCGGCGGCGGCTGGCTGTCCGGCCGGTTCCTCAAGCGCGGTATGAGCCTCAATGCCGCGCGCAAGCTGACCATGCTGATCTGCGCGCTGGCGGTCATTCCCGTGGCCTTCGCCGGCATGGCGTCCAGCGTGTGGACCGCAGTTCTGATCATCGGCATCGCCACAGCTGCGCACCAGGGATTCTCGGCGAACCTCTACGCCCTGCCTGGTGACGTTTTCCCGCGCTCGGCCGTAGGCTCGGTGGTCGGCATCGGTGGTATGGTCGGCGGCCTTGGCGGCATGGCGATGGCCAAATACGCCGGGTTCGTTCTGGACAAGATCGGCAGCTATACGCCAATCTTTGTGGTCGCAGCCTCTGCCTATCTGGTCGCGCTGCTCGCCATCCACCTGCTTTCGCCACGGTATGCGCCGGCCAGGGTCTAGGGACACGACACAGGCCAAGCGTGCTGGAAGGCTGGCCGCCGAAAGGCACGACCTTCCCTGGCCACCCGACCTCAGGGGGGCACTGCTGCCTGCGCTCAGTGGAGTCAGGTTGTCGCTGGACTGACAGGACTGCCGCGGCGAAATTGCCGCGCTCTGGCGCGCGCCAAACGGACGACCCGGCTTTGGCGGCTCAAGGGGGCCCGGGTCCGGGCTACTGTACCCGGGTCGCGAAGACCTTCCAGCCCCAGGCGGGCAAATTCAGTCGCGTGTCGGCGTTCACGGTTACGGGTTCCTCAGTGTCGAAATCCCGATAGTCGCCGAAATGGTGATCCCCCGAGAAGG
>CAZFQC010000140.1:0-6585 GCA_964520795.1 uncultured Brevundimonas sp.
AGTCGGCAGGACCAGTATGATCCGCAAACGGGTGACCGCCCCGTCAGCACCGGAGGTCATGCCCCCGGAGCCCGGCCCGCTGGCCGCCGGCGGCAGCATCATTCCCTCGCCCGGCCCGGCGCCGACCGGCCCGGTCACGACCGATCCGATCGTGCACACGGGTCCCTATACGGTGGCGGCGGGGACGACCGTCTACGCCACAAGTCTGGGCTATCTGTTCGAGAGCGGCAGTTCGAACTACCTCGCGCCACTGGTGAACGACGGGGTGATCTGGAGCAGTATTACCAGCAGCGACCCCCACGCCTTCACCTACATGTCGATCGGCCGCTACAACAATGTGCCGCAGGTCATCAACAACGGCCAGATCGTCCTTGAGACGGGTGCCGGCCTGATCGGTCAAACCGTCGCCTTCAGCAATGCCCAGCTGACCAACACCGGCTCGATCCATGTGATCAGCCACGGCACGAACATGGCGTCCCTGCTGGAGTACGGCAGCGGCTTCGACAACTCGGGCCTGATCGCCGTGCGCAGCGACAATGCCGCGGCCTATGGATTCGACATGCACAACGGCGGGCTGGCGATCAACCGCGCCGGCGGGTCCCTGCTGGTCGAGGGGCAGTCGGCGATCGCCATCATCATGGGCGACGGCTTGATCAGCCAGGGCGTGCCCAGCCGGATCGAGAACGCCGGCCGGATCGAGGCCAACGCCCTCGGCGCCTCGGCCTCCATCGCCATCTACGCCTCGCATCTCTACGGCCAGCTGGATCTGGTCAATTCGGGCGTGATCCGCGCCGACTACGCCTATATCTCGGACTACGGCACGACCATGCCGCAGGTCTATGTCGACAACATCCTCAACCAGGCGGCCGGGCGGATCGAGGGGCATATGCTGCTCGACCGCGGCGATGACGTGGTGACCAACCACGGGGTCATCGTCGGTCATGTGCTGATGGAGGAAGGCGCCGACCTGTTCGACAACCGCACCGGGACGCTGCAGGGCGTTGCCAACATGGGGTTCGGGGCCGACCGGTTCCGCGGTGGTGGCGGCGACGAGCGGGCGGCCGGCGGCGACGGCGACGATCTGCTGGAAGGCGCCGGCGGGCAGGATCTGCTGATGGGCGGCGCCAACAACGACACCCTGATCGGCGGGGCCGGAAATGACGGCCTGTTCGGCGAATTCGGTGCCGACCGCATCGTCACCGAGGGCGCGGACCAGGTCGGCGGCGGCGACGGCGACGACCGCATCGAGGCGGGGGATTTCGCCTTCGACCATGTCAACGGCGGCGCGGGCTTCGACACCCTGGTGCTGGCCCCGGGTGCCCGGGCGCTCGATCTGTCGGCGGTGCTGGCCGATGGACGGGTGGCCGAGATCGAGGCGCTGATCATGGCCGGCGGCCAGTCGCTGTGCATCCGGTCGGCCGATGTCACGGGCCTGACCGGCGGCGAGACCACGCTGCGGATCACCACCACCGCCAGCGACCGGCTGGACCTCGTCGGAGCCTGGAGTGCCGGGGCGGATCAGATCCTTGGGGGGACGACCTTCCGAACCTTCACCCTCGACGGCAGGACCCTGCTGGTTGCCGGCGGCGGCACCGTGGTCACCGGTGCGACGGCCTCGGGCAGCGGTCTGGACGCCCTGACCGGGCCCCTGGCCCCCCTGCCCGGCCAGGCCAGTGGCCTGGGATGGACCTCGAACGAGGTGTTCATGAGCAACTACGGCGTGACCGACTCGATGACGGTCAATGCCGAACAGACCTGGTTCTCGAACGACGGTGCCCCCGTCGTCCTGACCCAGGAGGGCTTTACCTTCACCAACAACGGCGTGGTCGACAGCTATCGGGAAGCGTCCTCGACCGCGATGACCGTCGCCTTCGCCATCAATTCAGCGGGAAGCGCCGGCGGTGCGGTGGTCAACAACGGCCGGATCACCCTTGAGAACCAGTCCGCCAGCATGGGCGGCGGCACGACCTTCGCGGTCGCGGGCGGTACCTTCAGCAGCATGACCAACCACGGGCTCGTCGAGGCCTACGGCGCCGGCGGCCGTGTCACCGCGCTGAGCGTCGGCAATGTCTATAACCACGGGACCGTTACGGCCATCGCCGCTGCCGGACCGGTGATCGCCGTCGACCTGCAGTGGTATGACTTCCAGAACTACGGCACCATCACCGCCCACTGCGGCGGCCCGCTGCAGATGTTCCAGGACATCAGCTGGCAGGGGCGGCCGTTCTCGGTGGCCGTCGTCGCCTACCGCGGCACCCACGCCAACCACGGCGAGATCACCGCCACCTCGGTGCTTCCAAACGGCTCGGTCGGCATCTGGTTCGAGGTCAGTGGCGGGTCGCTCGAGACCTTCGACAACACGGGCGTGATCACGGCAGACGAAGCCATCCATGTCCGCAGCGACGGCCCCGGCGCGATCGATCTGACTAATTCGGGCAGCCTGAACGGCCGTGTGGTCCTCGCCGGCGGTGCCGACCGGGTGCTGAACAGCGGCGCGATCACCGGCCCGGTCGACCTGGCCAACGGGGCCGACCTGTTCGACGGGCGCAATGGCGTCCAGAGCGGCGCCGTCCTCGGCGGCGGCGGCGACGACACCCTTTGGGGCGGAGCGGGTCGCGACATCCTCAGCGGCGGCGACGGCGACGACCTTCTCAGCGGCGGCCTCGGCGACGACAGGATCGACGGCGGCACCGGGACGGACGTGCTGGAGGTCTCCGGCCTGCGGTCGAACTATCGGCTGCTGATGGAGGGGGACGGTTTCGTCCTGAAGGGCGCCGACGGCGGCGACCGGATCAGCGGAATCGAGACGATCCGGTTCGCCAACGGCGACACGATCGACGTGCTGCGCATGTATGCCGAGGATATGGGCGGTCCGCTGGTCCTGCCCGTGACGGAGGATGCGGGGTTCAAGGGCGGCGGCGACGGGCCCGAGGTCCTGCCCGGCCTGTCGGACCTCGACATGGCGCGGCCCGCGCCGGGTTCGCCCGCGTTCGCCGACGGCGTCATGCTGTTCGACGCGCCGCTGGACGGCGAGCCGACACCCCTGTCCGGCGGCGGGTCGCTGCACCCGCCCCATGACGCCTGGCTGTTCTGACCGGACTTGGCGGCGGGGCCCGCGCCTGTTCTAGTCCGCGCCATGACCGACCGCCCTGCCCTTCTGATCATGCAGCGCCATCTGGGGCTGCTGACCGCCTTTCTCGAGAGCGAATGGACCGTCTACCGCTTCTGGGAGGGGCCACCGGCGGAGGCGCAGGGTCAGATCCGGGCAATGATCGTCGCCGGGGAGTTCCCGCTGGACAAGGCTTTGATCGAAAGCCTGCCCGCCCTGCAGCTGATCGCCTGTTTCACCTCGGGTTATGACGGGATCGACGTCGACTGGTGCCGGGCGCGAGGCCTGCCGGTCAGCCACGCGCCGGGGGTCAATCACGAGGATGTCGCCGACCACGCCCTCGGCCTGATCCTGGCCGCGCGGCGCCAGATCGTGACCGGCGACCGCTCGCTGCGGGCCGGCGGCTGGACGGCGGACTCCAAGCTGATCACCCCGTCGCTCAAGGGTCAGCGGCTGGGCGTCGTCGGCCTGGGATCGATCGGCGAGGCCGTAGCGCGACGGGGCGAGGCGATGCGGATGGCCGTGCGCTGGTGGGGTCCGCGCGAGAAGGCGGCGGCCTGGCCCCGTGCCGCGTCGCTGGTGGAGCTGGCGCGGGACAGCGACATACTGGTGGTGGCCTGCAAGGCGGATGACGACAACCGCGGCCTGGTTTCCCGCGAGGTCATCGAGGCGTTGGGACCGCAGGGGCTGCTGGTCAATGTGGCGCGCGGCCAGCTGGTCGACGAGGACGCCCTGATTGCGGCGCTCAGGGACGGGCGGCTGGGTCAGGCGGCGCTGGATGTGTTCGAACAGGAGCCGACCGACGCGGCGCGCTGGGCGGACGTACCCAATATCGTGCTGACGCCCCATACGGGCGGTGCCACCACGGAGGCGGTGCAGGGCATGCTGATGCTGCTGATCCAGAACCTGCGGGCGACGTTTGCGGGCGAGCCTTTGGTCACGCCGGCACCCTGACCCTGCAGCCGGGATCAGCCTCCGTCGGGGGGCGTGTCCGGGAAGGTCGGCATGGTCGAGGTCGGCGGGATGGCGATGGGCGGCGGGGGCGCCGGACGCTGGGGCAGTTCATCATCGGCCAGCCGGCCGTCGCCGTTCACGTCCATGCGGGTGAACATTCGTTGCGCGCCCGCCTCGAGCTCCGCGGCGCTGATGCGGGAGTCCCGGTTGGCGTCGGACTGGACGATCATGGCCCGCATGCGCGAACCGCCCATGGCGGCGACGGTCGGATTGGCGAGGATGGCCAGTTCGTTGCCCGTGATGTTGCCGTCCTGATTGGCGTCCATCCGCGCGAACATCCGGGCGGACCAGGGCGCGACCGCATCCGCCGTCCGGGGCAGGCTCATGCCGCCGCCCATGCCTCCACCCATGCCGCCCCCCATGCCCCCGCCGGGCGGCGGCGGGGTCTGGGCGGCCGCTGCTCCGGCGAGCGCGACGAGAAGGACGAAGGGGGCGGACAGGGCGAGGGGGCGAAGGGTCATGGATAGCCTCACGACAACAGTTGGCCGTTTCACGCAGACTGGCCCCGGATCCGGCGTCTGACCAGCAATTTTCCTTGCCAAATCATATAAGGATATCTTTATATAAAGCTATGTCGTTGACTGCGGACCAGACCGTTGAAGCCCTGCGCGCCGTGGGCGAGCCGACCCGCCTGCGGGTCCTGTCGCTGCTGGCCGGCGAGGAACTGTCGGTGATGGAGTTGTCGCACATCCTCGACCAGAGCCAGCCGCGGGTGTCGCGGCACCTGAAGCTCATGACCGAAGCCGGCCTGATCGAGCGGTTTCCGGACGGCGCGCGCGTCTTCTACCGGCTGTCCTCGGACCTTCCGGCGCGGCGGCTGATCGATACCGTGCTGGATCTTCTGGACGTCTCGGCGGGCGCCGCCGACGATCAGCGGCTCGAAGGCGTCCGGCGCGACCGGGAACTGGCGGCCGGGGCCTATTTCGAACGGATCGCGCCCCAGTGGGACCGCATCCGCTCGCTCTATGTCTGCGAAAGCGCGGTCGAGGACGCCATCACCCGCGCAGCCGGCGACGGCCCGTTTGAGCGGGTCGTCGATCTCGGCACCGGCTCGGGCCGGATGCTGACCCTGCTGGGCCGGAAGGCGAAGATGTCGGTCGGGCTGGATCTCAGCCAGAACATGCTGAACATCGCCCGCGCCAATGTGACCCGGGCCGGGCTGGACAAGGTCGAACTGCGCCACGGCGACATCTTCGCCACCCGGCTGCCGGAGCAGAGCGCGGATCTGGTTCTGGTGCACCAGGTGCTGCACTACCTCGCCGATCCGGCGTCGGCCGTGGCCGAAGCGGCGCGGCTGGTCATGCCCGGCGGGCGGCTGCTGATCATCGATTTCGCTCCCCACCGGCTGGAATATCTGCGCGACGAGCATCAGCACCGCCGTCTCGGCTTCGCGGACGAGGAGATGCGGCGCTGGCTCTCTGAAGCCGGCCTGACGCCGAGTGCGCCGATCGCCCTCCCCCCCGACACGGATGGACTGACGGTATCGATCTGGACCGCGGAACGCCCCGTCCTGGCCGCGGAGAAGGTCGCATGAGCATCGCCCCCCGCAGCCTGGCCGAGGCCCGGGCCCTGTTGCTGTCGCCGCTGGGGCCCGTCGCCCGCGCCGGTCAGGACCTGTCGCGTCCGCAAGTCTCGTTTGAGTTCTTTCCGCCCAAGTCCGACGAGGCCGAGGCCAGTCTGTGGAAGGCCGTGACCCGGCTGGCCCCGCTGGCCCCCGAGTTCGTATCGGTCACCTATGGGGCCGGTGGTTCGACCCGCGAGCGGACGCACCGGACGGTGCAGCGCATCCTCGCCGAGACCGCCCTGACGCCCGCCGCCCACCTGACCTGCGTCGAGGCCAGCCGCGAGGAGGTCGACGCCGTCATCGAGGGCTATCGCGACGCCGGGGTGCGGCACATCGTGGCCCTGCGCGGCGATCCGCCGGGCGCGAGCGGCATCGGCGGCGCCTATGTTCCGCGTACGGACGGTTACGCCAATGCCACCGAACTGACCGCGGCAATCACGGCCAGGGGCGGCTTCGACGTCATCGTCGGCTGCTATCCCGAGGGCCATCCGGAAAGCCCGTCCCTGGACCATGACCTCGATGTGCTGAAGGCCAAGGTCGACGCCGGGGCGACGCGGGCGATCAGCCAGTTCTTCTTCGACATCGACGCCTTCCTGCGGTTCCGGGACCGGGTGCGGGCGGCGGGGATCGGCATTCCGATGTCGCCGGGGATCATGCCGGTGACCAATTTCAACGGTCTGAAGCGGATGTCGGCGGCGTGCGGGGCCGCGGTGCCCGACTGGCTGGCGGCGCATTTCGACGGGCTGGACGACGACCCGGAGACCCGCAAGCTGATCGCCGCCTCGGTCGCGGCCGAGACCTGCGCCCGGCTGCAGGAGGAAGGCTTCGCCGACTTCCACTTCTACACATTGAACCGCGCCGACCTGGTCTATGCCATCTGCCGGGTTCTGGGCGTGCG
>CAZFQC010000141.1:0-3200 GCA_964520795.1 uncultured Brevundimonas sp.
CGGCGCGGACCGCGCATTCGCAAAGCTCTTGGCCAACCACTGGCCACTGGCCACTAGCCACTCCTTCTCTGCCGAAGCGCCGGCAGCACCGGCCCCGCTCCCGACGGCAGCGGGGCGGCGGCGTCGCGGAGCCAGGCCTCAACGTCGCGGTACATGGTCCCGGCCTGGAGATCGCGGTTCAGGATGTGCCAGCCGTCCGGATAGTAGCCGGTGCGAAACCCGGGCCGGTTGCCCGCCCGGTCCAGCGCCTGTCGCATGGGGTCGTTCTGGATCACATTGTCGTTGGCCCCGTACAGCAACAGGGTCGGCACCCGCATCCGACCCATCCGCATGGACGCCGTCTCCATGAGATCGACCAGGCCAGACAGGGCGTCAAACCGGGTCGAGATCAGGCTGTTCGGGTCGCGGTAGTTGCGGAACAGCTCCAGGCGATTGTCCGAGGCCGGAAGGGCCCGGACGGCCCATTCGGGCGCGTCGACGGCGCGGTCGCCCATGGCGCGGGCGGCGATCCACAGGCCGGCGGAGTTGACCGGCCCCTGCGCGGTCCAGCCCCAGACGGCGGGAGCCAGCAGGATGACCCGGTCCGCGTCGGGCGGCCGGTCCGAGGCGAAGGCGGCGATGGTCACGGCCCCGCCCATGCTCTCGCCCGCGACGGCGATGACGGCGCGCGGATAGCGGGCCCGGGCCAGGGCGACGGCGGTGCGCAGGTCTTCGGTCATCCGCGCCTCCCCGGCCCAGACGCCCCGGCCGGGCGCCTCGCCGAAGCCGCGCTGGTCGATCGCCCAGGTCTCGATCCCGCGTTCGGCCCACCAGGGTCCGGCCAGGCGGAAGGAGGCCCGCGAGTCATTCATGCCGTGCAGGCCGATGATGACCGCCCAGGGCTCGCCGCCCGCCGGCGTCCAGCGCGCGAGGGGCAGGCGGGCACCGTCATCCATCAGCAGGGTCCGCGCCTCGAGCGCGGGACCGGCAAATCCGGACGGCGGGGTCAGCGGCGGCTGGATCGCGGGCGTCGCGCAGGCGGTCAGGGCCAGGACCGCGATCAGGGCTGCCAGCGAACGCGTCATGGGGTCAGGATGCCATGCGGGCCTGATCAGGCGAAATCGTCATCGCTCTCGACAACCGGGGGAAGGGCCGCCAGCGCCGCGGCGGTCTCGGCCTCGGTCGGCAGGCGCAGACGGATCACGCCCTTGAAGGCGTTCGGATCAACCGGCTTGCCCTTCTTGGTGATGGTCAGTTTGCCCTGACGCATGAGGGCGAGCGCGCAATGGCGCACCTTGGGCAGCATCCGCTGCCATTGTTCGGGCTGCATCTCCTTGGCCACATCGGCCGGTTCAATGCTCTTGCCGCCGACGCCCTTGGGGTCGGCCTTCGCCAGTTTTTCGAAGATGGCGGTTTCGATGGGGTCGCTCATGACGCCTGTATGGTGCATTGCGGGAGCAAGAAGAAGGCTGGAGTTTCCCATGGTCGAGAAAGTCACCGTGACAGAAGGCGAGTTCGCCGGCTGGCAGACCTATGACCTGCACGGCACCTTCGACCAGGTCGTGGGCCCGTTCTATTTCCGTCCGGACCCCGACGGCGGCATGCGCTGCGCCTTCCGCGCCGAGCCCAAACACATGAACGCCGGCCACCGGATGCACGGCGGCTGCCTGATGACCTTCGCCGATATCGCCCTGTTCCAGACCGCCTATCAGGAGATGGAGGGGGCGTCGGGGGTGACCGTGTCGCTCGACTCGACCTTCATCGACGGGGCTTATGTGGGCGAACTGGTCGAGGCGACGGGCGAAGTGGTCCGGGCCGGCAAGAGCCTGATCTTCGTCCGGGGCCAGATCCAGGCCGGCGAGCGGATTCTGATGACCTTTTCCGGCGTGATCCGGAAATTTGAAAAGCGCAGCTGAGGCCCGGGAACGCCTTACGACCGGCGTCAGCCGTCGATGATCTCCTGCAGGATGGCGGCCATCCGGTCGCGCATCCGCTCGCATTCGGCCGGGGTCAGGCCATAGCCGCCGGTGATCTCGCGGCTGACGGTCATGCCCATGATGAAGCCTGAGGCGAGGCGGGCGCGAACCGCCGCGTCGGGGCCACCGACCCATTCCGCGAACGGCTTGAAGAACCGTGCATTGCCGGTGCGCTGAACCACCTCCATGGCCTTGGCGGAGCCGATCGAGCGCAACAGGATCATCAGGCCGCGCAGCTTGCTTTCCCGCTCGCCCTCGAAGATCGCTTCCCTGGCGATGCGCTGGCCGAAACCCGCCCGGTCGCCGGTCATCAGTTCCGCGCCGTCCTCGCAGCTGTCGAGGACCGCGACGAACAGTTCTTCCTTGGAGCCGAAATATCGGGACACCAGGGCCGCATCGACGCCGACGTCTCCTGCGATATCGCGCATGCCGACGTCGTCATAGCTCTCGCGGGCGAAGCGTTCGCGCGCCGCGGCCAGAATGGCGGCGCGGGTCGCCTCGGCGTTCCGGGGACGCGGCGCGAGGTGGCAAAACAATTCGGGATCTCCGCAAAAGCCCCAATAGTCCTATGGCTATGTCATCGTCCGCCGACAAGCGCCAAACGCGTCGCCGGGGCCGGGGCGATGGCGGAATTCCTTCTCGCTTCGCACTGCAACAAGGGGGATTGACCTCGGCGAATGTCTTCGCCACCGTAAGGGCACTCATCAAGACCGGCGGAGGGATAGGCCCTTTGATGCCGGGGCAACCTTCCGGGACTTCCCAGTCCCGGAGATGGTGCCAACTCCTGCGAGGCCTCCCCGGAAGCCGCGAGAGATGAGTGAAGCGACGGCCCCCTCACGTCCGGGGACCGGCCGACTTCACGGGTCTGTCACGCACGAATTGGTTCGCCCCATCGGTTTCGCTGAGCGAAAGCGGAGCGGACCGTGGCGTCCACCAAGGGAACCATCGACGAAACGCCGGGGCGGGATGTCCGGGCCCCGATCGCCGCCGACTTCCGCCTGGAGTCCGGTCAGCAACTGTCGGCGTCGGAAATCGTCGGCCGGCTTCATGGCCCGGAACAGGGCCCGCTGGTGGTTGTCGCCGGCGGCATTTCCAGCGGGCGGTTCGCCACGCGCTGGTGGTCCTGGGCGGTGAAGGCCGGCGGCCCGATCGACCTGGACTGCGTGCGTGTGCTGGCCTTTGACCTCGCCCCGGGCCCTGGAGAGGCCGACATCACCCTGACCACCACCGACCAGGCGCGGTTGC
>CAZFQC010000141.1:3300-6527 GCA_964520795.1 uncultured Brevundimonas sp.
CCGGGCCCTGGAGAGGCCGACATCACCCTGACCACCACCGACCAGGCGCGGTTGCTGGCCCGGTTGCTGGACGGGATCGGCGAACCACGGATCGACGTCTTCATCGGTGCCTCCTACGGCGGCTGCCTCGGCCTGGCGTTCGCGGCGACCTTCCCCGACCGGATCGGGGAGCTGGCCGTCCTGTCGGCCGCCCATCGCACCCATCCGACGGCGACCGCCACGCGGGGCGTACAGCGGCGTCTGCTGGCCTTCGCCCGCGCATGCGGCCGCGAGGCGGAGGGCGTCGCCCTGGCCCGCGAACTGGCCATGACCAGCTATCGCACCGCCGAGGAGTTCGGCCTCCGGTTCGCCTCGACCCCGCCCGCCAAGGCCGGCGGTGCCTATCCTGTCTGCGAATATCTGATCGCCCGCGGTGCCGCCTATGAGGGCGTGACCGACGCCGCGCGCTGGATCGCCCTGTCCGATTCCCTGGACCGCCACGCCGTCGCCCCCGAGGCGATCCGCTGCCCCCTGACCGTCATCGGCTTCACCTCGGACCGGCTGGTGCCGATCGAGGACAGCCGGGAACTCGCCGCCCGCGTCCCCAACCTGCGCCGCCTGATCGAGGCCCCCTCGGTCTTCGGCCACGACGCCTTCCTGAAGGAACGCGAGCGGGTCGCCCACGCCCTTCACGACCTCCTCAACACCCTTTCCCTCCCGTCCCGCGAGATCGCCGCATGACCTGTCCCTCCGACCCCCACCCCTGTACGACCGCCGCGCGTCATGGCGTGAACAGCGACCCGGCGCACGGCGCGGTGATGCCGCCGCTCTATCTGTCCTCGAACTACAGTTTCGACGGCCTCGACGGGAAACGGCGCTACGACTACACGCGGTCGGGCAATCCGACCCGCGACGTGCTCGCCGAAACCCTCGCCAGACTTGAGGGCGGCTGCGGCGCGGTGGTGACGGCGACGGGCATGGCCGCGGTCGATCTGGCGCTGTCCTCGCTCGAGCCCGGCGACCTGCTGATCGCCCCGCACGACCTGTACGGCGGCACCCATCGCCTGCTGAGCGCCCGGGCGAAGCGCGGCCATTTTGACGTGCAGTTCGTCGACCAGGGCGATCGCGTCTGGCTGGACGCCGCCTTCGCACTGAAGCCCAAACTCATCCTGATCGAGACGCCGTCCAATCCGCTGATGCGGGTGGTCGACGTGGCCGACATCTGCGCCCGCGCCCGCGCCGTCGGCTGCAAGGCGGCGGTGGACAACACCTTCCTGTCGCCGGCCCTGCAACAACCCATCGCCCTCGGCGCCGACCTGGTGATCCACTCGACCACCAAATACATCAACGGTCATTCCGATGTGGTCGGCGGCTGTGTGGTCGCCAGGGACCCGGCCGATCTGCAGCAGCTCACATGGTGGGCCAACTGCCTCGGCGTCACCGGATCACCGTTCGACGCATATCTGACGCTGCGCGGCGTACGCACCCTGTTCGCCCGTATCGAACGCCAGCAGGCCACGGCGCAGCGGGTGGCCGAATGGCTGGCCGCCCAGCCGGCGGTCCGCGCCGTCCACTATCCGGGACTGGCCTCGCATCCGGGCCATGCCATCGCGGCGCGACAGCAGGCCGGCTTCGGCGCCATGCTCAGCTTCGAACTGCACGACATCGCTGCCGTCCGCGCCTTCGTCGACCAACTGGAGGTCTTCACCCTGGCCGAGTCGCTCGGCGGGGTCGAAAGCCTGATCGCCCATCCGGCCCTGATGACCCACGCCGCCATGACGCCCGAGGCGCGCAAGACGGCCGGCATTACCGACGGCCTGCTGCGGCTGTCGATCGGCCTGGAACATCCGGAAGACCTGCTGACCGACCTGGCGGCGGCGCTCCGGTCCGTGCCCTTGCCGCTTGCCGCCGAAGCCGCGTGAGGGACGCCGCCATGACCGCCCTGCCCCTGCCCGCCGCCGCCGCCACGGGTCCCGCCGCCGCACCGCACGCGGACGAGCCCGTCGCCCTTCTTCAACTTGATGGCTCCGACCCCGCCCGGGCCGCTTCCGCCGTCTATCGCGAAGTGCGGCGCGGCCGTCGGGTCGTGGCTGTCGCCGGCGGCGGACCCGACGCCGTAGGCCGCCTGGTCGAGGCCCTTGATGCGATCGGCGTCGCCGCCGTCCGGCCCGGGCCGGGCGAGGCGGTCCTGGGGTCCGGCGTCACGGTTGTGGCGGGACCGGGCGCCCTTCCCGGACGGCCACGGCCGGTCCAGGGGCCCGTTCTGCGCGTCGCCCTGGCCGGATGCGGCGTGGTCGGCGGCGGCGTCCTGCCGCGCCTGCTGAGCGACCCCCGGTTCGACGTCGTCGGCGTCCTCGTGCGCGACCCCGCCAAGCCGCGCGACACTGCGATTCCGGACCGCCTGGCCGTCCCGGACCCCGCGGCCCTGCTGGCGCGCGAGCCCGACATTGTTGTCGAGGCGATTTCCGACGCCTCGACCGGCCTGGCCCTGATCCGCGCGGCGCTCGCGCGCAGCGTGGACGTGATCAGCGCCAACAAACAGGCGGTAGGCTCAGACCTGCCCGCCCTGACGGACCTGGCGGCGGCCGGCGGCGCGCGCCTGCTCTATTCCGCCAGCGTGGGCGGCGGCGCACCCCTGATCGAGACGGTGAGGCGGGCGCGGGCGCACGGGGCGATCGTGCGGATCGAGGCCGTGCTGAACGGCACCTGCAACTACATTCTCAACCGCCTCGCCGAGGGACAGGGCTTCGAGACGGCCCTGGCCGGCGCACGGGATGCCGGCTTCGCCGAGGCCGACCCCTCCGCCGATCTGACCGGACGGGATGCGGCCGCCAAACTGGCCATCCTGGGTCATGAGGCCTTGCTGGGGCGGCTGGTCGGGGACGGGGTATCTCGCGAGACCCTCAGCCGCGACGGAGAGCTTCCGGCCGGCCGGGTACGGCAGCTGGCACGACTGGACGCCCACACCGGCCATGCCGCCGTCGCCCTTCGCGCGGTCGACGGCGACGCCCTCTTCGCCGATCTGGCCGACGAGTGGAACGCCCTGCGGGTCACCACCGACGACGGGCGGATCTTCACCGCGCGCGGCCGCGGTGCCGGGCGGATCCCGACGGCGGAGAGCATCTGGGCCGATCTGACGGACCTGGCTGACCTCGGACCCCGGACAAAAGAAAACGCCGCCGGCTCCTGAGAGCCGGCGGCGCTGAAGTCGCCTTGATCAGGAGAGATCAGAAGCGGTAGCGGGCACC
>CAZFQC010000142.1:0-1186 GCA_964520795.1 uncultured Brevundimonas sp.
GCCTTGATTTTGGCGCGCCGCCGGTCCAAAAGCCTTTCTGTCGAGCTCTCTGCGAAACGCCACCCTCTGCTTTCGCACTGAGGTCTAGCCGCTCCTTTCAGACCCGACAGACCACAGGGGCTTTTCCTTGTGGTCAACTGCTAGCGGAGGTCCTGAAAATGGCTACCGGCACTGTTAAATGGTTCAACTCCACCAAGGGCTACGGCTTCATCCAGCCTGACGACGGCGGCAAGGACGTTTTCGTCCACATCTCGGCCGTCGAACAAGCGGGCCTGCGTGGCCTCGATGAAAACCAGAAGGTTTCCTATGAAATCGAGCGCGACAAGCGTTCGGGCAAGGAATCGGCTGGTCAGCTGAAGACCGAAGGCTGAGTTCACGCACCCTTGCCGGGTGCATGATTTCGACGGCGGCGAGGGCGAAGGCCCTCGCCGCCGTTTTGCTATCTGAACGGTACCGCTTGCTATTGGGCGGGAAAGCGCCCACCTGAGGCTACGTCGATCTCACTGCGAAACGCTGCTGCCCCTTTGCATCGCGCACCGAGGTCCAAAGCCGATCCCATTCAGACCCGACAGGCCGACCCGGAACCTCTTCCGGCGGTCAACGCCTAACGGAGGTCTCAAAATGGCTACCGGCACTGTGAAATGGTACAACTCCACCAAGGGTTATGGCTTCATCGCCCCCGATGACGGCGGCAAGGACGTGTTCGTCCACGCTTCGGCCGTTGAAACGTCCGACCTGGGCACGCTGAACGAAAACCAGAAGATTTCCTACGAAGTCGAGCGCGACTCGCGTTCGGGCAAGGAATCGGCCGGTCGCCTCAAGGCCGCCGAATAGTTTCCGACAAGCGACCCTGCTGGAGCTGACTCCAGCTGACGGAAGGGCCGGCCGCCGAACAGGCGCCGGCCCGACTGTTTTTCAACTCCTGGAGAAGCCGATGACCCCGCTGGCCGAAAAGCTCCCGACCATGACCGACGCCGATCTGAAGGCCCTGCGCCTCAATGCGGTCCGGCTGTCCGAAAGCGGCTCTCCCACCAAGATGGCCACCGCCGCCGAACTGGTGCCCCTGATCGACGCCGAAACGGCCCGCCGCGCCGCCGACAAGACCACCGTCGCGGTCAAGAAGCCCCGCGCCCCGGCCAAGAAGAAGGTCGTCCCGGCGACCGGCCACCAGACCGCCCTGCCGGAC
>CAZFQC010000142.1:1286-6449 GCA_964520795.1 uncultured Brevundimonas sp.
GCGATCAGGTCCTCGACCTCCTCCACGCCGACCGACAGCCGGATCAGGTTGTCGGTCACGCCGCCCGCTTCACGCAGCTCTTTCGGCACCGAGGCGTGGGTCATGATGGCCGGGTGGTTGACGAGGCTTTCGACCCCGCCCAGCGATTCCGCGAGGGTGAAGACCTGAACCCGCTCCAGCACGCGCTTCGTGCGTTCCAGATCGCCGTCGATCAGGGCCGTGACCATGCCGCCGTAGCGGCCGGTCATCTGGCGCGAGGCCAGGTCGTGCTGCGGGTGGCTGACCAGGCCGGGATAGATCACCTTCGCGATCCCCTTGCGGTCCTCGAGCCAGCGCGCCACGGCCAGGGCGTTCTCATTGTGCGCCTTCATGCGCAGGCCCAGCGTCTTCAGGCCGCGGTTGGCGAGGAAGGCGTCGAACGGTCCCATCACCCCGCCGACCGAATTCTGCAGGAATTTGATCTCCTTCGCCAGGTCCGGGTTCGCCGTGACCAGCGCCCCGCCGATGATGTCAGAGTGGCCGTTCAGATATTTGGTCGCCGAATGCATGACCACATCGGCCCCCAGCTTGAGCGGCTGCTGGCTCCAGGGGGTGGCGAAGGTGTTGTCGACGATAAGCAGCAGGCCGTGCGCCCTGGCGATCCTCGCCAGACCGGCGATGTCGGCCAGTTTCATCAGCGGATTGGTCGGGGTCTCGGCCCAGATCAGCTTCGTCTTCGGCGTGATCGCCGCCTCGACGGCCGCCAGGTCCGCCATGTCGACATAGGCGAAGTCCAGCCCCATGGACCGGCGCCGCACCCGCTCGAACAGCCGCCAGCTGCCGCCGTACAGATCGTCGCCAGTAACGATGTGCGACCCGGCGTCCAGTAGCTCCAGCGCCGTCGAGGTCGCCGCCATGCCGCTGGCGAAGCCGAAGCCGTGCGTGCCGCCCTCCAGATCGGCCAGACAGGCCTCGAACGCCTCGCGCGTCGGATTCTTGCCGCGGGCGTACTCATAGCCCTTGTTCACGCCCGGGCTTTCCTGGGCATAGGTCGAGGTGGCGTAGATCGGCGTCATCACCGCGCCCGTCGTCGGGTCCGGCCGCTGGCCCGCATGGATGGCGCGGGTCGAGAAGCCCTGGCTGTTCTTCAGCGTGGTCATCAATTGTCCTGATCGCGGCGGCCGATATTGCCGCCGTAGAAGGCCGAGGCGCGAGCGAAAATCTCGGCCCATTCCGCCCGTGTGAAGATGTGGCCCGCCCCCTCGATAACTTCAACCGTCACATTGACGTCCCGCTCCCTGAGAAACTCGACCCAGGCCGCCGTATTCCGGGGCAGCACATGGGTATCGTTCTCGCCCCGGATGATCAGCACCGGGATCCTTCGACGAGGCGGTCTCGGCGTATAGACGTCCACGCCGCCGGCCAGCGCAATCGCCGCCGCGGCCCGGCTGTTGCCGAGCGCGCCGTCCACCGCGACATAGGAGCCCAGCGAGTAACCGAACATGGCTGTGCGGCGACGGTCGACGCCCCGGTCAATGAACCAGTCGATGGCGTGTTCGCCAACGTCACGCCAGGCTTCCATCATCCGGGGCGGGCGAATGCCGTCATCAGCGTAGGCATCGGTGAACAGGGGCGTAAGCACCTCATAGCCGTCGCGCGCGAACCGCATGGCCAGTTCGTGCCAGGCTCCCCGGCTCGTGATCCGCGCGCCGGAGCCGTGCATCATGACGATCGCCGAACCGCGACCCTCGCCCGCGGGCCGATAGTGAATGGCCCGGATGGTCTTGTCGTGGCTCTGGAAGGTCATGCCCTCCCATGTCGGCTCTGCGACGTCCTGTGCCCGGACAGCGGGTGCCAGACAAACAGCGGCCGCTCCCGCCAACAGACTACGACGACGCATGTTCCGACTCCCTCCGGCTTTCCAGGAACTGGCGCGTCCGGCCCATCACCGCGCACCAGGTCCGGAGATCATACTGATGTCCGTCGAAATTGAGGCCCTCGACCTCGACCGCCGCACCCGCCCTCCGCAGATCGTCGGCAAGGGCCAGGGTCGCGCGGACCGGAACGGCCTCGTCGCGACGAGCGTGGAGCAACAGGAAGGACAGGTCGCGCCCCGCCAGACTTCCATCGACCTCGCCGCCGCCGGCCGCCAGTACGGCGGACCGGATCGGCCCCCCGGGTGCCGTGGCGGCTGAAAGGGCGACGCCGGCACCGCGCGAATAGCCCCACAGGGCCACCTGACCCTCTGATCCCACGGGAAGGGCGGCCAGATGGGCGGCGGCGTCCAGCGCCACCTGCCGCCAGGCCCGGGCGTTCACCGTGCGTCGGCTCTGGTCCGGCGCGGCGGCGTCGAAATAGGCGGGCAGGATGACCCGGTAGCCGCGCGAGGCCAGCTGGATGGCATGGGCGTCGAACAGGATGGAATTCATCTCGAAGCCGGTCCCGCCATGCAGCATGACCAGCCCGTCTCCGTTCGGCGCGCCGCGCGGTGTGTAGAGGTAGGCCCGGATCGGCCGCCCCCGGCTCTCGAAGGTGATCAGCGCCCGCGAAGCCTGCACCGCGACATCATCCGCGCAGCCGGGGATGCCGACCCTCGGGGGAGCCGGAGCCGTCTGGGCCGAGGCGGCCGGCGCGACCGCCGTCGCGACGCACAGGCAGACCAGGGCGCTCAGGCTCCGGCGCACCGGCGCGTCACCCGGCAGGGGCGTCGGCAGCGGCGGCCGGGGCCGGCAGCAGGTTGGCGTCGAGAAAGCGCCGCGTGTGCTGGAACACTTCGCACCAGACCGGACCGGACATCGCGCGCTGGGACGAAGCCAGCATCTGCACCTCGACGGTCGCGCCACGTCGGCGGAGGTCGGCGGCCAGATCGCGCATCGTGGCCGGGGAGATCAGGGGGAAGGTCGAATAGCCCTCGATCAGCAGCATCGGCAGCTCACGCCGGGTCCGGCTCGGCTCGAAGATGTCCTCGCCCGTTCCGACCCCGATCGCGACGCGGGCGGTCGAGTCAGGGTGGGCCGAGCCGTCGGTGGCGATGAAGCCGCCCAGCGAAAAGCCCCAGATCGCGACCCGGGCAGGATCGACGCCTTCCAGCGTGCCCATATAGGCCACCGCGTCATGGCCGGCCTCTTCCCACAGACGGATGTCACGGCCGTTCCAGGGAACCTGGCGCGCCCGGGCCTCGAAATAGTTGGGCACCAGCACATGGTAGCCGCGAGCCGCCAGCTGGATGGCGTGCGGGTCGAACGCATGGGCGTCGATGTTCAGCCCCTCCGAACTGTGCAGCAGCACCACCGCCGCGCCATTGGCGGGACCTGTCGGCTTGTAGATCAGGCCCCGAACCGTCTGGGAATTGCTGATGTACTCGGTGTTCCCGCGCGTGGCCCGCTGCGGCACATCGTCGGAACAGCCTGCCGGGGCGGCCGCCTGTGCCCAGGCGGTCGCGGCCGTGCCCATCATCAGGGTGGCGGCGGCGCAGGCGGCGATAAGACGGGAGATTTTCTGGGTCATCGGGTCACGCTCAGCTCATGGGCAGGTCCATGTGCCCAGTCAGGCCCACAAATCCCGTCCCGTCCAGCCCGATTGACACATTTTCACCGTGTTTCGCCGGCCGGACGCCACCTAGGGCCGGGCGGGCAGCAGATGCGTGTCCAGAAACGTGCGACTTAAGCCGAAGACGTCGCACCACAGGCCGGTCATGCCGTGCTGGTCGGTGTCCAGCATCCGCACCTCCACATCCGCCCCCCGGCGGCGCAGACTCGCGGCAAGGGTCCGCATGGACGCCGCGCTGATCACCGGATCGGCCTCGCCATGAATCATCAGGACCGGCGCCTCACGCCGTCCACGCGACGGCTCGAACACATCCGTCCCCGCCGAAACCGCGACCGCAGCCCGCGCCGTCGACTCGCCGTCGATCGCGCCGTCGACGGCGAGAAAGCCCCCGAGCGAATAGCCCCAGACTGCGACCTGCCCGGCCTCGACCCCGGGGCGGCTACCCAGAAACCTCACGCCATCCGACGCCGCGGACTCCCAGCGCCGTACATCCCGGCCCGTACGACGCTCGCGGGGTGGCTCGGCGTCGTAATAGTTGGGCGCGAGGACATGATACCCCCGCGACGCCAGCTGTATGGCATGCGGGTCGAGGGTCGGGGCGTCGGCCTGGAGGCCCCGCGCGCCGTGCAGCAGGACGACCCCGGCACCGTTGGCGGGGCCGGTCGGGCGGTACATCAGGCCCCGGATGGTCCGGGACCCGCTGGCATAGTCGACCTGAAACCGTTCGGCGCGGAGCGGCACATCGTCCGCACAGCCCGGAGGTCTCGCCTGCCGGACCGGTTCCTCCTGCCGGGCCGTCGCCGGGTGTCCGCCGCCGAGCAGCAGAACGACAGCGGCGATCTGCAGGCCTCGCGCCAGCATGGGTCTACCGGTTCAGGCTCAGATGGTTGATCAGGTCAGTTCGCGTAATCAGGCCCACAAATCGTTCGCCGTCCAGTACGATCGCCACGCGGTCGCGGTCGAAAAGGGGGATCAGGGCGTCCAGGCTCTCGCCAACCTGCACCGTATCCAGATCCCGGGTCATCGCGGATGAAACCGGGCGCGCGAACCGTTCCATCCGGGTAATTTCATCGGTGTTCATGACGTGGACGAGGTCGCTCTCGTCCAGGATGCCAACCAGCCGGCCATCCTGGATGATCGGTAGTTGCGATACATCGGCCCCGCGCATGCGTTTGAAGACCGTGTCCAGCGTATCGTCCGGCCCGGCGGTGACGACGTCGCCGTTCTCGTATTTCCGGCTGATCAGGTCAGACAGGTCGCCATGCATCGGCTGCCCGCCCAGACCCTGATCGGCCAGCCAGGCGTCGTTGTAGACCTTGGACAGATATTTCGCCCCGGTATCGCAGACGAAGGTGACGACCCGCTTCGGTTCCGTCTGCTCGCGACACCAGCGCAGGGCGCTGGCGATCAGCGTGCCGGACGACGAGCCCGCCAGCACGCCTTCCTTCAGCAGCAACTCGCGCACGGTGGCGATCGCCTCGGCGTCGGGGATGGAATAGGCCTTGTCGATCAGGCTCATGTCGGCGGTGTCAGGCACGAAATTCTGGCCGATGCCTTCGACCGTGTAGCTGCCCTCCGGCCCCGGCACGCCCTCGTTGACGATCCCCGCCAGCGTTGAGCCCACGGGATCTGCGA
>CAZFQC010000143.1:0-6434 GCA_964520795.1 uncultured Brevundimonas sp.
GCCCGTCCTTGACGGGCGGCTGGTTCATCGGACGGCGAATGAGCGTCGGTTCCTTGTGTGGATGAAGAGTCGTGGATGAAGTGCAGGCGTTCTGACGAACGGGAGCGCGCGACGGATCGCGGCGTTCCCCTCCAGCGGCCTATATGACCGCGAAAGCCCCCGCCTTCAAGGTTTGGGCGCTTCTCGACCCACGATGTAGGCGTTGTGCAGCTCAAGGACGGCTTCAAAGACACGGTCGACCGTCAGGTCCTCGATGGGCGCGAACTCGCCGCGGGTCTCATTGGAGGCGGCGGTGCGGGTGCGCGGGCCCCACGGGCCGTACAGCCACCACTCGGTCGGGCCGAACAGACCCAGCGTCGGCCGGCCAAGGGCGGCGGAGACGTGCATCAGGCCGGAATCGTTGCCCACGAACAGGTCGGCGACGTCGATCGCGGCGGCGGAGGCCAGGATGTCGCCCTTGCCGATGAAGTCGATCCCGCGTGGCCCGGCCGCCTCCAGGGCCGGCGTCGCCGGGGGCCGGTCGCCCGGTCCCCCCACGGCCATGAAGCGCCAGCCGTCGAACCGGGGCTCGGCCTTCAGCTTCTCCACCAGCTGACCCCAGCGCCCGGCGGGCCAGCTCTTGCCGGGCTGGTGGGCGATGGGGGCGAGGGCGATGATCGGGCCGGGCCCGCTGCCGCCGGCCAGCTGCGGCTCCAGCACCGCCTGACGGTCGGCCACGGCCTGTGCATCAAGGAAGATCTCGGGATCCAGCGGGGCCGGAGCGCCCATCATGCGCGAGACCATCTCGACCTTGCGCAGGCCCGTCTCCCAGCTGCGATTGTAGACCACCCGCCGCTTCGCCGGGATCAGATAGCTGAGCGCCGAACCGCGGATGTCGATGACCAGGTCCCAGCGGCTGCCGACGACCCGGGTCCAGAGGTCGAACCAGTGTCCGGCCAGCTTCTTCTTGTCGAGGATGATGACCCGTTCGACGTTCGGGGCCGAACGGAAGAAGGGCGCGGGCGGCCGGCCGCAGGCGACGGTGATCCGGGCGCCGGGCACCTGCCGTGCGATCTCGCGGATCACGCCGGAGGATATGACGCAGTCGCCGATGCGGTTAGAAGTGACGAACAGGACCTTCCTGGCAGTCTTGGTATCAGTCACGCGTTTTTGGCCTTCGCTTCGCTTTCCCGGGTTCGCTATCAGTCCGTGAGGACTTTCGCGAGAGGAGCCGCGATTGGACGACATCCAGTACCTGACCTGCCGGGGCGGCGAGACCCTGGCGTACCGCCGCGTCGACGGCGAAGGCCCCACCGTGGTCTGGATCGGGGGCTTCCGCTCCGACATGGAGGGAACCAAGGCCGTGGCGCTGGACGGCGCGGCGCGCGAACGCGGCTGGGACTTTGTCCGCTACGACCATTTCGCCCACGGCAAATCCTCCGGAGACTGGCGCAAGGCCACGATCGGGCGCTGGCGCGAGGATGCGATCTGCATGATCGACAGCCTGAAGGGGCCGGTGGTTCTGGTCGGTTCGTCCATGGGCGGCTGGGTCGCCTTGCTGGCGGCCCTCGCGCGGCCGGGCCGGATGGCCGGGCTGGTGCTGGTCAATCCGGCCCAGGACTTCACCGAACGGTTGATGTGGCCCAGCCTCGCCGACCATGAGCGGCAGACCATCCTGCGCGACGGCGAAATCGTCATCGTCGAGGAGGGGTTCGGCGAATACGTCCTGACCCTGAGCATGTTCGAGGAAGGCCGTGACTGGCTTCTGCTCGGCGCACCCCTGCCGATCACCGCGCCGGTCCACATCGTCCAGGGCCGGGCCGACGACGTGGTGCCGTGGCGCCACTCGACCGCCCTTGTCGATCGCCTGGTCGGCGGAGACGTGCGTCTGGACCTGATCGAGGGCGGCGACCATCGCCTGTCCACGCCCGACGATCTGGAGCGCCTTGTAGAAGCTGTTGAACGAATGCGGCTTCAGGCGTTTACATGAGAGCCCCATCGCAAGGAGACCCTGCCATGCGCCCCCTGACCTTCGCCGCCCCCCTCGTGCTTCTGCTCGCCCTCTCCGCCTGCGCCTCGACCGCGGGCCCCAGCCGTTATGAAGAGGAACTGCAGCGGCTCGCCGCCGACTGCGAGGCGCGCGGCGGCATTCTCTCGCCCACCGGACAGCAGAGCGGCCGTCCCCAGAACGACAATGTCTGCCGGATCACCGGCGGGGCGTCGCGCCTGACGACCGGCGGCTGACTACAGCAGGGCGGTTATCGCCGCCCTCGCTGCCTCTCCCAGGTCCGGCCGTTTGAGAGCCAGGGCCACATTGGCGCGCAACAGGCCGATCTTGTCGCCGCAGTCGTGGGTCACGCCCTCATATTCCACCGCCGTGAAGGTCTGGTCCTTCATCAGCCGCGCCATGCCGTCGGTCAGCTGGATCTCGCCGCCGGCCCCGCGCGGCTGGTTCTCGAGGATGCCGAAGATCTCCGGCTGCAGGATGTAGCGGCCCGAGATCGACAGATTGGACGGGGCCTCGCCGCGCGGCGGCTTCTCGACCATGCCTTTCATGCGGATATGACGGCCGTCGCGGGTGTCGGGATCGACGATGCCGTATTTGTGGGTCTCGGTTTCGGGCACGGCCTCGACGCCGATGACATTGCCGCCGACCCGGGCATAGACCTCGGCCAGCTGTTTCAGGGCCCCCGGCTGGGAATCCACGATGACGTCGGGCAGCAGGACGGCGAACGGTTCATCGCCGATGATGTCGCGGGCGCACCAGACGGCATGGCCGAGGCCCAGCGGCTGCATCTGGCGAGTGAAGCTCATCTCGCCGGCGCTGGCCAGTTCGGCGTTCATCATCTCGAGGATTTCGGTCTTGCCCTTGGCCAGCAGCTGGGCCTCCAGCTCGATCTGGTGGTCGAAATAGTCCTCGATGGCCCCCTTGGACCGTCCGGTGACGAAGACGATGTGCTCGATCCCGGCCTCGCGCGCCTCTTCCACGATGTAGCTGAGGATCGGCCGGTCGACGACGTTCAGAAGTTCCTTGGGCGTGGTCTTGGTGCCGGGCAGGACCCGGGTGCCGAGGCCGGCGACGGGCAGGACGGCCTTGCGAAGGCGGCGGGCGGAGGAGGTCATGGGATATCCTGAACGGCGGGGTCGGGCAGCCTAACGCATTGGAGGCCCGTTGCGATCACTCGACGGTGACGGACTTGGCCAGATTGCGCGGCTGGTCGACGTCCGTGCCCTTCTGGACCGCGGTGTAATAGGCCAGCAGCTGAACCGGGATGGCGTAGACCAGCGGGGCGATCAGCGAATGGCACTCGGGCGCGTCGACGCGGCGTATCCCGGCCCCGTGCGGATCGGGGGCGGATTTCGGCGCGATCATGATCACCGGCCCGCCACGCGCGGCCACTTCCTGCAGATTGGAGGCGGTCTTTTCGAACACCTCGTCCATCGGCGCGAGGGCGACGATCGGCGTGTATTCGTCGACCAGGGCGATCGGGCCGTGTTTCAGCTCGCCGGCGGCGTATCCCTCGGCGTGGATGTAGCTGATCTCCTTCAGCTTCAGCGCCCCTTCCATGGCCAGCGGGAACATGGCCCCGCGGCCGAGGAACAGCACGTCTGTGGCCTTGGCGATGTCGTGGGCCACGGCCTTCAGGTCGTCCTCCATCCGCATGGCCTCGGCGATCAGCCGCGGGGCCTCGAACAGCGCCCTGACCAGTTCGGCCTCCTTCGCGGCGTCGATCACCCCGCGCTGGACGCCCGCCGCCACGGCCAGGGCCAGCAGGGCCGCGACCTGGGCGGTGAAGGCCTTGGTCGAGGCCACGCCGATCTCCGGACCCGCATGGGTCGGCCACAGGGCTTCAGCCTCCCGCGCCATGGACGAGGAATGGACATTGACCAGGGCGGCGGTCTTCAGCCCCTTCGACTTGCACCACGACAGGCTGGCCAGGGTGTCTGCCGTCTCGCCCGACTGGCTGACCGCCACGGCCAGGGTCCCCGGCGTCAGCGCCGGCTGGCGATAGCGGAACTCCGAGGCGATCTCGACGTCGCACGGCAGATTGGCCAGTTTCTCGAAGGCATAGCGTCCGATCTGGCCGGCGTAGAAGGCGGTGCCGCAGGCGATGATCTGCAGCCGGTCGATGGCGGCGAAGTCGGCGGAGTCCGTCTTGGCCTTGCCGTTCACGAAGTCGAGATAGTGCGACAGGGTGTGCTGGACACTGTCGGGCTGCTCATGGATCTCCTTCTCCATGAAATGCCGGTATTCGCCCTTCTCGACCAGGGCCGAGGAGGCCGAGACCTGCACCACCGGACGCTCGACGGTGTTTCCGCCCACGTCGAACATCCGCGCGCCCGAGCGGTCGATGCCGACGTAGTCGCCCTCTTCCAGATAGGAAATGTGCTGGGTGAAGGGGCCGACCGCCAGGGCGTCCGAGCCCAGATACATCTCGCCCTCGCCCCAGCCGACCACCAGCGGGCTGCCGCGGCGGGCGCCCATGATCAGCCCCTCCTCGCCCTCGACCAGCACGGCCAGGGCATAGGCGCCGGTCAGCCGGTCCAGCACGGTCTTGAAGGCGACCAGGGGGTCGTTGGAGGTCTCCAGCGCCCGGTCGATCATATGGGCCACGACCTCGGTGTCGGTCTGGCTCTCGAAGACATGCCCCGCCGCAGCCAGTTCGGCTTTCAGCTCGGCGAAATTCTCGATGATCCCGTTGTGGACCAGCACGACCCGGCCCGCCTTGTGCGGATGGGCGTTGGTCGTGGTCGGGGCGCCGTGGGTGGCCCAGCGGGTGTGGCCGATGCCGATGGTGGCGTTCAGCGGCTCGGCCAGAAGCACCGCCTCCAGCTCGCGGATCTTGCCCTTGGCGCGGCGGCGTTCGATGCGGCCGTCGACCAGGGCGGCCACGCCGGCGGAGTCATAGCCCCGGTATTCCAGCCGCTTGAGACTGTCGATCAGACGGGGGACCACCGGGCCGATGCCGGTCACGCCGATGATGCCGCACATGCAGAAGACCCTCGAAAATCCGGAACGCCGCGCTTTGCGCACGGGCGGGTAACGGTCTAAGCCGACCCTGGCTGTCTGGCGCCGGTTTAGGCGACGGGCGGCGTGTATTGCACCTAAAATGCGGTTTCGGAAGATTTCCGCTCCGCTCCACGCAAGGAAGACGACCCTTGGGCGAGAGACGCTATTTCGGCACGGACGGCATCCGCGGCCGCGCCAACACCCATCCGATGACGCCGGAGGTGGCGCTGCGCGTCGGCCTCGCCGCCGGCCGCCTGTTCATGTCGTCCGACGACCGCCGGCATCTGGCGGTGATCGGCAAGGACACCCGGCTGTCCGGCTATATGATCGAGCCGGCCCTGGTCGCCGGATTCGCCTCGGCGGGCATGGACGTCCTGACCTTCGGCCCCCTGCCGACCCCGGGCGTGGCCATGATGACCCGGTCGATGCGCGCCGACATCGGCGTCATGATCTCGGCCTCGCACAACGCCTATCTGGACAACGGCATCAAGCTGTTCGGCCCGGACGGCTACAAGCTGTCGGACGCGGTCGAGCTGAAGATCGAATCCATGATGGATGAGGACCTCGGCGCCGGCCTGGCCCCCGCCGACAAACTGGGTCGCGTCCGCCGCATCGACGACGCCCAGGCCCGCTATGTCGAGATCGCCAAGGCCAGCTTTCCCAAGGGCCTCAGCCTGCAGGGCCTGCGCGTCGCCGTCGATTGCGCCAACGGCGCCGGCTACAAGGTCGCGCCGACGGCCCTCTATGAACTGGGTGCCGAGGTCATCGCCGTGGGCGTCGAGCCGAACGGGCTGAACATCAACGCCGAATGCGGCTCGACCCATCCGCAGACCCTGGCCCAGGCGGTCAAACGCCATCGCGCCGATATCGGCATCGCCCTGGACGGCGACGCCGACCGGGTCATCATCTGTGACGAGAACGGCCAGGTCGTCGACGGCGACCAGATCATGGCCCTGGTCGCCCTCGACTGGGCTCGGCGCGGTCTGCTGGTCGGCGGTGGTGTGGTTGCCACCGTCATGTCCAACCTCGGCATGGAGCGGGCCCTGAACGCCGCCGGCCTGACCCTGGAGCGGACCCAGGTCGGCGACCGCTATGTCATGGAGCGGATGCGCGCGGGCGGCTTCAACCTGGGCGGCGAACAGTCGGGCCACATCATCCTGCACGACCACGCCACCACCGGCGACGGCCTGATGTCGGCCCTGCAGGTGCTGGCCGTGCTGGTCGAGAGCGGCCGGCCGATGAGCGAACTGGCCCGGCAGTTCGAAACCGTGCCCCAGCTGCTGGAAAACGTCCGCTACACGTCCGGCAAGCCGCTCCAGAACGCCGGGGTCAAGGCTGCCATCGCCGACGCCGAGGCGCGGCTGGTCGGCCAGGGCCGTCTGCTGGTCCGCCCCTCGGGCACCGAGAAGCTGATCCGGGTCATGGCCGAGGGCGATGACGCCGG
>CAZFQC010000144.1:0-6377 GCA_964520795.1 uncultured Brevundimonas sp.
GTCCCCTGCGTATAGCCCTCGCCCTTCAGCAGGCCGTCGATCTGGCCCTGCAGGTCGGCGACCTGCTCCAGACCGATGCGGTGGATGTCAGCGGGCGAATAGTCGGTGGTGGTGAAATTGCGCAGGTTCAGGGCGTAATAGGCCTCACCGTCCGGCACGCGCAGGACCCCGGCCTGATGGCTGGAACGGGCGCGATGGGCCTCGACCTCGGCGATCTGGCGCTCAAGCGCGGCGCGCACGGGGCCGTCGAACAGCGCCGCGGCCCGGTCGCCCGGATTCGCCAGGCCCTTTTCGGCGGCGCGGCGGACCAGCGAGCGGATCATGGCCTGTTCGGCGCCCGGCTGATCGTGCAGGGCAGACAGTTGCTGCCGCGTCTTGTCGAGCACGAAGTCCGGCGCGATCACGCCCATGCCGGCATTGGCCCGCATCCGTTCCGTGTCCTGATCGAGCGCCGTCGGGAAGGCCGCGAGCCGTTCCAGGAAGGCGTCGACGTCCGCGGCGGTTTCGACCGGATGGGTGCTGTCGAGGAAGTCCGGCACGGTGGCGTAGGCCCCGCCCAACTGGGACACGCCATAGGGCGTCTGTTTCCAGCCGTCCGGCGTGTGCCATGGGAAGCGGGCATAGCCGACCGCCAGCTCGCGCTGGAACAGGGCGATGTCGTAGCTCAGCCGCCCGTCCGGCGAGAGGGCGGTGGCGTCGATGGTGCGAAGCCGGTCCAGCCGCTCGCGGTTGCGCGGGACCTCGGCCTCGAAGGCGGCGACGGAGCGGTCGTCGAGGCGGCTCCGCTGGCCGGCCCGTGCGCCGACATCGAGGCCGAGAGAGGTCGCATCCTCCGGGGCCCGGTCGAGCCCATCGTCGAACTGGGCCTGCAGCAGGGCGTCCAGCCGGGCGTCTTCGGACGGCGGGTTCTGAGCGGCGGCCGGGAGTGCCGCCATCAGGCCGAGACCCGCGGATGACAGCATCAGGCGACGGCGGTCGATCATGGAATATCCTCCGGCTGCGAAGACGGTCCTCCGGCCCGGCGCGGCCGGGCGGAGGACCGGGGTTCATCTCAGGCGCGCTGCGACGCGATCCAGTCGGTCATGATCTTGTCCAGCACGGTCAGCGGCACGCCGCCTGCGTTCATGCCCGCATCATGGAAGGCCTTGATGTCAAACCGGTTGCCGAGGGCCGCCTGGGCCCGGGCGCGCAGCTCGACCCATTTGTTGTGGCCGACCTTGTAGCTCGACGCCTGACCGGGCCAGACGCAGTAGCGTTCGACCTCGGTGGTGACCGCGGTCTCGGAGTCGCCCAGGGTCTCGACCATGTAGCGGATGGTCTGTTCGCGGCTCCAGCGCTCGTGGTGCAGGCCGGAATCGGCGACCAGCCGCGTGGCGCGGAACAGCAGCGACTGCAGATAGCCGATCTGGCCGATCGGGTTGTTCTCGTAGACCCCCATCTCGTCGGCCAGCTGTTCCGAATACAGGGCCCAGCCCTCGGAATAGGCCGAGAAGCCCAGCACCTTCATCAGCAGCGGCCGGTCGGCCTGTTCCTGCTGCAGGGCGATCTGGTGGTGATGGCCCGGCGAGGCCTCGTGATAGGTCAGGGTCGGCAGCTGCATGCGCGGCCATTCCGAGGTGTCGCGCAGGTTGATGTAGTAGGCGCCGGGCCGCGAGCCATCGAGCGCCGGCGAATTGTAATAGCCGCCGGGCGCGCCAGCCTCGATGAAGACGGGTACCCGACGGATCTCGACAGTCGAGGCCGGGATGCGACCGAAATACTGCGGCAGCCGCGTGGCCATTTCGGCCATCTGGGCATTGAGGTCAGCCAGCAGCTGCTCCTTGCCCGCGTCGGTGTTCGGATAGAGCTGGCTGGGGTCCCTGCCGAGGGCGGAGATGCGCTCGCCGACCGTGCCCCGGGTCAGGCCCTGTGCCTTCAGCAGCACATCGGCGCGGGCCGAGAGTTCGGCCACCTGTTGCAGGCCGAGGGCGTGAATCTCGGCACCCGAGAGGGTGGAGGTGGTGTAACTGCGGATGCCCCAGTCGTAATAGGCCTCACCGTCCGGCAACCGCCAGACGCCGGCGTCGTGGGTGGCGTCGGCGCGACGGGCGCGCATGGCCTCGGCCTGGCGGCGCAGGGCCGGATAGACCTCGCCCTCGACAATACGTTGCGCCCGGGCCGCCCAGTCGCCGGCGATGTTCTTCTCACCCGTCCGCCGTACGATCGAGGTGGTCAGGACCATGCGGTCGGCAGGGGTCTCATACAGGTTGGCCAGCTGCAGCAGGGCCTTGTCGATGATGAAGTCGGGCGGGACGGCTCCGGCCGCGAAATCGGCCTGCATCCGCGCGGTCTCCTGGTCCAGCGCGGTCGGGAAGGCGGCGACGCGGGCCAGATAGGCCTCTGCGTCCTCGGCGGTCTCGATCGCATGCTGGGTGTCGAGGAAGTCGGGCAGGCCCTGGTAGGAACCGGTCAGCTGGGAGATGGTGTAGGGAGCCGGGCCGAACCCGCCGCCGCCATAGGGGAAACGGTCGCCCATCATCTGGGTCTCGCCGAAGAAGCTCAGGGTGTCGTGGTAGACGCCCTCGGTCTCGGGCAGGGCGCTGCGGTCGATGGCCTTCAGCCGGTCCATCTGCGCCCTGAACACGGCCCGGTCAGAGTCGATCTTGGCCTGGGACCGATCGTCGAGGCGCGACTTCATCGCCGCCATCGGGCCCTTGTCCATGCCCAGCCCGGTCAGGGTTTCGGGCGAGGACAGCAGGAAAGTCTGGACGATCCCGTTCATCAGGGCGGTCAGGGCGTCGGAGGCCGAGGCCGCAGCGGCGGGCGTCTGCGCCAGGGCCTGGCCACAGGCCGCAAGGCCGGCTCCAGCAGCGGCGGTGAACATAAGGCGGCGACGATCGATCATGTCGGCAGGCTCCCTTGCGCGAGGCACCAAGGGATGGCGCCGGGCGGTGATTGGCAAGTTACTGTTCTGTCAGCCCCGTCAGCCTGCGTGGAGCTCCTGCTTCACGCGTTCGGCCAGGGTCTTGATGTCCAGCGGTTTGGGCAGGAAGGAGACGCCGGCCTCGTCCTGCAGCAGGTCCGAGAAATCGCTTTCGGCATAGCCCGAGATGAACAGCACCGGGGCGTCGCCGAGATACGGGCGAGCCTTCTTGAGCAGGGCCGGACCGTCGAGACCGGGCATGATGACGTCCGAGATCATCATATCGATGGTCCCGGCGTGCTGTTCCGCCAGCTCGAGGGCCTGTTCGCCATCCTCGGCCTCGATCACCTCATAGCCGCGCTGACGCAACAGGCGGGCGGCGATGCCGCGCACGGCGGCCTCGTCCTCGACGAACAGGATACGGCCCGCGCCGGACAGGTCGCGCGGTGCCTTGGCGACCTTTTCGATCACCGGTGTCGCGGCCAGTTCGGCCTCGGCCGCCTCGGGCAGGAAGATGCGGAAGACAGCGCCACCCTCGGCCGCGTTCGACACATTGATGTGGCCGCCCGCCTGTTCGACGATGCCGTAGACGGTGGCCAGACCCATACCCGTCCCCTCGTTCACCGCCTTGGTGGTGAAGAAGGGTTCGAAGATCTTGTCGAGCAGCTCGGGCGGGACGCCGGGGCCGGAGTCGCTGACCTCGATCAGGGCCACGGCCGCCGTCGGGGCCGCGCTCCAGCCCAGCAGGCGGGCTTCGTCGCCGGTCAGGCGGGCGGTGCGGATGGTGACCACCCCCGCGCCCGGCTCGACCACGCCGCGCATGGCGTCGCGGGCGTTGACGGCGAGGTTCATCACCGCCGTCTCCAGCTGGCTCTTGTCCGCCAGCACCACCGGCAGGTCGCGGCCGTAGTCGGTCTCCAGCCGCACGTCCTCGCGCAGCAGCCGGCGCAGCAGGACCGCGAATTCGCCGACCAGTTCGCCGAGATCGAGGCGTTCGCGGCGGACCGTGGACTTGCGCGAGAAGGCCAGCAGCTTGCGCACCAGATCGGCGGCGCGGATGGCGGTCTGGCGGATTTCGTTGAGGCCCTCATAGGAGGGATCGCCGACCGGATGACGTTCCAGCAGGCCCGACAGCTGCAGCTGGATGGCGGTCAGAAGATTGTTGAAGTCGTGGGCCACGCCGCCGGCCAGCTGGCCCACCGCCTGCATCTTCTGGGCCTGCGAAAGCTGCAGCTCCATCGACTTCTGGGCCGAGACGTCGAACAGCCAGATGCGTCGGCGGTCGCCCTCGGGCGCGACATAGAGGTGCAGCATCCGGTCGGGGAAGGCGCGGGCGACCAGTTCGATCGGACCCGACGAGCCGCTGTCCAGCTTCAGCCGGGCTTCGGCCACGCCCGCCGGATCGAACAGATGGCCGAAGGCCGCATCGCGGGCCGCGGCCGGGCCGGTGAGGACGGACAGGGCGGCATTGGGCTCGTCCACCTTGCCGGAGAACAGGTCGTCGGCGGCGATCACGGCCGAACCGAAGGGCGCGCCCGCGGCCATGGCCCGGCTCTCGACGGCGTTGGAGGTCACGGCATGGCGCGGCGAGACGGCGGTCCCGACGGGCAGCACGGCCTCGGGCGCGGCGCGGACGAGGAAACGCCCCTCCCCGGCCTGACCGATCAGGACCTCCTGCTCGCGTTCGCCGATGACAACGATGGCGCGGCCCTGCTCGCCGGCGCGGGCCTGGGCGAAGGCCATATAGAGGGCGGAGGCCGACTTGCCCTTCGGCAGGGCCACGGTCGCGCCGTTGGCTTCAGCCCAGGCGGCGTTGAAGGCGAGCACCTGGCCGGTGGACCAGACCAGGGCCGCCGGCTCGGCCATGGCGTCCAGCAGGTCAACGGTGGCGTCGCCGATGGGTTTGCGGGTCTCGCTGCGGGCGAAGGCGAACAGGCCGATCAGGGCCACGGCGCCGACCGTGAAGATCAGCACCAGTCCGGGCGCGCTGGTCGGATCGGCGCGGAACGCCGGATAGGCCAGGGCCCCGACCGCGACCACGAAACCGACCGCCATCACGATCAGTAGCGGGTCGAAGGGACGGCCCCTGGAGGAGGTCACGGCGGTTGCGGTCATGGCGCCTCAGCCCGAATCAGCACGGGAAGCATGCGCCATAGTGTTCCGTATGCGCCGGGTGCGCGAATCCGGTCGTCAGGCCGCCTTGAGCTGCTCGGCCCTGGCGTCGCGCGCCGCGTTGATGCGGGCCTCGGCGATGGCGTCGGCGATCTGGTGGGTCGGGCGCTTCTCCGAGGCCGAACGGTCCAGGACCTCGTCGAAGGTTTCCATCAGGCGCGACAGCTTGGCCTCGACCCAGGCCGCGTCATAGGCACCGCCGGTCTGACGGGCGCGCAGTTCCGAGGCGACATTGATGATGCCGCCGCCGTTGACGACATAGTCGGGCGCATAGAGCACGCCGCGCTCGAACAGGATCTGGCCGATGTCCGGGGTGGCCAACTGGTTGTTGGCGGCGCCGACCACCGCCTTGACCGTCAGCCGGTCCAGCGTCTGCGGGTTCAGCGTCGCGCCGAGGGCGCAGGGCGCATAGATGTCGGCCTTGACGTCATAGATGGCGTCCGGGGCCACGATCTCGGCGCCGGTGCGGGCGGCGACCTCGGCCAGAAGGGCGGTGTTGACGTCGGTCATGACCAGCCGGGCACCGGCGGCGTGCAGTTTGTCGGCCAGATAGCCGCCGACGTGGCCGATGCCCTGCACCGAGACCGTCAGGCCGGTCAGGTCGTCCTGCTTCCACAGACGGCGGGCGACGGCCAGGGTCGAACGGTAGACACCCTCGGCGGTGACAGGGCTGGGATCGCCCGAGGCCTCGGGACCGTCGTTCAGGCCCAGCACATAGGGGGTGACCTTGCGGGCCTCGGCGATGTCGGCGACCGATACGCCGACGTCTTCCGCCGCATAGTAGAGGCCGCCCAGCGTATCGACCGCGCGGCCAAAGGCGCGGAACAGTTCGGGGGTCTTCTGGGTGCGGGAATCACCGATGATGACCGACTTGCCGCCGCCCATCTCCAGATCCGCGACGGCGTTCTTGTAGCTCATGCCCCGCGACAGGCGCAGCACGTCCTCGAGAGCCTCGGCGCTCGAGGCATAGTTCCACATCCGGGTTCCGCCGCAGGCCGGGCCGCGCGCGGATGAGTGAACAGCGATAATGGCGCGCAGGCCGGTCTTTTCATCAAAAACCGCGTGCACGCCTTCGTGGTTCGCGAAGGACGGGGAATCGAACAGCGTCATGCTCATTTGAGCGTCTCCCGGGGTATTTTTTATTTCGGCGGCTGATACGCCGGGACGCTTAACAGGGCAAGCATGGCGGTTTCGGGGCTGGCAGTGGCTAGTGGCCAGTGGCTAGTGAGCGCGGCGCTGGCGGAAGGGCGGCGCGGACCGCGCATTCGCAAAGCTCTTGGCCAACCACTGGCCACTGGCCACT
>CAZFQC010000145.1:0-6347 GCA_964520795.1 uncultured Brevundimonas sp.
GTTGTCGCCGACGGCGCCGCGGATGTGTTCGGTGACTTGGGCCAGGTCGGCCATGAGCGCTTCTCCGTATTGCGCGATCCCCGGGGCAGCCGGTGATCCGATTGAGCCACCGACCTAGACCGCGTCCGCCCGGCTGCCAAGGTCACGCGGGGTCAAGTTGACGCGACAAATTCCCTGCGGTGTGCTCCCCGGGGCGCGAAACAGGCAGGCTGGAGACCGCATTTTTCTCCAGAAAAGCGAATAACTCGCCCAACCGGAGCAAGTTACGTGACAGTCGACCAATTCCGGCACTCGCCTCGGAACCGTCGCCTTGCCAACCGGTTAAGGTTACCATAACGATGATACTTCGGTGTCTGGATGTGGGGTTATTCAGAGGCCTTGTTGACGACTGGATTTGGGGAGATCACGTGAAACACTTAGTCATCGCCGCCGTAGGTGCCCTGCTGGCTACGGCCGGAAGCGCCGGAACGGCCTCCGCCCAGGACCGGGGCTACGGACCGCCGCCGCCGGCTCCGTGTTGCGTGCCGCCGCCCCCGTGCCGCGACGGCGGCCCCCGCGACGCCTACGGCGTTTGCGTGTGCGACTATGAGGTCGATTTCTACCGGCCCACCACACCGTGGACCGTCGTCCGCGCCGGCGGACCGGGTGTCCGCATCCGTGGCCGGCCGATCACCGTCGCCTCCGGCCGGATCGAGATCCAGGGCCCGCCCATCTATGTCGAGGCGCCGCCGATCCGCATCCAGGCCCCGCAGATCTATCTGCGCGCGCCGGAAGTTCACGTCCGTCCGTCCGACATCACCGTCGAGCCGCCGGAAGTCCACTTCTCGGGCTGCGAGGACCTGCACGAGTGCGAGCCCGTGGGCAGCGACTATTCGCCGGGCCGTTCCGGCGACGGCGAGCGCGGCTAGAGACAGGATCAGGACCGACCGGACACCGTCCGGCCGGTCCGCACCTGATCAAAAAAGGACAGAGGCCCGCGCCGAAAGGCGTCGGGCCTCTTTTCCTTGGCGCTGGATCGAACCTCAGTTCGGGTCGGCGGCGGCCTCGGCCGTGGCCGCGGCCGGAGCGGGCGCGCAAAAACTCCGCACCTCCCAGGCCAGGGTCATATCGCCACCGGCCAGCGCCGTCCGCACCGCATCCTCGCAGCGGGACTCGCTCAACAGCCGCGTAACCTCGCCCCGCAGGGCGGCCCGGGCATTGGCGGCGTCGCGCAGGATCCTGGCCTCGCGCCGGTCGCCCGGCAGGCACAGCGAAAGCCAGGAAGCGTCGGCGCAGCGTGCGATCAACCGCGCCTGCCGGTCGGCCTCGGCCGTGGTCATCCGGGCCGGCGGAGCCGAGGGCGACACCGTCGGCGGTACGGGCACGGAAATGGCGGGCGGCTCGTTCAGCACGACGGTCCCGGGCGGCACACCCCGCAGGATCACCGCCGGCATCTGATAGTTGCAGACCCAGCCCGCGGGCGACATTTCGCAGGACTGCAGCGTCGCCTGCGCCGTCTGCGCCTCCTGCGGTGCCGGGGCGACCCCAGGGGCAGGCGCGGTCGGGACCTGGCCGAGGCTGAGCGCGAGCAGAAGAGAAATCATGACCCAATCCGACGTCTGACGGCAGACCGGTACACCATACTCCCGAACGGGCGCCGTGTATCCCCGTTCCGCGACATACGGGGTCGGGAGGTCAGGCGGCTACGGCGACCGGCGCGGGTGCCACGACGGGAAAGGCCTCGCCGCCGTCCAGAACCGTCGTCAGGGCCGTCATCAGCCGGGCGGGATTGATCGGCTTGGGCACATGGCCGTTCATGCCCGAGGTCCGGCAGCGCTCGATGTCGTCGCGCATGACGTCGGCGGTGACCGCCAGGATCGGCGCGGCCGCCGAGGGGCCACCGGAAGCGCGGATGGCGCGCGTGGCGTCCAGACCGTCCATCCCGGGCATGCGGACGTCCATCAGGATGGCGTCAAAGGCGTCCGTCCCCGCCGCGGCCACCGCCGCCGCCCCGTCATCCGCCTCGACCACCTCGCAGCCGTAGGCCGACAGGATCAGGCGCGCGACCTCGCGATTGGTCGGATGGTCGTCAACCACCAGAATGCGCGGCGCGCGCTCGCCGGCCTCGACCGGGTCAGCCGACCGGGCGGGGACCGCCGCCCTTGGCAGGTCGAGGGCGAAGCGGAACACCGCGCCGCCGTCTGTTCCGGCACGATAGGTAAGCTCGCCGCCCATCAGGGCGACAATGGAATGGCACATGGCCAGACCGAGGCCGGCCCCCGACTGTCGGCGGGACAGGCCGGCGTCCATCTGGGCAAACGGCTGGAACAGTTCGCCGCGGCGCGACTCCGGCACGCCGGGACCGCTGTCCTCCACGCTGACCTCGAGCCGATCGACCTCTCCCGCGCCGGGGGTGACGACCGCCGAGACCCGGACGGTGCCGGCGTCGGTGAATTTGACCGCATTGTCGACCAGCCCAGCCACCACCTGGCGCAGGCGCCGTGCGTCGACACTGTAGGCGGGCGCGATGTCACCGGCCTGATGGACCGACAGGGCCAGCCCCTTGCCCGCAGCGGGGACACGGAACCGATCGACGGCCTCCTGGATCACGGGGCCGATCCCGGCGGGCGCGGGCTCCAACTCCAGTCGGCCCTGCTCCAGCCGCGAGAAGTCGAGAATATCCTCAATCAGGGTGGTCAGCACCGCCGAGGAGGCGGCGATGGCCTCGGCCTGGCGGCGGGCATCGGGATCAAGGTCCGTCCGGGCGGCCAGGGCCCCGGCGAAGCCGGCGACGCCGTTCAGCGGGGTGCGTATCTCGTGGCTGACGACAGCCAGAAATCGCTCGCGGGTGGCGATGGTCTGTTCGCTGCGGGCCCGGACGGCAGCGGCCGAGGCCTCCTTGCGGCGCGCGCGCTGTTCGGTCCGCATGCGCTCCGCCAGGGCGCTGGTGGCCAGGGTGGCGGTGAGCAGTATGCTGGCGAGGAACAGGTGCAGCAGTCCCACCTGGGTGAACTGCGCCGTGGTGTCGAACAGGGCGATCGGCCCCCGGTCGGCCAGGGTCTGGACCGTGGCGACCTGGGCGACCACCCCGACCGACAGGAACGCCCAGGCGGCACCGAGACGGAAGGCGGCGAACAGGACGGCGGGATAGATCAGCAGGATCAGCGGCTGGTCGGCATAGGCGAAGGTCACCGCGGTCAGCGCGCCAAGGCCGATCAGCAGGGCCGCGCGCTCATGCGGACCGGCCGCGCCCGAATAGAGCGGATTGATCCGCCGCATCATCAGCAGGGTCGCCGGCAGGGCCAGGACCATCCCGACGGCGTCACAGGTCGCCCAGCGGGGCCAGATCAGCAGCCAGCGCGCAGGGTCAGGCGAGGTGAAGTTCGCCCCGATCATGCCCTCCACGACCGCCACCGCCCCGACCATGGCCACGAACGGCAGAAAGCGCCGCAGCCGGCCCAGGTCCAGCGCTGCGCCGCAGAAGGTGCGCACCAGCACGGCGACGACGACCGAGAACCCGAGGTTCAGGGCGGTGAAGGCGAGGTTCAGATTGAGCGGCAACTGACTGACGACATTGACCGCCAGGTTCAGGGAGATGCAGGCGGCGACAAAGGCCCAGCCCAGCCGCGGCCTGAGCAGCAGCAGCCCCGCGGTCAGGACGCCGTTCGCGGCCCAGACGACGGTGGAGTTGTCGACCGACCGGGACCAGATCACGCCGGCGCACAGGGTCAGGACATAGACGAAGAACAGGACCGCGGCGTCGCGCCAGCCCCGCCGGGGCTCGCCGTTGCGATACAGTCGCCATCGAACGCCGAACAGATTCATCGCCCCGCCCTTCTGCGTGGAGCGCGATGCTTGTCACAAATTGATTGGGGAGCCGTGAACGCGCGGGTGGGGATCATTCCCGACCGGCATCGTTCCCCCCGGAGTCATACCGGCGCACATCCCGACGGTCCCGATCCTGCTCGGCCCGGTCGTCCCGCCGCGCCCGGCGGGCCTCGCGCTCGGCGCGATAGTCCGGCTCCGGGGCGTCGAAGCCGAGCCAGCGGCCCACACGGCTGTCCCGCCAGCCCGCCTGCGGCGCCTCGGGCGGCGGGGGCGGCGGACCGACCGCATCGTCGAACGTCGGCTTGACCCGCTTCGGTGCCTCCGGCTGTTCCGCAAGGTCGTCATAGGCAGAATAGGCGGCCTCATCGTCCGGGGCCGGCGGCGGCGGCGTATACTGAAAGCCGTCGACCAGATGCCCAACCTCCATCACCGACCCGGGCTTGATCTCCGGCTCCTCGGGAGCGACCACCTGGATCCGCAGCTTCTCGTCACCATGCGACACCGGCGGTTCGGGCCGCGCCATGGCGGCCACCGCCACCACACCGATCCCGACCACCGCCACCCCCGCAAGCACGGCGAGATGATGCGGGCGCAGCCGGGCGAGGAGCGCAAGCCCCTGCTGCTTCAGTCGTTCGAGCGTGTCGGACAGATCGGGCATGCCGGGAGCTAGGCGGAAAGGGACGTGCTGCGCAACCCGATCCCTGCAACTTCCCGAATCCGGCCCGACGGCCATTGCGACAGTCGTAGCCCTGCCGCCAGCTCCGGGCTACACGGGCGCGGACCAGGGCCGCACAGGCGCGGCCCCCTTGCGCAGAAGGCCGGAACGTGACGCCAGCGATCCTCGCACTGCTGTTGGGCGCAGCCGGCCTGATTGCGGGGCCCGGTCTTGTGCGCGCGGGTCTGCGCCTGCGGCCGGAGGAGGTCTCGGCGCCCCCGACCCGACGCCGGTATTTGCTGATGTCCCTCGCCGCCGCGGCCGTCGGTGCCTGGGCCGCCCTGACCCAGCCCATCCTGCTCGCGGCCGTCCTGACGGCCTTGCTGGGCTGGCAGCTGCTGCTGATCGCCGTGATCGACGCGGAATATTTCCGCCTGCCGGATCAGCTGACCCTGCCCCTGCTGGCGACCGGTGGCCTGGCGTCGTTGCTGCTGGACCATACCGCCCCGGTCGACGCCCTGATCGGTGCCGCCGCGGGCTTCGCCGGCCTGTGGCTGCTGGCCTTCACCTATCGCCGGCTGCGCGGCCGCGAAGGCCTCGGCGACGGCGATCCCTTCCTGCTGGCCGCCGGCGGGGCCTGGGTCGGCTGGATCGGCCTGCCGGGCGTGCTGCTGTGGGCCTCCGCGGCCGGCCTCAGCCTCGTGGCGGCGCAGATGCTGGTCGGAAAGCGCGTTGCGGCGACCGATCGCCTGCCGTTCGGCCCCTGTCTGGCCGTCGGGATCTGGCTGACCTGGCTGCTGGGACCTTTGGGCCTTTAGGGGCGCACGGGCCTGCGATCCTTCTCCTGCGTCAAGTGGAAAACCGGCTAGGCTGGAGAGACGACAGACCCGAGGAGACCGACCATGTCCGACATCCGGCACCGGCTGATGACGCGAAAGGCCGACATCGGCGACACCCGCATCGCGGATATTCCGGCGCATGGGACGCTCCGGGACGGCGAGGTCGTCCTGTCCCTCGACCGGTTTTCCCTCACCACCAACAACATCACCTACGCCGCCTATGGGGACGCCCTCCGCTACTGGACCCTGTTTCCGACCGGCGAGGACGGCTTCGGCCTGATGCCCGTCTGGGGCTTCGCCGATGTGACGGCCTCCCGGGCCCCGGGCATCGAGGTCGGGGCCCGGGTGTTTGGCTATTTCCCGATGGCGGATACCCTGGTCATCCAGGCCGAAAAGATCAGCCGCGGCGGCTTCGCCGACGCCTCGCCCTGGCGCCAGACGGTGCCGGACATCTACAACCGCTATGTGCTGTGCGCCGGCGACCGCCACTATTCGGCGGCACTCGAGAACAGCGAGGCCCTGTTCCGGCCGCTGTTCATCACCTCCTATACGGCGGTCGATTTCCTGCGGGAGAACGGCTTCTTCGGCGCGCGGCAGATCGTGGTGTCCAGCGCGTCCAGCAAGACCGCCTACGGTGCCGCCTGGTGTCTGAGGGACGACGACATCCGGGTGGTCGCCCTGACCGGTGCCCGCAACCGCGCCTTCGTCGAGGGGCTGGACATCTATGACGCCGTGCACGGCTATGAGGCTGTGGAGGCGGTGGATCCGGCCCTGCCCACCCTCTACCTCGACCTCGCGGGCGATGCGGCCCTGCGCAGGAGGGTGCACGCGCATTTCGGCGCCGGGCTCGTATATGACTGTCTGGTGGGCTCGACGCAGAGCGACAGCTTCGCCGGCGGCGACCCGGAGCTGACCGGACCAAAGCCGGTTTTCTTCTTCGCCGCCACCTGCCTCGACAACCACCGGGCGCAGGGCACGCTGAACGCCTTCTACGACCGCTTCCTCGCCGACCAGCGCGCCTTCTTCGAACGGGTCATCGACCCCGC
>CAZFQC010000146.1:0-6311 GCA_964520795.1 uncultured Brevundimonas sp.
GACGGCAAGGGTCAGAACGGCGCGAACGCCGCTTCCGGCCGCGATGGCGATTGCCTTCGCGGCGGCGGCGCTGTCGATGCTGCCCCTCGCCTCCCGGGCCCAGGCGCAGAACCAGGCCAACGCCCAGGCCGAACAGAGCCAGGCCCTGCGAAACCGGGGCGGGCTGTCCAGCGCCCTGCCGCCGACCGGCCGCTATGTCGCGGATTCCGGCGAGGCCTTCATTCTCGACCGGTCCGGCCAGCGGCCCCTGCTGCGTTTCGACCGCCGCGACGAGACCTGGGTGCTGCGGCCTTCGGCGGCGCCCCGCGGCGACGTCATCTATCGCAATGACGCCGGCGACCAGCTGTTGAGGGTCACCCCGGGCGGCGGCATGACCGTCTATACCCCGCGGGCGCCCGGCGGGTCTCCCGCTTCCTTCTCGGGGCCCGGCCAGAGCCTGACGCCGCCGACCCTGGGCCCCGCCCAGCTGTTCCAGTTGATGGCCCGGCGCAGCGCCATGCTGAGCCAGGCGATGGGCCGGCTGATCGAGATCAATGTCGATACGGGCGAGCAGGCCGAGGGCCTTTCGGTCGAGGCCCTGATCCTGTCCACCGACGCGGTCCTCAGAATCGCCCGGTCGCCGACGGCCCGTTCCTCGCTCGACCGTTTGCGCAGCATCACCATTGTCGAGGGCGCGCGCGCCACGGTCACCTATGCCCGCGGCGACCTGCGGATCGTCGTGGCCCCGGTGCAGGGCGTGGCCGGTCGCCCCTCGTCGGCCCGTGTGATCCAGGCCTTCCTCGCCGCGGCCGAGCCGGCCAGACGCTAGAAGCGGTCCTTGGCCGACCGGACGGCCGCAAACGCTTCGGCATTGCCCGCGCGCAGAAAGGGATTGAACGCCTTTTCCGCGCCGATGGTGGTGGGCACGGTCGGCTCGCCCCTGTCCCGCATCGCAAAGATCTCCGCGGCCCGCGCCGCCATTTCGGGGCGGTCGTCGACGCTGAGGGCGAAGCGGGCGTTGGCCGCCGTATACTCGTGGGCGCACCAGATCACGGTCTCATCCGGCCAGGCGGCCAGGGTCTGCAGGCTGTTCCACATCTGTGCCGGCGTGCCCTCGAACAGCCGGCCGCAGCCGAGGGTGAACAGGACATCGCCGACGAAGGCCCGGGCGTCGGCCGGCGAGCGATAGACGATATGGCCCAGCGTATGGCCGGGGGCGTCGGTCACCTCGAGCGCCGTCGTGCCCAGCATGACGGTCTCGCCGCCCGCCACGACCCGGTCGATCGGCGCGGCCTTGCGGACCTCTTCCGGACCGACGATCTCGCAGCCGGTTTCCGCCTTCAGCCGGGCGTTGCCCTGGGTGTGGTCGGGGTGCCAGTGGGTGTTGAGGATCAGGTCCAGCCGGCCCCAGCCGCTGGCCTCCAGATCGGCCAGGATCGCGTCCGCGTCGGGCGTGTCGACCGTGGCCACCGCGCCCGTGTCCCGGTCCCGCAACAGAAGGCCGTAGTTGTCGTTGAGGCAGGGGAACAGGCGCACGTCGAGGGTCATGCGGCCATTCTAGCAGCCGCCCCCGGCGCGGCCTATGGTGAGGTCATGCGGCGCAGTATCGAGGAACTCCGGACCTTCTATGGCGAGCCTGCCGGCGCCCTGGCGCGGCGGCTTCTGGCGCGTCGTCTCGAGGACGCCTGGGGCGAGGCGGCCAACAGCGATGTGCTGGGTCTCGGCTACGCCACGCCCTGGCTGGACGCCTTTGTCGGCGCGCGGCGCGTGGTCGCGGCCATGCCGGGCGGTCAGGGGGTCGAAGCCTGGCCCGCGGCGGGCAAGAACCGCACCCTTCTGGTCGACGACCGGCACCTGCCCTTCGCCGCCGGATCCTTCGACCGCATCCTGCTGGTCCACGCCCTGGAAGAGGCGGACGACGCCCAGGGGCTGATGAACGAGGTGGTCCGCGCCCTGTCCCCGGCCGGACGGATCATCCTCGTCGCGGCGGCGCGGGGCGGGCTGTGGGCGCGGTCGGAGTCGACGCCGTTCGGACACGGCCGCCCGTTCTCGCGCCGCCAGCTGGAGCAGCTGGTGCGCGCGGCGGGGCTGGAGCCCACGGCCTGGTCCCAGACCCTGTATGTGCCGCCCTGGGGGCCCCTGCTTCCGCTGGCCGACGGACTGGAGCAGATCGGCAAGCGGATCATGCCGGGCGCAGCGGGCGTCATCCTGCTGGAGGCGACGCGGCATGCCTATGCCCGCATCCGGCCCGGCGGGGCGGTGGCGACGGCGCCGGTGATGACCCCGGCGTTGCAACCGCAGCCGGCGTCGCGATCCTCGCGGAATCTGACCGGTCATGATCTGGCGGGAAACGGCGAACGCCCTTAAAGCCCTGCCCATGCAGCGACTGATCCTGATGCGTCACGCCGAGGCGGAACGAGCGGCCGGCTCCGGGCGCGACCGCGACCGCATCCTGTCGGCGCGAGGCCGCAGGGACGCCGTCGCCATGGGGCGGGCGCTGGCCGGACGGGGCATGCGGCCCGATCTGGCACTGGTCTCGCCCGCTGCCCGCACGCGCCAGACATGGGAGCTGCTGCATGACGCCTTCGGCGATGTGGAGGTGCGCGAGGACGAGCCCCTGTACAACGGCGGCCCGGAAACCCTGCGCCGGTTCGTCGAGGCGGCGGAGGACGAGGCCGGCTGCCTGATGGTGGTGGCCCACAATCCCGGGGTTCATCTGCTGGCCGTGGAATACCTGGTCGAGAGCGCCGCCTCGCCGGCGGTGCTCGACCGGATGAGCGGCGGATTTCCGCCGGGAGCGGCTGCCATCTTCACCGTCGATGTGGCCGGCCGCTGCACCTTCGAAGGCTTCATCCAGCCGCGCGATCTGGGCGGCGAATGAGCGGGGTCGCCTACAAGCTGGTCGACCGCGCCGAATGGAACGAAGCGCTGGTGGCGGGTGCCTATGCCGGGTCGGCGGTCGATCGGGCCGACGGCTATATCCATATGTCGACGGCGGCCCAGTTGGCCGAGACCGCGCGGCGACACTATGCGGGCCGTTCAGAGCTGGTTCTGGTGGAGGTCGAACTGGCACCGCTGGGCGAGGCGCTGAAATGGGAGGCGTCGCGCGGCGGCGACCTGTTTCCGCACCTGTTCGCCCCCCTGCCCGCCACCGCAGACGCCCCGCAGCGCGGCCTTTCGGTTGATGCAGAAGGGGTCATGCGGTTCGACGACGGAGCCGTCGGATGGCCGTGACCGACATCGGCGCGGCCCTGCTGCGCACACTGGACCCGGAGACCGCCCACGGTCTGGCGATCCGGGCCCTGCAGCTGGCACCCCTGCCGCCGGCGCGGGCCGATGATCCCATCCTGGCCACCAACGTGGCCGGCCTGGCCCTGCCCAATCCGGTTGGTCTGGCGGCCGGTCTGGACAAGAATGGCGAGGCCCTGCACGGCCTGTCGCGACTGGGCTTCGGCTTCGTGGAGTGCGGCTCGGTCACCCCGTTGGCCCAGCCGGGCAATCCAAAGCCGCGCCTGTTCCGCCTGAGCGAGGACCGGGCGATCATCAACCGGATGGGATTCAACAACGCCGGTCTGGAGGCCTTCGCCGGCCGGCTGGCCGACCGGCCCCGCAGCGCCGTCGTCGGCGCCAATCTGGGGGCCAACAAGGACACCGAGGACAAGGCGGCGGACTATGTCGCCGGACTGATCCGGCTCAAGGGTCTGGCCGACTATGTGACGGTCAATGTCTCGTCGCCCAATACGCCGGGGCTGCGCGCCCTGCAGGGCCGCGCCGCGCTCGACGACCTGCTGGGCCGGCTCGCCGAGGCGCGGGGCGATGATCCGACCCCCGTCTTCCTCAAGATCGCGCCGGACCTTACCCCGGCCGAGATCGCCCTGATCGTCGAAGCCAGTCTGGATCACGGCATCGACGCCCTGATCGTGTCCAACACCACCCTGGACCGTCCGGACAACCTCAAGTCGCACGACCGGGCCGAAGCCGGGGGTCTGTCGGGGGCACCGCTGAAATCGCGGGCCGGGGCCGCCCTGCGCGCCGCCGCCGAGGCCGGAGCCGGCCGCCTGCCCCTGATCGCTGCGGGCGGAATCGACAGCGGGGCCGAGGCCTATGCCCGGATTCGCGCCGGGGCGTCCGCCGTCCAGCTCTATTCCGCCCTGATCTATGAGGGTCCAGGCCTGATCGGGCGGATCAAGCGCGACCTCGCCGCCCGCCTGCGCGCCGACGGGTTTTCCACAGTCGCCGAGGCTGTTTCGACCTCACGTTGACGGAGCGTTAGGGCAACCGCGTCATGTTCCTCGATATGAGCCAGGCCGCTCGTTCCGGGGAAACGCATGGCGATAGCCAAAGCCGACATGCCAGCCACTGCGTCCGTCGCCCAGCCCGGTGACTGGGCCGGCGCGATCCGTCAGCGGCGCAGGGCGCTGCTGCAGCGGCTCGGCATGGCCTCGGCCAGCGCCCTGATCTTCAGCCCCCTTCTGGGCTGGTCGCTGAGCTTCTGCTGGATCATCGGCTATTTCATCGTCCAGCTTCTCGACCTCTGGGTCTTCGCCCCGATTGTCAGCGGTCAGGCCGAACAGTTGCGCGGCGGCCGCCGTGTGGCCGGCTGGGCGATGCTGTCGCTGAACGCCGCCTATTTCGGCAGCCTGTCCGTGCCGCTCTGGCTGATGGGCGGCCCCATGGGCGGGGTCTGTTCGGTGATGCTGCTGTCGGCCGGCGCCATCTATGCCGTGATCAATGCGCCGCGCTCGACCTCGGTCATGCTGATGACCGCCTCGATCCAGTTCCTGTATCTGGCCGCGACGCCGGTGTTCATGGCCATGCACGGTGCCACGCCGGGCTTCGTCACCGCCGCGGCCATCGCCGTCGGCGTTTTCATCACCTACTGCCTCTCGACATGGAAGCGGATGGATGAGGCGCGTCTGTCCGAGAGCGCCGCGCGCATCGAGGCCGACCAGAAGCGGATGGACGCCGAGCGCATCATGGAGGGCCGCAGCGCCTTTCTGGCCGCCATCGGTCATGACCTGCGCACCCCCATCAGCGCCATCCTGACCGGAGCGGCCGAGCTGGAGCGCGGTGCCACCGATGCCGCCGCCCGCTCCCAGGCGCATCTGATTACCGACGCGGGCTTCATGATGAAGGCCATGCTCGACGACCTGCTGGATCACGCCAAGCTGGACGCCGGCCACATGACCGTCGACGCGGTCGACTTCAACCTGCGTGACCTGTTGAACCAGACAGCCCGGCTGTGGCGCGGCCCGGTCCGGGCCAAGGGGCTGAAACTGCGGGTCGAGGGTGCCGCCGCCATCCCGGGTGCCGTCCGGGGCGATCCGATGCGGGTCCGTCAGGTGCTCAACAACCTGATCTCCAATGCGATGAAATTCACAGAGACGGGGTCGATCACCCTGCGTCTCAAGGCCTGGAGCGAGGAGCCCGGCGGGCACGCGGTCCTGATCGCCGTCGAGGACACCGGGCCCGGCATGACCGTCGACCAGGTCGCGCGCCTGTTCACCCCCTTCGACCAGACCCTGTCGGGCGTCGCCGCCCTGCATGGCGGCACCGGACTGGGCCTCGCCATCAGCCGTCAGCTGGCGGAACTGATGGGCGGGCGGGTGACCGTTCGCACCCGGCCCGGCGAAGGCGCCAGCTTCACCCTGGCCCTGTCCCTGTTGCCGGGTCAGGTCGTCAAGGCCGCCCCGACCACGCTGGACCAGGAAAGCCGCGACGCCGTCGCCCGCGCCCTGTCTGGCCGGCCGACCAGCCCTTCCACGCCGACGCCGGCCGCCCGGTCATTGAACCCGACCCCACGGCCCGTCGTCGCGGCCGAGCCTGCCCCGGTCAGAACGTCGGAGGACCTGTCCCCCGAGGCCGTCGCCGCCCGGATCCTGGGCCCGGCGATTGAAGCGAACCCCGAGCCCGCTTCCGAGACGGACGACGGCGAAGGGGATGAAGGGCGGCCGATGCGGGTGCTGGTGGTCGACGACCACGACATCAATCGCCGCGCCATCCAGTTGATCCTGCAGCCGCTGGGCTGCGACATCTCCACCGCGGCCGACGGCATGGCGGCGCTGAAGATCTGCGAGCAGACGGCCTTCGACCTGATCTTCATGGACGTGCGGATGCCGGAACTGGACGGCCGGGAGACCACGCGCCGCATCCGGGCCGGGGACGGTCCCAACGCCGGGGTGCCGATCATCGCCGTCACGGCCGATACCTCGCCGGACGACATCGCCGCCTGCACCGACGCGGGCATGACCTATTTCGTGCCCAAGCCGATCACCCCGCCGATGCTGCTGGGGGCCATCAACCATGTGATGACCATGGGCCAGTCGGACGAA
>CAZFQC010000147.1:0-6233 GCA_964520795.1 uncultured Brevundimonas sp.
TCCCGCATCGCCTCGCGCACTACGGAGGCCCAAAGGGTCCGCGCATCGGCGGCCGAGGTGGCGGTCCCGCGATCCATCCAGTCGCCGGCGGCGGTCTTGAGGTCGACGCCGGAGAAGCCGCAGGCGCGGTTGGCAGGCGACGGCTCCCAGCGCGGGCGGCCGTTTCGCCATTTCAGGCCGTTGCGGAGGTTGGCTGGGGCGGCAGGGCGGCGGGTCATGGGCGCGTCCTTTCTGAGCCCGAAGGAATCAGCGGCGCGGCCCTGGCTCAGGGGCCCGGCCGCCGGAAGCGCAGAAGCGGAGCGCTGGCCGACGATGGCATTTGCACGTCCGGGCGCAAGCCGACGACGTGTCCAGCCACATGACAAAATAGAATCACCACAGAATCCGCGGGGCAACGTCATTTTTGCGGGCCGGGCATTTTGCCCACGGCTGTTTTTCCGCAGGTGTGGAACGGGACACGAATCCCAAATCGGGCAAGCTTCAACTGGCTAAAGCGGGGCGGCTCCCCAACCCTTGTTGGCGATGCCATCTTGAGGGATAAGGATACGGGTCGGGCTTGGTCTTGACTGAATCTCGGGCTGGCTGAGGTCCTGAGATTCACATTGGGACAGTGATCCCATTGTTTCGCCGAACATAATCGGCCGAATCTCAGAAATATCGCAAATCTCCATGCGCGCGCACACAAGAGCGCTCACGGACCGGAGTTTCACACGTTCGTGAACCGGAGCGTTCGCGTCACGCCAGGCTGACCGATATTTCCGAGATCATTGAGATTGATCAAAAATATATAAATAAAACAACGAGATAAAAATCTCAGAAATGATCTCAGCATATCTCACACAGCACGCGTTGCGGCTCTTGGAGCGGGGTTAGCGTCAGGCACCAATAAAATAGGAGGTCGATATGACCACAAAGCCTGACTGCAATCCCAAGGCGCGGAACGAGGCGGCACCAGCCGCGCCAGACACGTCCAATGCCATGAACTCCGGAGCGCCCGGCGAGGCCCGTTTGGACGTCGACCCAACTGTAATCGAAACCTCTTCTGGACCTGGCGATAAGGCATCCCTTGAGGAGTATCGCCGCCGCCTGACGACCGGGCGGGACGCGATCCTGAAGGCGGGCGACTTCGCTGACTGGCTCGGCGGCGGCGAGGACGAGGAGGGCGACGAGCCTGACGCCGAGGACGACGGCGGGGCTGGCGACGAGACGCCGAAGCGCGTCTATAGGAGCCTTCGCTTTCCCCGGTTGAGCAAGGACGGCGAGGTTTATTTCGCCAGCTTGGCCCCGGTCGGCGAGGACTGCCCGGTGACGCCACTGGGGCAGGACGGCAAGGTGTTTTTCTTCCTTACCGAGCGCGGCCAGCTGGTCAGCTATGAGGACGGTAAATTCGGCCAGTCTCACCTTGAGGGCCTTTTCTCGACGCCCCAGTCGATGTGGTGGCTTATGCGGAATTTTCCCGCCTTCAATCAGGGCGGGGCGCTCACCGGGTTCAAGGCCGACCTCGCGCGCAAGGCCCTGTTCATGTCGTGCGCCACGCATGATGTGTTCGATCCGCGCGAGAAGGTGCGGGGTCTCGGTTGTTGGCGCGGGCCGGATGGCGAGCTGATAATGCACCTTGGAAACGAGGTGCGGATCGGGGCCGACCCCAAGGCGGTCCGGCCCGGCATGATCGACGATTACGTCTATCCCGGCCGTCCCAAGGTGGCGCCGCCAATCATGGAGGGCGGCAAGGAGAGCGCGCACACCATTCTGGCCGACTTCCAGACCTGGAATTGGTCGCGCGGCATGATCGACGCCCATCTGTTGCTGGGCTGGATCGGCTGCGCGGTGCTGGGCGCGGCGCTGGATTGGCGACCGATGATCTTCATGACCGGCGACGCCGGAACCGGGAAATCCTCGCTGCAGGAGCGGATCAAACGCCTGTTGCCGGGCCGCATGGCCTCGACCGTGGACGCCAGCCCGGCGGCGCTGCGCCAGATCGTCAATCAGGACGCCATGGCGGTATCGTTCGATGAAATCGAGGCCGACGTTAATACCGATCAGGCAGTCAACGTGATGAAGCTGGCTCGGGTCGCGGCCTCGGGCGGCACCACCTATCGCGGCGGCAAGGATCACAACGCCTCGGAATTCACTCTGCGCGGCTGCTTCGCCTTTTCGGCTATCGTTCCGCCGTCCATGCGCGCCCAGGACATGCAGCGCCTGACCTTCCTGCGTCTGCAACCCCTGAAAAAGGGAACCGACCTTGCGCACCTTTCGGACGGGGCCCTGCGAGAGCATGGCCAGCGGCTGGTCGGTCGCCTCGTCGCGGGGTGGAGCCGGTGGCCGCAGACCTTGCGGGCCTATGAGCACGCGCTGGGCCGCATCGGCCACAACCAGCGCGGCGCGCGCCAGTTTGGCACCCTGTTGGCGGCGGCGGACCTGATGCTGTTCGACGAGGTGCAGCCGGACGCCGTTTGCGACAACCTTGTGCGCGGCCTGGGCCGTGCGGACCTTTATGAGTACGAGGGCAGCGAGCCGACGTGGCTGCGCATCTTCCGGGTCATCCTCAATGCTCACCCTCCGGTGTGGGGATCCGGCTCCATGACCAGCGTGGGCGAGGTGATCCGCGAATGGCTCAAGAAGGACGGGGTGAACAGCGAGGACGCCGCCGCCCTGCAAAGGAAGCTGAACCGGGTGGGGTTAGCTGTTGTGCGGGCCAAGGGCGGCCATGTTTTTCTGGCGATCAGCCCGACCCACCAACAGATCAACGCGATCTTCCGAGAAACGGATTTCGTCGCTCGTGGTGGGAACGGAGCCTGGACCAGCGTGCTGCGGAATGGTGAGAAATATGTGCTGAACCCGGACGGGACTGCGACCGGGGTGTGGCGGTCGGAAAATACCAGCTGGCTCGAGCGCGAACGCTGCACCCAGATCTGGCTGGGCGCCGTCTGTGAGGTGAACGGAAGTCTTGTTCCGATCTTCGATCCGAACCCCGAAGCAAGGGCTTTGGAGGATTAGCAGGGTAGGTGGGATTGCGACGATGCTGAGGGGGTATCTGTTCCCGCGCGCGGGAGGTTGGTGGAGTTTCCAGAGGGCGGTGGAGCCCGCTTCAGGCTGGGCAAGTCGGACGAATGAAGTCGGACGACTGGGTAACCTTATGATATGTAGTCATAAATGCAGTAAGGGGTCGTTACCCATGCCCGGCGGGAGGGGAGGGGTGCCCCCCCAAGGCGGCTTTGGCAAGGGCTTATGTGCAGGCGATCCCGCACTTTTCAGGATCTTGAATTCGGGTTTCCAGCCGATTTGCGACCGGACCCGAGGGTAGGGGGCTGCACTACGCCATGAGCAGGCATTGTCACCCGCACTAACAGCCGACTTTGAGGCATGAGCCAATCCATGAAATTGCTCCGGCGCAAGACAGGAACGGCTCGTTTGCTCTACCGTCCGCCGGATGAACCCCGACCAGCATTTCGGCCAGCTTCTGGCCGCCGCCGCTGCCGAGCCCGAACCGCAGCGTCTGCTGTTCGTCTTCGCCGCCGCCGAACTGCCCGACAGGGCCACGCCGGCGCAGGAGGCGCGCTTCCGGGCAGGACGAGGCGGCGCGCTCGGGCCGCTGATGTGCGTCGACAAGGCCCCGCGCGACCTCCCTGACTTCAAGGCTCTCGTCTCGGAGGCCGAGCGGGCCGGCCCGCCGTGGAGCGTGGTGTTCGCCGCGAGCCTGTCCGGACAGGCCGGGCGTCCGCCCGACAAGGCCCGCATCGACCTGGCCCTGGAGACCATGGTCGAGGCTGTGCGGGATGGTCGGATCAGCGGCTTCGCGGCCTATGGACCTGAAGGCGACTTCCTGGAGATCGGGTGACCCGACGTCGCGGCCCGGCCTTTGACGGGGTTCGTCCGGGCGCTTGATGGATGCCAATTCGTTTTGGCGACGCAGGCTGTAAGTCCAGCGGACCGGCCCGTTTCGGGCAGAGAGGCAACCAACGTCCCGATGACCGCAGACCCGTCGCGCGAACTCGTCCGCACCTATTTTCCCGGCGCGCGATCGGAAAACGAACGCCGTCTGCGCGGCGAGATCGACGCCACCCTCGACCATTGGTTTCGCTGGCGCTCCGGCCGGTTCAAGGACAGCGCCTCGAACGACGCGCCGCCCGTCGCCGGTTCCCCCGCACGCGAGGGCGATCTGCTCGGCCAGCGGTTGCTGACGCTCTGCGACGCCCTGACGGCGGAGACCCCGACCTTCTCCCCCCGCTACATCGCCCACATGAAGGCCGATCTGTCCCTGCCCGGTCTGCTGGGCTGGTTCGCGGCCATGCTCCACAATCCCAACAACAGTTCGCGCGACGCCAGCCGCGTCGGCAGCGTGATCGAGACCGAAGCCATCGCCGCCCTGGCCGGCATGCTGGGCTATGATCCCGCGCAGGCCCAAGGGCATTTCACCTCCGGAGGGACGGTGGCCAATTTCGAGGCGGTCTGGCGCGCGCGCTACCGACTGGACCACTGGCTGGCGCTGGCGCTGCATGTTTCCGAAGTCACCGGCGAGACCCTGGATCCGTTCGCTGCGGCCCATATGGGCTGGAAACAGTTCCGCAGCCTGCAAACTGCTCACGCCGTATCGGACGACGTCCTGAAGACCTGCAGCGCGGCGGCGTCCAATCCCGGCGATGTCTGGCGCCGGATCAGCCGGGCGTCGGGACGCGACTACCGGGGGCCGGTGATGCTGGTTCCCGGAAACCGGCACTATTCGTGGAGCAAATCGGCCAACGTTTTCGGTCTGGGCGGCGAGGCGATCTGGAGCGTAACCTTGGACAAAGGCGGTCACCTGGATCTCGCCGATTTCGAACGCCAAGTGGAACACGCCCGGGCTGATGGAAGACCGATCCTGATGGCCGTGGCCGTGGCCGGGGCCACCGAGACCGGGGCCGTTGATCCGCTCGATCGCCTCTATGACCGGCTGGACCAGTGGCGGGCGGAGCGGGGATGGCGCATCTGGCGCCACGTCGACGCGGCCTATGGCGGCTTCCTCCGGGCCATGCTGGACGGCCCGTCGGAAGCGGCTCTGGCCCCTGATACGGCCGCCGCACTACGGGCGATGGGACGATCGGATTCGATCACCATCGACCCGCATAAGCTGGGCTATGTGCCCTATGCCTGCGGGGCCTTCCTAACGCCGGACGCGGAACGGTACGCCGTGTCCGCCTTTGACGCCCCCTATCTGGACCGGCCGGAACTGGGCGATGGAAAATGGTCATCGACGCTGGAAGGATCGCGGTCGGCGGCGGGCGCTGCGGCGACCTGGCTGACGGCGGAAACCCTCGGCTTCGGCGCCGACGGCCTGGGAGCCCTGATGGCCGCCACGGTCGAGACCCGCCAGGCTTTCGAAGCCGCCGTACAGGAGGCTGTCTCGGAAGCGCGATTCCTGCCTGCCGACAGCAATATCGCCTGCTTCTCGCTGGCTCGCCCCGGCGAGGCGCTGAGCCATTCCAACGCCCGCACCCAGGCCGTCTTTGATCATTTCCAGAGATCGCCCCATTTCGCCGTGTCCAAGACGACCCTGGGCGTCGACAACGCCGCGCTCATCGCTGACGTGCTCGGCGGCCATGGCGGCTTCAATGACCGACCGGAGAGTGATGCCGAAATGCTAGTGATCCGCTGCGTCTTCATGAATCCCTACTGGTCCGACCCCTCGGTGCGGCACGACCTGCTGCCGCGATTCATCGAGGAGTTGCGCCAGGCTTTGGTCGGCCCAGTCGAAGCGCAGGCGGCCTGACATGGAGACGACCATGACCCGCATCCTGTTCTTCGGCCGGGTCGGTGAGCGCCTGGGCCTTGAGGGCCGCCTTGACCTGCCGGCCGAGGGCCTTCCGGTTCGGGAAATCCGTCGTCTGCTGGCCGAGCGCGACGAGGTCGCGGCGGACGCCCTGCTGCGCCCCGACGTCCGCGCCTCGGTCGACCTGGTCGTGGTCAGTGAGGACGCCCTGGCCCGGCCGGATCAGGAGATCGCCTTCTTTTCCCTGTTTTCGGGGGGCTGAGATGGCCCTCGACGTCAGGCTCACCAGCACGACCCTGTCCGCCCCTGCGGAGCTTGAGGCCTTTCTTGCCGGCCGCACGGTCGAGGGCGCCGTGGTGACGTTCACCGGTCTGGCCCGACCCGCAGGCAAGGACGGCACGGTCGTCTGGGCCCTCACCCTGGTTTGGTATCCCGGCGTGACCGAGCGTTCGGTGCGGGATATCTCCGAGGCCGCCGCGGCGCGCTT
>CAZFQC010000148.1:0-6213 GCA_964520795.1 uncultured Brevundimonas sp.
GGCCTGCAGCAGCTTCAGAATGATGTTCTCGACGTCTTCACCGACATAACCGGCTTCGGTCAGGGTCGTGGCGTCTGCCATGGTGAAGGGCACGTCGATGATGCGGGCGAGAGTCTGGGCCAGCAGCGTCTTGCCCGAGCCGGTCGGCCCGATCAGCATGATGTTGGACTTGGCCAGTTCGACGTCGTTGTTCTTCGTCGCGTGGTTCAGCCGCTTGTAGTGGTTGTGGACCGCGACCGAGAGCACCTTCTTGGCGTGCGACTGGCCGATGACGTAGTCGTCCAGGACCTCGCGGATCTCCTTGGGCGACGGCACGCCGTCCTTGGCCTTGGAGAACGAGATTTTGTGCTCTTCACGGATGATGTCCATGCAGAGCTCGACGCATTCATCGCAGATGAACACGGTCGGTCCGGCGATGAGCTTGCGCACCTCGTGCTGGCTCTTCCCGCAGAACGAGCAGTAGAGCGTGCTTTTGGCGTCGGTGCCGGCGGCTTTGGTCATCGAGTCTTCTCACTCCCGCGGTTCACCCCGATATGGGGCTAACGCGCATCCTTCGCGTTGATTCCCGGACTATGGGCGCAAAGGTCTTCAAAAATTGACAATCACCCATACCGAGGTCCGCCACAACCCCGGCCAAGCGTGGCGGGAGTCCGAAGCGGACGGTTCACTGTTGAAGGAGATCGCGGCGAATGTCTGACATGGGAAGCCCGCCCCCGTTTGGCCAGCCGCGCGGCGCAGACCAGCCGATCGTGGCCTTCGATTTCGACGGCACCCTGACGATTCGCGACAGTTTCACGCAGTTCCTGCGCTGGCGGGCGGGCGGGAGCGGCTGGTTCCGGGGCCTGGCGGGCATGGCACCGGATCTTGCGGCCTATTCGGCTCACCGGGACCGGGGCCGGCTCAAGGCCGCCTCGGTGCGGCAGTTCCTCAGGGGCGTGCCCCGCACCCAGCTGGAGGCGGACGCCGAAGCCTTCGCCGGCCAGGTCTGGCCCGGCTTCCTGCGCCATGACGCCCTCGCCTGCTGGAACGACTGGGGCAACAGAGGTGCCTGGCGCGTCATCGTCACCGCCAGCCCGGAGACCACAGTGGCCCCGTTCGCGCGGCGGCTGGAGGCGGACGCCCTGCTGGGCACGCAACTGGTGTTCGACGCCGACGACCGCGTCGACGGGGCCTTCGCGAGCCCCAATTGCCGGGGCGAGGAAAAGGTCCGGCGGCTGAGGGCGGCCTATGGCGACGACATGAAGCTCGCGGCGGCCTATGGCGACACCACGGGCGACACCGAAATGCTGGCCATGGCGGACGAAGCCGGGTTCCGGCGGTTCAAGGGCTGAGCCCGTCCGTCAGCGCCCTTCGGCGTCCACGTCGAAGACCATGGGCTTTCCGCGCGAGGTCGGATTCCAGCCGGCTTCCATCACCGCGGTCACGGCGTTGCGGATGTGATCGGGATTGACGAACTGCTTTTCGGTATCCGGCCGTCCGTTGGGACGCAGGGGCGGCGGGAACTGGACAATGGCCTCGCGCTTGAAGCCGTCCAGCCGCAACGTCACGGCGATTCCCTCCCACTTGCCGCCGCTCAGCGGCCGGGGCTGTCGCCGCAGTTCCCAATGGTAAATGTCGCCGTCGATCTCGACGGTCCCGGTGTTGTCACGCGTCTGCATGGGGTCCTGATAGCACAAAGAAAAAGGCGCGCCGTTTCCGGCGCGCCTTTTCAGCGTTGTCGGGTGGCGGACGTCAGACGGTCTTGACCCCGTCGCCCTCGGCCTGTTCGCGGCGGTCGTAGACATGGTCGACGACGCCCCAGGCCTTGGCTTCCTCGGCGCTCATGAAGTGGTCACGATCCAGCGTGCGCTCCACCTCCTCATAGGTCCGGCCGGTGTGTTGGACATAGATCTCGTTGAGGCGGCGCTTGGTGTAGCGGATGTCGGCGGCGTGCAGTTCGATGTCCGAGGCCTGGCCACGGAAGCCGCCCGAGGGCTGGTGTACCATGATGCGGGCGTTCGGCAGGGCCACGCGCTGGCCGGCGGCCCCGGCGGCGAGGATCAGCGAGCCGGCCGAGGCGGCCATGCCCATGCACACCGTCGAAACGGGTGAGCGGATGTACTGCATGGTGTCGTAGATCGCGAGCGCCGACGACACCTGTCCGCCGGGGCTGTTGATGTACATGGAGATTTCCTTCTTCGGGTTCTCCGACTCGAGGAACAGCAGCTGGGCGCAGATCAGCGAGGCCATGCCGTCCTCGAAGGGTCCGGTCAGGAAGATGATCCGCTCGCGCAGCAGGCGCGAGAAGATGTCGAAGGCGCGCTCGCCCCGGCTGGACTGCTCGACCACCATGGGGACGAGGTTCATGTTCATCAGTTCGATGGGATCGCGCATGTGGGCCTTCTCGGGATGCTTCCGGGCGCGACTCACCGGTCGCGTTCCTGTTGGACAGGATATCGCGTTGCCGAACCGTTGACGCAAGGCAGGATGGCGTCAGGAAAGTTCGATCACTCCGCCGCCGACTCCGCCGCCTCGCGCCGGTCACGCGTTACCGCCTCGGCCACGGCCCGGACCTGACTGTTGCGGTTGATGCGCAGCTGGTCGTGTTCGTACAGGGCCGTCAGATAGGACCGATCCCAGTCTGTCAGGCCCTCGGGGGCCGTGGCCGGGTCCTCGAACAAATTCAGGATGGTGGGGTAGTCCGAGGTGTCGGACTCCGCATCGACCTGGGCCAGGGCCACCAGCGCCAGATAGTCAGCCAGTTGCACCAGACTGGCACCGCCCAGCCGGTCGACGTCGACGATGATGATCGACCGAACCATGTCGTCGCGGATCTGTGTGCGGAGGCGCGAGGCGGAAAAGACGCGGATTCGCGGCGGCTGGTCGTCGCCCGGCAGGCGCACCGCGCGCTCCCCGTTGTCCGAATTGATCGGCATGCTGATCTGCCACCAGCGCACGGGCTGATCCCCGGTCCGGAAGTTCCGGAACGCCCGCGTGCCCGCGTCGGTGCCGTTGTGGCGCAGGTCGAAATTGCGCGGCCGGTCCTCGACAAGGGCCGTGGCCAGGGCCGCGCCGTCGACGGCGGCGACGATCAGGATGTTCGGCTGGCAGCCGGGTTCGCCGGCCTCGACCTCCAGCTCCCGCGCGAGGTCGGAGATACGATCGACCACATACTGGCCGACGTCATTGCGCAGATTGACCGCGCCGACGCAGATCGGGCGGTTCCAGCGCGCCAGGCCGCGATTGTTGGCGGGCTGGGAGACGTCGTTGACGAAGCTGCGGACGAGGGCTTCCAGCTGACGGCCTTCGACGACGACGTCCTGCAGCTGCGTGGAAGAACGGGGGTCCGGCGCCGGGGCTTCAGGAACCTGCCCGGCCTCCTGGCCCGCGGCCGCGCCGCCTGCGATGGCGAGGGTCAGGCCCAGAACGGCGGCAAGCGAAGACATGGTGACCCCTCCGGAAAGCCCGTCACCCTGACGCCGCTACGCTGACGGGTCAATCCGGGCGGCTCAACCCTGAGGCGACATCAGGGTTGTTCGAGGTCTTCCGGCCCGGCGGAGCTGCCGCGGTAGGCGCTGGCGATGGCCGAGGCGACGGCCTGGACCTGGGCCCGCTGGTTGATGCGATGGGTCTCCGAACCGGCGTCATACAGGCCCTCCAGATAGGCCCGGTCCCAGCCGGTCAGGCCCGTCGGCGCCGTCGCCGGGTCGTCGAACAGGTTCAGGATGGTGTCGAACCGGTCGGTATCGGCGTCGGGATCGACCTGGGCCATGGCGATCATGGCGACATAGTCCCCGATCTGCTGCAGGCTGGCGCCGTTCAACTGGTCGACGTCGACGATGATGAAGACCCGTTTGAGCACGTCCTCGGTCTGGTCATTGAGGCGTGAGGCGGCGTGGATGACCGTGTTGGGGGCGTATTGCTGGGCCGAGGGCCCGTCCGTCACCGCGCCCGACCCCGAGATAGAGCCGGGCAGGCGCACCACGCTTTCTCCGGACTCGCTGTCGACCGGCAGGCTGACATGCCACCAGCGGACCGGCCGCTCCTCCTGGACGAAGTCGCGCAGCTCGGCCGAGCCCCGATCCATGCCCGCGCCCCCGACGCGGAACAGCCGCGGACGCATGTCGACAAAGGCCCGGGTGAAGGCCGGAGCGTCGCTGGTGGCGACGATCAGGACGCTGGGGTGGCATTCCGGCTCATGCGCACTGAGGCCAAGACTACGGGCCACATCGGACACGCGGTCGGCGATATACTGCGCGGCCTCATTATCCAGATTGGCGACGCCGACGCACATGCCGTCCTTCCAGCGCGCCAGGCCGCGACGCCGCGCGGGGGCTGCGACCTCGTCGACATAGGCTTCTGTGGTGTCTTCCAGCCGTTGGGCGTCGACCACCACGTCCTCCAGACGGACCGGACCCTGCGATACCGGCGGCGTCTGGGCGGCTGGCGGGACCTGAGGCGACGCCAGCAGGGCGGCGGCCAGGAGGGCGTACAACATGGGCGTGTTCCGGTCTGTCTGGACACGCAGCTTACCAGCGTTGCCGTTGGTCGGGAATACGCCCGCCCTGCCCTGCCGGACACGAAAACCCCGCCGCGACGGAGTCGCGGCGGGGCGGGGTCATCAGCCGGGACGCCGAACCTAGAGCTCGTCGTCTTCCTTGAGCAGTTCTTCCTTGGTGATCGGCGTATCGGTCACCTTGGCGGTGTCGAAGATCAGGTCGCAGACCTTCTCCTCATAGATCGGGGCGCGCATCTGGGCGGCGGCGTTGGGGTTCTGGCGATAGAAGTCCAGCACCTGACGCTCCTGGCCCGGATAGTTGCGGGCCTCGTTCATGATGGCGTTGTTCAGTTCCTGATCGGTGATCTGGACGTTGTTGGCCCGGCCGATCTCGGCCAGCACCAGACCCAGACGCACGCGGCGCTCGGCGATCTTGTGATACTCGTCCTTGAGCTTCTTCTCGGACTTCTTGGCGTCCTCTTCCGGCAGGCGGCCGGCTTCCTTGTCGGCCTGGACCTGCTGCCAGATGCCGTCGAACTCGGCCTCGACCATCCTGGGCGGCAGCGGGAAGTCGTGGGCCTTGTCCAGGGCGTCGAGCAGGGCACGCTTCAGCTTGAAGCGGGCGGCGCCGGTGTACTGCTGGTTCAGATTGGTGCGCAGCAGTTCCTTGAGCTTGTCCAGCGACTCGATGCCGATGCGCTGGGCGAAGGCCTCGTCGACCACGGCGGGAGCTTCGGCCTTGATGGCCTTGACCTTGACGTCGAAGGTCACGGCCTTGCCGGCCAGATGGGCGGCCTGGTAATCGGCCGGAAAGGTCACGTTCAGGACCTTTTCGTCGCCGACCTTGGCGCCCTTGAGCTGCTCTTCGAAGCCCGGGATGAAGCGGTTGGAGCCGATCACCAGCTGGGTGTCCTCGGCGGCACCGCCCTCGAAGGGTTCGCCGTCCAGCTTGCCGAGGAAGTCGATGGTGACCTCGTCGCCCTCGGCGGCCTTCACGGCCTTGCCCTTCTTGTCCTCATAGGATTTGGCCTGACCGGCCAGTTCGGTGAGGGCCTCGTCCAGGTCGGCGTCGGTCGCCTCATAGGTCGGGCGCGCCAGCTTCAGCTTCTTGATGTCGGTCGGGGTGAAGTCCGGCATGACCTCAAGGGCCATTTCGTAGGCCAGGTCTTCCGTGCCGGCGATGACCTTTTCCATGTCCGAGGTCAGCTTCATCTCGGCCGGGGCGGCGGGACGCACCTTGGCGTCGTCCAGGGCCTTCTGGCTCGAGGTGTTCAGCGCATCATTGACGATTTCGCCCATCAGGTCGCGGCCGAAGGTCTTCTTGACGTGCGACATCGGCACCTTGCCGGGACGGAAGCCCTTGAGCTTCATCTGCGGCGCGACTTCCTTCAGCTTGGCATCCAGCTTCTGGTTCAGCTCGGCGACGGGGATGGTCACCGCGATGACGCGGCTGAGACCTTCGTTGGACTTTTCGACAACTTGCATGGCCGGGATTCTGACGCTCTGGGGCGGCGCCTTTTGGGCAGGCGCTGCGCTGTGTGGGTAAAACAAAAAGAGCCGCCCCAAATCCGTTTCCGGGGAGGCGGCACCTTTGAAGCCCGCCCTTATGTCGATGACCGTCCGAAAGGTCAACGTGAGACGCGGACGAAGCATGGTTTCGGCGCGCGCCCCGGCGCGCTATGTTTCGGCGCGCGCCCCGGCGCGCTATCCAGACAGGATGAGCTCCTCCCCCTCCC
>CAZFQC010000149.1:0-6170 GCA_964520795.1 uncultured Brevundimonas sp.
GCACGGGCCTGGCCCCCTGGCTCAGCGTCGCCCGCGACCCGGACACCTACAGCCGGTTCGGCCATGTCGTGGTCTGCCACACGGTGCGCCAGGTCGCCGACCTGACCTATCGCGACTTTCTGACCACGGGCATCCACGACGATCCGCTGATCGGCGAGGAGGCCAAGGCCCAGCTGACCTATTATCCCACCGTCACGCGCGAGCCGTTCGAACAGGCCGGCCGGATCACAGACCGGATCAAATCGGGTGCCCTGTTCGACGACCTGGGTCTGCCGCACGGCTTCTCGCCGGAGCGGGACCGGGTCATGCTGTGCGGCTCCATGGCCATGATCAAGGAAGCCGCCGAACTGCTTGAATCCTTCGGCATGAAGGAGGGCTCGAACGCCGAGCCGGGCGATTATGTGCTGGAGCGCGCCTTTGTCGGATAGCGTCAAGATCGATCCGCGCACCGCGCCGGAAGACTGCCAGTCCATGGCCGAGGTCCGTCAGGGCGTCGATGCTCTGGACCGTGCCCTCGTCCGGCTGCTGGCCGAGCGCCAGCGCTATATGGATGCCGCCGCCCGCATCAAGCCGGACCGGTCGGTCGTGCACGACCAGGCCCGGATCGAGGATGTGGTCGCCAAGGTGCTGGCCGCCGCCGGCCCCGCCGGCCTGTCGCCCGCCATCGCCGAACCGGTGTGGCGAACCCTGATCGACCGCTGCATCGCGCATGAGTTCTCGGTCTGGGACCGGACGCGGGGCTAGCCCCGCAGCGACCTCAGCATCAGCGCGTGCCGGTAGGCCGCCACATCGGCCAGGGCGATTTCCAGCGCATCCCGCACCCGGTCCAGCAGCGGCGGGGCCACGGCCCTGTCCGACGCCTCGGCGGTCTGGCAGGCCGTCGCCAGGGTGTCGGCCCCGATGCCCGCAGCCGCGCCCCGGATGGTGTGCACCGCGTCGCGCCAGCCGTCCTCGCGCACGTCCAGCATCGGCGACCACATGGCGGCCTGCTGGGCGAACAGGCCCAGCACCTCCTCGGTTATGGCGTCGTCGCAGCCGGTCATCCGCTCCAGCACGGTGAAGTCGACCGCGCCGGACAGGTCGCGCAAGGCCATCAGCCGGCGGTCTCCTCACCTTTGGCGAGGCGCGAATTCCAGGCCGACCAGCCGAAATAGACGACCAGTCCGATGGCGTTCCAGATCAGGAACCACATCTGGGTCGAGGCGCGCAGGCTGAAGAAGAAGACGATGCAGCCGATGATGGTGATCGCCCCCACCAGCCACCACAGCGGGGCCTTGAAGACGCGCGGGCGGTGCGGGTCGCGGATGCGCAGGACGATCAGGCAGATGCCGACGGCCGCAAAGGCCGCCAGCGTTCCCGCATTGGCCAGCGAGGCCAGCTCGTCCAGCCGCATGACGCCGGCCAGGCCCGCCACCACGATGGCGGTGAAGAGGGTCACCACCGCCGGCACGCCGCGGACGGAGACCTTGGCCAGCTTGCGCGGCAGCAGACCGTCGCGCGCCATGCCCAGGAAGATGCGGCTCTGGCCGAACAGGAAGGCCAGCAGGACGGTCGGCAGGGCGACCACGGCCGAGACCGCGATCCACTGCGCCGCCGTCCCCTGCCCCATCTCGCGCAGGATCAGCGCCAGCGGTTCGGGGCTTTCGGCGAAGCTGGCGACCGGCCGGGCACCGATGGCGGCGGCGGCGACGACCAGATACAGGGCCGTGCAGACGACCATCGAGCCGACGATGCCGATGGCCAGGTCGCGCTCGGGCCGCTTCGTCTCTTCCGCCGCGGTCGAGATGGCGTCGAAGCCGTAGAAGGCGAAGAAGATGATCGCCGCCGCCGCCATGACCCCGGTCTGGACCACGGGCTGGCCGGTGATCTGCTCCGCGAACGGCAGGGCCGGCGAGCCGAAGCCGTTGGGCATGAAGGGGGTGAAGTTGGCGGCGTCGAAGGCCGGCAGGGCGATGGCCACGAAAGCGATCAGGGCCACGATCTTGATCACCACCAGCACGGCGTTCAGCGTGGCGCTCTCACGTGTGCCGAGCAGCAGCAGACCGGTCACCACGGCGATGATGAACACCGCCGGCAGATTGATCAGCCCGCCCTCGACGTGCGGTCCCGCCGCCAGCATGGCCGGCAGTTCGACGCCCATCCCGGCGAGGAAGCCGGTCGCATAGCCCGACCAGCCCACGGCCACGGCGGACACCACCAGCGAATATTCGAGGATCAGGCTCCAGCCGACGATCCAGGCGATCAGCTCGCCCAGCACGGCGTAGGAATAGGTATAGGCGCTGCCCGCCGCCGGCATCATGGTCGAGAGTTCGGCATAGGCCAGGGCGGCACAGGCGCAGACCAGACCCGCCAGGGCGAAGCTGATCATCACCGCGGGCCCCGCCAGCCCGGCGCCGACCCCGATCAGGGTCAGGATGCCGGTGCCGACGATGGCCCCGACGCCGAGGGCCATCAGATGCGGCCAGCCCAGCGTCTTCTTCAGCGCCGGCCCGTCGTGCGGGGCCAGCATGGCGTCGATCGAGCGCCGGCGGTTCCAGAAGGCCATGGTCGTTTCCCCCGTCGCCGCTCCCCGGCGGCTGATTCACCGAACCCTAGCCCGTCCTGCGACAAACCGAAACGGAACCCGGAATCTCCTTGCACGCGAGAGGCATTCCCATTAGGTACGCCCCCTCGCCGAAACCGGTCCCCGACCGGCACCTGCGCAGACGGCACGGTCCCTGTGAGGCCCGGTGCAGACGAATGGTCCGGGTGATTAGCTCAGTTGGTAGAGCAGCTGACTCTTAATCAGCGGGTCGTAGGTTCGAACCCTACATCACCCACCATCGTCCCTCTCCGGAAAGACTGATCGCTCCCGGCGCCGGCTTCGGCGACGGCTCTGCGGCTGGACTTCCCCGTCCCGACGATGTTCATCTGCACGCACCAAGGACGCGGCCGCTGATGGCGGCGAGAGACGTCTGCCACTGTCCCCGGGGATGACACACCATGAAGCGCGCTTTCCTGACCACGGTCGCCCTGCTGGCGCTCGCCGGCGCCGCCGCCGCCCAGACGCCCGAGCCGGTCTCGCCGATCGCCGCCCCGCCCGTTCCGGGGCCGGTCGATCCGCAGGCCGCGCCCGGCCCCGTGGCCGCGCCCGCCGCCGCCGCCCCGGCCGAGACGCCGAAATGGGATGTGCAGAACCCGCCCGGACCGTCGCGCGACATCCCCATCGACGTCACCCGCGGCACCTGGATGTCGCTGGACGTCAGCCCGGACGGCCAGACCATCGTCTTCGACTTGCTGGGCGACATCTATGTCATGCCGGCCAGCGGCGGCGAGGCGCGGGCCATCGCTTCGGGCGTGGCCTGGGACATGCAGCCGAAATGGTCCCCCGACGGGCGCTCGATCGCCTTCACCTCGGACCGGGCGGGCGGCGACAACATCTGGGTCATGGACGCTGACGGCTCCAACCCCACCCAGGTCTCGAAGGAAACCTTCCGCCTGCTGAACCAGCCCGAATGGTCGCCGGACGGCCAGTTCATCGTGGCGCGCAAACATTTCACCTCGTCCCGCTCGCTCGGGGCCGGGGAGCTGTGGATGTATCACCGCTCGGGCGGCAACGGCGTGCAGATGACCGAGCGCCGGACCCAGCAGAAGGACACGGGCGAGCCTGCCTTCTCGCCGGACGGCCGCTATATCTACTTCAGCGATGATGCCACGCCGGGCGCGACCTTCGAATATTCCAAGGACGTCAACGACCAGATCTACATCATCCGCCGTCTGGACCGCGAAACCGGCGAGATCGATCCCTATATCACCGGCCCCGGCGGTTCGATCCGCCCGACGCCCTCACCGGACGGCCGGTCGATCGCCTTCATCCGCCGCGTTCGCTACCAGTCGGTGCTCTATGTCATGGACATCGAGTCCGGGCGTGAGACGCCGGTGTTCAGCGGCCTCGATCGCGATCTGCAGGAAACCTGGGCGATCCACGGCGTCTATCCGGCGATCAGCTGGACGCCGGACAACCGCTCCATCGTCTTCTGGGCCGACGGCCGCATCCAGCGGGTCGACGTCGCCACCCGGGCCGTCGCGGAGATACCCTTCCACGTCGCCGACACGCGTCGGGTGCAGGACACCGTCCGCTTCCCCGTGTCCGTCGCGCCGGACACGTTCGACGTCCGCATGATCCGCTGGGCCCGCCCCTCGCCGGACGGGACGAAGGTGGTTTTCGAGGCGCTCGGCAATCTGTGGATCCGCGACCTGCCGACCGGAACCGCGCGCCGTCTGACGCGCCAGAACGACCATTTCGAACTCTATCCGAACTGGTCCCGCGACGGCCGGTCGATCGTCTACACGACCTGGGACGACCAGGAATTCGGCTCGATCCGCGTCGTGCCCGTCAGCGGCGGCACCGGCCGTGTCGTGACCACCAACCCCGGCCACTATATCGAGCCGACCTTCTCGCCGGACGGGCGGACCATCGTTTATCGCACCGTCAGCGACGGCTTCCTGACCAGCGCCCTGTGGAGCCGTGATCCGGGCGTCTATCGCATCCCCGCCGCGGGCGGCGCGCCGGTCTTCATGACCGACGACGGGACCACGCCCCAGTTCGGCGCCGCCAATGACCGGGTCTTCCTGCAGGGCCGCGACGGCGACAAGCAGACGCTGATCTCGGTCAACCTCGATGGCGAGGATGCGCGCACCCACCTGACCTCGGAATGGGCCAGCGAGTTCGCCGTCTCGCCCGACGGCAACTGGATCGGCTGGACCGAGCGGTTCAACGCCTATGTCGCCCCGTTCGTCATGTCGGGCCGCCCGGTCGCCATCAGCGCCGAAGGCAAGTCCCTGCCCCAGGCCCGGGTCACCCGCGACGCCGGCGAATGGCTGAGCTGGTCGGGCGACTCCCGGCGGCTGCAGTGGTCGCTGGGGCCCGAGCTGTTTACCCGCGACCTGAACCAGGCCTTCACCTTCGTGGACGGCGCGCCCGACGAACTGCCCGGGCCCGACGAGCACGGCATCAACCTGGGCTTCACCGCCCAAGCGGATGTGCCCGAGGGCCGCATGGCCCTGACCGGGGCCCGGCTGATCACCATGAACGGCGCCGAGGTGATCGAGAACGGCGTGATCATCGTCAGCGGCAACCGGATCGAGGCCATCGGCCCGGCGTCCAGCACCCCCGTGCCCGCCGGCGTGCCGGTCATGGACATGACCGGCAAGACCATCATGCCGGGTCTGGTCGACGCCCACTGGCACGGCTCGATGGGATCGGACGAGATCATCCCCGAACAGAGCTGGGTCGACTACGCCTCGCTGGCCTTCGGGGTGACGACGATCCACAACCCCTCGGCCGACACCAGCGAGATCTTCGCCCACAGCGAACTGGCCCGCACCGGCCGGATCATCGCGCCGCGCATCTTCTCGACCGGCACCATTCTGTACGGTGCCAGCACGGCCTTCACGGCCCAGGTCGACGATCTGGACGACGCCCTGTCGACCCTGCGGCGGATGCAGGCGGCGGGAGCCTGGAGCGTCAAGAGCTACAACCAGCCTCGCCGCGACCAGCGCCAGCAGATCATCGAGGCGGCGCGCCAGCTGAACATGATGGTGGTGCCGGAGGGCGGTTCGCTGTTCCAGCACAATATGTCGATGATCGTCGACGGCCACACCACGATCGAACACTCGATCCCGCTGGCCCATCTGTATGACGATGTTCACCAGCTGTGGCGGCAGACCGGCACGGCCTACAACCCGACCCTGGTCGTGGCCTATGGCGGCAGCTACGGCGAGAACTACTGGTACCAGGAGAGCGAGGTCTGGAACCACCCGATCCTGACCCGGTACGTCCCGCGCCGCATTCTCGACTCCCGCGCGCGCCGGCCCGAGACCCTGCCCGACAATGAGTGGAACCACATCTCGGTCGCGCGCGAGGCCACCCGTCTGTCCGAACAGGGCGTCAGCGTCTCGATCGGGGCCCACGGCCAGCGCGAGGGCCTGGCCGCGCACTGGGAGCTGTGGAGCCTGGCCCAGGGCGGCATGGCGCCGATCGACGTGATCCGCGCCGGCACCCTGAACGGCGCGCGATCGCTGGGGCTGGACCGGGACATCGGCTCACTGGAGGTTGGAAAACTGGCCGACATGGTGGTGATGGACGCCAATCCGCTGGACAACATCCGCAACACCACCTCGATCGCCTA
>CAZFQC010000150.1:0-6142 GCA_964520795.1 uncultured Brevundimonas sp.
GCACGGCCGCAGCGGCCGGCTTGGCGTTGATCAGGTCGTGCGGCATCACGGTGTCGATATCGACCGAGGACATGCGCTCCTTGATGGCGCGCTCCATCCGCAGCAGGCCGACGCGGTACTGGTTTTCCAGCAGCTCGCCGACCGAACGGACCCGGCGGTTGCCCAGGTTGTCGATGTCGTCGATCTCGCCATGGCCGTCCTTCAGGCCGACGAGGATCTGCAGCACGCGCAGGACGTCGTCCTTGCGCAGCACGCGGATCTCATCCGACACGTCCGGGGTTTCCAGACGCATGTTCATCTTCACGCGGCCGACGGCCGAGAGGTCGTAGCGCTCGCTGTCGAAGAACAGCGAGTTGAACATGGCTTCGGCGGCTTCCGGGGTCGGCGGCTCGCCCGGGCGCATCACGCGATAGACGTCGAACAGCGCGTCCTCGCGGCCGGTGTTCTTGTCGATACGCAGGGTGTTGCGCATGTAGGCACCGACCGTGACGTGGTCGATGTCCAGCACGTCGATGGTGGTGAAGCCGTAGCTTTCCAGCAGTTCGATGGTCGGACCGTCCAGCTCGTCGCCGGCCTCGGCGTAGATTTCGCCGGTCTCGTAGTTCACGGCGTCGGCGGCCAGGTATTTGGTCAGCAGGGCGTCGGCGGCCAGCGACAGCGACGTGGTCGTGTCACCCAGCTTCTTGGCCTGACGGGCGCTGATCTTGGTGCCGGCGGCGGCGATGATCTCGCCGGTGTCGGCGTCGACCAGGTCGAACTCGGGCTTCACGCCCTTCCAGCGCTCGGCCTTGTACGGGGTGACCCAGCCTTCGCCGCGCTTCTCGTAGGGCACGGTCTCGTAGAAGGTCTTGAGGATCTCCTCGCCGTCCATGCCCAGACCCATCAGGAAGGTCGAGGCCGGCAGTTTCCGGCGGCGGTCGATGCGGACGTAGACGATGTCCTTGGCGTCGAACTCGAAGTCGAGCCACGAACCGCGGTACGGGATCACGCGGGCGGCGAACAGCAGCTTGCCCGAGCTGTGCGTCTTGCCCTTGTCGTGGTCGAAGAAGACGCCCGGCGAACGGTGCATCTGCGAGACGATCACCCGCTCGGTGCCGTTGACGACGAAGGTGCCCTTGTCGGTCATGAGCGGGATGTCGCCCATGTAGACGTCCTGCTCCTTGATGTCCTTGACCGAGCGCGCGCCGGTCTCTTCATCCGCCTCGAACACGATCAGGCGCAGCTTGACCTTCAGCGGCGCGGCATAGGTCATGTCGCGCTGGATGCATTCCTCGACGTCGTATTTCGGGTCCTCGAACTCGTAGGAGACGTATTCCAGGATGGCGCGTTCGTTGAAGTCCTTGATCGGGAACACCGACTTGAAGACCGCCTCGATGCCCTGATCCTTGCGCGGACCGCTGCGCACTTCGCGCTGCAGGAACTGCTCATAGGAGGCGCGCTGAACCTCGATCAGGTTCGGCATCTGCACCGCTTCCGGGATGCGGCCGAACGAGTGACGGATGCGCTTCTTGCCGGTGAAGGTGGTGGCGTGTGCGAACTGGCCGTTGGCGACGGCGACTTCGGCTTTGGACTTGGCCATTCTTTATTCCCAATACACCGCCCGGGCAGGCGGCGATCAATGCAGCAGCCACGGCTCCGCCTCTCGGGCGACCCGTGACCATCGGTTTCGACGTCCACCCTCGGCCCTTGCGGTGCCAGGACGTCTGAAATTGCAGGGCTCCCTGGGAAGGAGCGCGCCTTCGCACCGGTCGGAGGGCGACAAACCGGGCCTCGGCGCTTTCGCGCGCATCTCGTACTGAGTTAGCGGAACCGGGTCATATACTCGCTTTGGCGGCGAAATAAAGGCCCTGGCGTGCCTATCTTTCGTTCGGTCTCAGCGTCCGTTGCAGGAAGGCCAGAACCTGCGGCCATGCGTCCGCCTGAGCACGCGCATTGGCCCCGGCGGTGCCGCCCCCTCGCGCCACCTCCCCCGCAGTCGGGGCCCAGCCGTCGCCGCCGACGTCGTGCCCGGCCTCCGGATAGACGAGCAGAAGGGTTTCGCGGCCGGCCGCCGCCCGGCTCGCGGCCACGTTTCGCGCCATCTGTCCCGAGCGCCATTCCCGGTCCGCGTCGCCCGCCACCAGCATGACCGGCCCCGGATAGTCCTCCACCCGGATACGGGCCGCAGCCTCGCGGTCGGGATGGGCCGCACGCCCGTCCTCGTGAATCTTCAGCAGGTTCGCATTGCCCGGCCCGGCGAGCAGCCCCTCGACGAACCCGACATACGGCATGAACGGCAGCGCCTGGCCCTGATAGGAGAAGGACGAGCGCGTACCCTCGGCCTCAAGTGTCTCCAGCCCCCAGCCCTCCCAGACAAGGTCCGACGGCGCAAAGGCCACGACAGAGGCGATCCAGTCGTATTTGCTGGCTGCGATCAGGGCGAACTCGGCCCCCTTGGAGCCGCCGAACATGGCGATCCGGTCGGCATCGACATCCGGCCGGGTCCGCAGCCAGTCGCGCAACTCGGCGATTTGGTCGATGCGGATATCGATGAAGCTTCCCGGCAGACCCGGAATCTCCTTGGGCGGTCCATACGCGCCCCAGTCCGCCGAGTAATAGGGCAGGCCGACCACCGCATAGCCGAGAGAGGCCAGCTTCCGGCCAAACCGGTCACTGGCTCCGGTTCCGCCGTCCGCACCATGCAGTACGACAATGACGGGCCGGGGCCCTGCGCCCGGCAGCTGATACAGCCGCGCCGCCGGAAAGCCGGGGACCTCCTCCGTCTCGACCGCAGGCAGGGCACCGATCAGACGCGTGGCTCCCGTGGCGACGACCTGTCCGTCAACCGTCGCGGTGAGGCGGACATCGCCGGAGCGCCAGTCGGCCGGTGCAGCTGTTGCAGTGGGCGTCATCGACCAGAACAGGCCGGCGGCATCCACACCCTCATAGGTGCCCGCCGTGGCCGGCTCGCGCGTCAGATCGACGCCGCCCTGCGCGTCGGCGGTATAGGCGGCGCTGGACCGCCAGATCATTGGCTCCGGGCGTCCGAAGCGGCGCTCGGCGCTGATTTCGACGGTAGCGCCCGGCGCAAGACCGGTCAGGCGGACCGCGACCGGCTGACCCTGGAGGACTTCACCGGAGGGCGAAATCTCGAAGGTCTGCGCCATTGCGCCGCTTGCCGTCGTCATGATCAGGGCGGCAGCCCCGGCGAGCGATTGCATGATCCTTTGTCCGGCCGTCATGGCGGATATCCTGACTGTGCGCCTCGGCGCGCGGTTGAAGAAAAGGTAGTGCGGACAGACGGTGTTCAGGCGGACGGTGGCGTCCGCCAATAGAAGACGTCGTCCACTCCCCGCCCGAAGACCTGGGCCAGCCGCATGGCCAGTTCCAGCGACGGCGTATATCGGCCGGCCTCCAGCGAAATGACGGTCTGCCGGGTCACCCCTGCGGCTCTGGCGAGGGCGTCCTGGGTCATCTCGCCATGCTCGAAGCGCAGCCGTCTGAGATGATTGCCGATGTTCAGCTCAGCCATCAGCCTCGTCCCCCGGACGCGCCGCCGCCCAGTAGCCGACCAGCTGCGTTACATGTTTTGCGAGCGCCGCGATCAGGAGCAACACCACCAGCAAATTGCCCAGGACAAAGGGCGGCAGCCGCTCCAGCACCGGCGGCGGCGCGAACCCGAGCGTGAGCAGCAAGACGATCAGCAGCGCCGTCAGCGTCGCGTGGCCGACGTAGGCGCCGCGCGCCACCATCTCCCGGTCGCGCTCGTCCTTCTCCATCCGCGGGGCGCGCACGATGACCCAGCCGATGGCGGCCGCGGCCAGCAGGGTCCAGTTGTCGAGCGCCAATGTGTTGCCACGGCCGACATGCAGGTCGACCTGCTGCAACAGGGCCGCGATCATATGTCCGCACAACACGCCGAACGCCGCCATCAAATGCCATGACTGGCGTTCCCGCGCCCCGGGATCATCCCCCGCTGCCAGCCGCCGCGCGTCCCAGTGACGGCGCACCGCAACCGCGGCCAGCAACAGCACCGCCGCGCCGATCCAGCCAGGCCGCACCGGCCAGGCGAACAAGGGCCATGCCAGAAAGGCACCGAACGCCAGGCTGATCGCCAGCACGCCGAATATCCTGCTCACATGTACGCTCCAGAAATCTAAATGTAATCTCTAACGTACATTTTGTCCTGTCAAGCCGACTCGCAGCCGGCGGAAGGATGGGACCTGTGATCGGGCGGGCTTCACGTCGACACCCTGCCGCTGCTAGCGTCGCCCCATGAAACGCACCCTTCTCATCGCCGCCGCCCTGTCCCTCGCAGCCTGCGCCACGGCGCAGGAACCCATGGGGGCCCCGACCTCCGAGATTCGCGTACCCGTCGGCGCGGCCAGCCAGGAGGCATGGAACGCAGGCAACGCTGCCTATCTGGCATGGAACGGCGGACGGCCCGGCTGGACGACCACCGCGTCCGGTCTGCAATACCGCCGCGTCGGCCCCGCCCATCCCGAAGGCCGGCAGCCGGTCGCGGTCGACACGGTCCGGGTCCACTATCGCGGGACCTTCATTGACGGCCGCGAGTTCGACGGCTCCTGGGCCCGCGGCGAACCCACCGAATTCCCGCTCAACCGGGTGATCCGCGGCTGGACCGAGGGCGTCGCCCTGATGCGCGAGGGCGAACGGTTCGAGTTCGTCATCCCCGCCAGCCTCGGCTATGGCGAACGCTGGGTCGGTGGCGGCGAACTGCCGCCCAATTCCACCCTGCTGTTCACGGTCGAACTGCTGGAAGTGAAACCGGCGGCGGTGCCCGCCGGCTGATCGGCGGAACCACGAACATGACAGCGATTTAATCCCGCGGGCCGACCGTCGGGTTGACCCTCGCCTGCGCGCGGCGTGATCTGCGCCCCTGCCCGTCCAGCCGGAAGCCCCCTGATGAAGTCTCCCGCCGCCCGCCTGCTCATCTCCGCCTGCGCGGCCGCCCTGCTGTTCGGTGCCGCGCCGGCCCTGGCCCAGGTCGGAACCCCGGCCCTGCCCCGTCCGCTGCCCGCCATTCCGGAGCCGCAGGACCGCAGCTATCCGGGGACCATCGGCTATCACGTCGACGCCACCGACCTCGACCACAAGGTCATCCGCGTGCGGCAGACGATCCCGGTCACCGCGGGCGACCTGACCCTGCTCTATCCGAAATTCCTGCCGGGCAACCACGCCGACACCGGCCCGATCCAGCTGATCGCCGGCCTCACCGTCACCGCCAACGGCCAGCGCATCGAATGGCTGCGCGACACCCTCGACCCCTATGCCTTCCACCTGTCGGTTCCGGCGGGTGTGTCGCAGATCGAGGTCGCCTTCGAATGGCTGACCCAGCCCGACAACGCCGTCTGGCGCGTGGTCATGACGCCCGAGATGGTCAATCTCCAGTGGGAGAAGGCCCTGCTCTACCCGGCCGGCTATGCCCACCGCCGCATCACCTTCCAGCCCTCGATCCAGCTGCCCGCGGGCTGGAACTATGGCGTCGCCATGGACACGGTCTCATTCGAGAACGGCCGCGCCACCTTTGCCCCGATCAGTCTGGAGATGCTGGCCGACAGCCCGATGTTCGCCGGGGCCCACTATCGCCGCATCGACATCGATCCGGGCGGCCGGTCACCGATCCATATCAATATCGTCGCCGACGCCGCCGCCAACATCGCCCCGACCCCGGCCCAGATCGAGTCCTATGGTTCGCTCGTGGACCAGGCCGACCGGCTGTTCGGTGCCCGCCATTTCGACCGCTATGAATTCCTGCTCGCCCTGACCTCAAGGATGGGCGGCATCGGCCTGGAACATCACCGCTCGTCCGAGAACACCGCCCCGCCCGGCTTCTTCACCGACGGCTTCACCCGTAATTTCGGCTCGCGCACCCTGTTGCCGCATGAGTTCGTCCACTCATGGAACGGCAAATTCCGCCGTCCCTCGGACCAGCTCACCCCCAACCTCAACGAGCCGGTCCAGAACACCCTGCTCTGGGTCTATGAGGGCCAGACCGAATACTGGGGCGACGTCCTGACCGGCCGTTCCGGCCTGGCCACAAAGGAGGAGATGCTCGCCAATTTCGCCGAGATCGCAGCCTTCTACGACAACCAGCCCGGCCGTGACTGGCGCGCCCTGCAGGACACCACCAACCACAATC
>CAZFQC010000151.1:0-6117 GCA_964520795.1 uncultured Brevundimonas sp.
ACGGTACCAAAAACCGGAGTGTTACCATTACACCATTCCCCAGCAGGTCCGGCGCATCCGGGGCCGAAGCGCCGGAAGGCGGTCGAGATACGCGAAGGCCGCGAGTGATGCAAGAACCGCTTTCGAGACTATTTCACGGCGCCGCAAAACGGCGCTTGCGGGCGGGAAAGGCCGTGGCTATAAGCCCCCTCCTCAAGTCGGAGTGTGGCTCAGCCTGGTAGAGCACTGCGTTCGGGACGCAGGGGTCGGAGGTTCGAATCCTCTCACTCCGACCATCTTTCTCCGGAAAGTAGAGACAGCCCTTCGGGGCCCCGGGGTTCCCCGCCTCAATCCCCTGCCTTCGCCGCCACTGCGTTCAGATGCGCGCCCACGCCCTCGATCGTGCGGTCGGCCAGGGCCTTGCGCCGCGCCAGCAGGTCGGGCGAGCCGGCGTCAAAATCGGCCATGAGCCGCCGCACGAAATCGCCGGACTGAACCTCCTCCAGGACCGTGTCCATGGCGGCCCGTGAGGCCTCTCCGATGATCCGCGGGCCGGTCAGATAGGCACCGTATTCGGCGGTGTTGGAGATGCGGGTGAAGGCCCCGGCGACGCCGCGCTCATACATCAGGTCGGTGACCAGCTTGACCTCATAGAAGCATTCGAACCAGGCCACCTCGGGTGGATAGCCGGCCCTGACAAGCTTCATGAAGGCGGCGTCGACCAGTTCAGCCACTCCGCCGCACAGGACCACCTGTTCGCCGAAGAGATCGCTCTCGCATTCAGCCGCGAAGGTGGTCTCGAGAATGCCCTTGCGGCCGCAGCCGAGGGCCGCCGCATAGGACAGGCCCAGTGCATGGGCGCCGCCCGAGGCGTCCTGATGCACACCGAACAGGCAGAAGACCCCCTGGCCTTCCTCATAGAGGTCGCGAATGCGCGGCCCGATGCCCTTTGGCGAGGCGAGGATCACGTCGAGATCCGGGCGCGGCTGGACCAGGCCGAAGCGCACCGACAGGCCGTGGGCGAAGACCAGGGCCGCGCCGGGCTTCATCGCCGGTGCCAACTCATTGGCCCACAGGTCGCGATGAGCCTCGTCGGAGACCATCACAGCGACGACGTCGGCCGAGGCTGCGGCCTCGCCCGCGGTCAGCACCGGAAATCCGTCGGCCGCGGCCTTCGCGCGGGTGGCGGACCCGGCCTTCAGCCCGACGACCACGTCGGCGACGCCGGAGTCACGCAGGTTGAGGGCATGGGTTCGGCCCTGGCTGCCATAGCCGATGACGGCGACGCGCTTGCCGCGCACGATGGAGAGATCGCAGTCGCGGTCATGGAAGACGGGGAGCGGTGTGCCTAGATGTTCGGTCATGAGCACAGACATAACGCCTTCCGCCGTCGTCGCCTTCTGGAAAGAGGCCGGTCCCTCGAAGTGGTTCGCGAAGGACGACGATTTCGACGCCCTGTTTCGCGAGCGGTTCATGGATGCCCACCTTGCTGCCGCGCGGCGGGAGCTGGATCCCTGGGCAGAAACGGCCGAGGGCTCGCTGGCGCTGATGATCCTGCTGGACCAGTTTCCGCGCAATGTGTTCCGCGGCACGGGGCATGCCTTCGCCACCGATCCGCTGGCGAGGGCGTTCGCGATGCGCGCGCTGGAGGCCGGGCATGACCTGAGGGTCGAGGGCGACATCCGCCGGTTCTTCTACCTGCCCCTCCAGCATTCCGAGGACCGTGCCGATCAGGCCCGCCAGGTCGAGCTGTTCCAGAGCCGGACGGAGCGAAAGCCCGACGACCGCTGGGCCGAACACCATCACGACGTCATCGCCCGCTTTGGCCACTTCCCGCACCGCAACCGGGCGTTGGGCCGCGAGACGACGGCGGAAGAGCAGGCGTTCCTGGATCAGGACGGGTTCAGGGGGTGATGTCGGGCACGTGTGGCACCCGTCAGCCTCTGGCCGCCCGGCATCGTCGGGGCATCCGCGGGCCCCTTTGACGAGGGCAGAATCTCGCTTAAGCGTGTGTCGGCCAGTCGGGGCCGTTCCAGATCCGACACGGGGGAATTTTAAATGACGTCCAACAATCTGTTCCGCCATGCCGCCCGCGGCCTGGCCCTTCTGGCCTGCGCCGTGGTGCTGACCGGCTGTCTGTCGGTGAATTCCTACGTCGATCCGGTCCTGCCGCGCGTGACCCGGGCCGATATCGCCGCGCCGGCGACGCCCCGTCCGGTCCAGGTCGCGATCGAGTTCCGCACCAAGGGCAGCGCCAACGCCGCCGCGACGGCCGAAGTGGCCCCGCGCGTGGTCGCTGTCGCCTCTGAATCGGGTCTGTTCAGCGCCGTGACGCGCGAGGCCGCCGGTGCCGACGCGGGTCTGCTGACCGTCGTCATCGACAATGTTGCGCTCGAGGGCGAGAACGCCGCCGCCGAGGGGTTCGGCACCGGCCTGACGCTCGGCGCGGTCGGCAGTATGGTCACCGACGGCTATGTCAGCACCATCAGCTACACCCGGGCCGGTGAAACGACTTCGGTCGGCGTGCGCCATGCGATCCACACCACGATCGGCAACCACGCCGGTCCGGCCGGTCTGACAGCGATGACCCCGCAGGAAGCCGTGAACCAGGCCATTGACCAGATCGTCTGGAACGGCCTCGACCAGCTCGCCGACCGGCGGGCGTTCGAATGATGCGACGCGCGGTCCGCGGCGTCGCCGCGGTGACGATACTGCTGGCGCTGGTCGCGTGCGTGCATGCACCGGCGCCGCAGTATCAGCCCGGCGTCAGCAATCTGCAGGCGCTGCGGGCCGGCGCGACGCCGATCGCGGTGGACGATTTCGCGGCCGCCCCTGGCGTCAACGACAGCCGGCTCGGCATGCGGGGCAACTCCATGACCGGGCTCGGCGCCGACGGCACCTTCAGCACCTATCTGCAGAAGGCGCTGGAAACCGAGCTGCGCAACGCCGGGCGGCTCGAGTCCGCCGCCGGCCTGCGTCTGTCCGGGACGCTGACCACAAACCGGCTGGACGCCAATGACTCCAGCGTCGGCCGCGCGTCGATCGCTGCCCGCTTCGTGCTGACCCGTGACGGCCGGGTCGTCTACGACAAGGTGCTCAGCGTCGAGCACGCGTGGGAATCGTCCTTCCTCGGCGCGCTCGCGATCCCGGCGGCGATGCAGGGGTATGCGGCGACCGTGCAGGCGCTGATCGGCCGGCTGTTCGCCGATCCGGATTTCGTCGCGGCGAGCCGCTGAAGCGGTCGGGCGGGGGCGCACCTGGCCCCCACGTTTCTGTGAGCAACCGAATCAGCGGCCTGCCAACCGGGGCGAATCACCGGCACAGTCAGATCCATGAACGCCGTTGCCGCCCTGTCCGATCTCCACGCCCGCACGGGTGCCGTCGCGGCTGACCATCCGGAGTGGCAGTACCTCAATCTGCTGCGCGACATCCTCGACAACGGCAGCCAGCGGGATGACCGGACCGGCACCGGGACCCTGGGCGTGTTCGGCCGGCAGATGCGGTTCGACCTGTCCAAGGGCTTTCCTGTCCTGACGACCAAGAAGCTGCACCTTCGGTCGATCATCGTGGAGCTGCTGTGGTTCCTGCGCGGCGAAACCAATATCGGCTGGCTGAAGGACAACGGCGTTTCGATCTGGAACGAATGGGCCGACGCCGAGGGCGAGCTGGGGCCGGTCTATGGCAAGCAGTGGCGGTCGTGGGCGGCGCCGGACGGCAGGGTGATCGACCAGATCACCAAACTGGTCGAGGGGCTGAAGACCAATCCGAACAGCCGCCGGCACATCGTTTCGGCCTGGAACCCGGCCGACGTCGACGACATGGCCCTGCCGCCCTGCCACTGCCTGTTCCAGTTCTTCGTCGCCGACGGCAAGCTGAGCTGCCAGCTGTACCAGCGGTCGGCCGATGTCTTCCTGGGCGTGCCGTTCAACATCGCGAGTTATGCGCTGCTGACCATGATGGTGGCCCAGGTCTGCGGCCTGGAGCCGGGCGAGTTCGTCCACACCTTCGGCGACGCCCACCTGTATCTGAACCACGTGGAACAGGCCGAGACCCAGCTGGCCCGCGCGCCCCTGCCCGCCCCGACCATGACCATCACGCCGCGTGACGACCTGTTCGCCTATACGCTCGAGGACTTTGTGCTCGAGGGCTATGAGCCCTGGCCGCATATCAAGGCACCGGTCGCGGTCTGATGAGCCTCGACCTCAAGGCGCTGCAGGCCGACGTCCTGCGCATCTCCGACATCTATGCGCGCCAGCACAACATCGACCGCTCCGGCGACTGGGCCTTGCTGAAGGTCCAGGAGGAGCTGGGTGAGCTGACGGCCGAACATCTGCGGATGAGCGGACGGGCCCGGGGCAGCGCCGACGCCGGCAAGCTGGGCGATGAGGCGGCGGATGTGCTGGGGATGCTGCTGATCTATTGCGACCGGGCCGGGATCGATATCGAGGCGGCCATGCAGCGGAAATGGCTGCACTGGCTGGAACCAAAAACCAACGTTCCGCCAACCTAGCTTCACCATAAGACTCACCGCACCTTCCCGCTCGACTCCGCACAAGGCGGGGCCGTAGCAACGGGGAGGTTGCCATGGTGAAGACGTTTTCAGCCGAGTTCATCGGCACAATGGTGCTGGTCTTGTTCGGGTGCGGGGCGGCGGTTCTGGGGCCGGCACCGTTTGACCAGCTGGCGGTGTCCATGGCCTTCGGCCTGGCCATCGTGGCCATGGCCTATGGCATCGGGCCGGTGTCGGGGTGCCACGTCAATCCGGCGGTTAGCCTGGCGGCCTTCGTGGCCGGGCGGATGTCGCTGAAGGACATGGGCCTGTACTGGGTGGCGCAGATTCTCGGTGCCGTCGCGGGCGCGGCCATCCTCGGCCAGATCGCCCAGACCGGCGTCGCGAACCTCGGGGCCAACGGCTTCGACACCGGATCGCCGGGCGGCTACGGCATGCACGCGGCCCTGATTTTCGAGGTGGTGGCCACGGCCATCTTCGTCATCGTCATCCTGGGCGTGACCGGGCCCAAGGGTCAGGGCGCCTTCGCTGGCCTGGCCATCGGCCTGACGCTGGCGGTGATCCACATCGTCGGCATCCAGGTGACCGGCGTCTCGGTCAATCCCGCCCGCAGCTTCGGCCCGGCCCTGCTGCAGGGCGGCGAGGCGCTGAGCCAGGTCTGGTTGTTCTTCGCCGCACCGGCCGCCGGCGCCGTGCTCGGGGCGCTGCTGTTCCGGTTCAGGGTACTGGAAGCCGACGCCTGAGGCTGTAAGAACGGGCGGCGGCCGAATGGGTCGTCGCCCGTTTTTTCCGAGGTCCGCTTGGCCCTGCCCCAACTCGTTCTCGTCGTCGCCCGCGCCCGCAACGGCGTGATCGGACGGGACGGCGACCTGCCCTGGCGACTGCGCAGTGACCTGCAGCGGTTCAAGGCGATCACCGTCGGCAAGCCCTGCATCATGGGCCGGAAGACCTGGGAGAGCCTGCCGCTCAAACCCCTGCCCGGCCGGCTGAATCTGATCCTGTCGCGCGATGAGTCCTTCACGGCGCGCGGGGCCGTGGTCTGCACCACGCTGGACGAGGCGGTGGAGATCGCCCGCGAAACGGCCGAGGATGACGGGATCGGCGAGATCTGCGTCATCGGCGGCGTGGCCCTGTTCGAAAAAGCCCTGCCGCGGGCGAAGCGCCTCTATCTGACCGAGGTCGAGGCCGAGCCCGAAGGCGATGTCCTGTTTCCCCCGTTCGACGAGGGGGCGTGGACAGAGGTATCGTCAGAATCGCACCCGGCCGGAGAGAAGGACGACCACGCGTTCGTCTTCCGGGTCCTGGAGAGGAAATGACCATGCTGATCGTGACCACCAATGACGCGCCCGGCTATCGGGTGGTGAAGACCCTGGGGCTGGTGCGGGGCATCACCGTGCGGTCGCGCAACGCCATCAGCGACATGGTCGGCGGGCTTCAGTCCATGCTGGGCGGCCGCGTCGAGACCTATGTCCGACTGGCCGAGACCTCGCGGGCGGAGGCGCTTAGTGAAATGGTCGAGCATGCGCAGGCCATGGGCGCCAACGCCGTGCTCGGCATGCGCTACGAGGCCAATGAGATCATGGAAGGCGTCACCGAAGTGCTGGCCTACGGGACGGCGGTGGTGGTGG
>CAZFQC010000152.1:0-6106 GCA_964520795.1 uncultured Brevundimonas sp.
TGCACGTCATGATCGTATGGAGATGTCTCGATGGTGCTGGTTCGCGGCGCAGCGGTCGCCCTGATCGCCTCGGGTCTGATGTTGGGCGCTTGCAGCAGCCTTCCGACGCTTCCAAGCTTCGGCGGAGACGCGCGCGAGGCGGCATCGGCCGAGACAGGCATCGGCGTCAACGCCTATCTCTGGCGCGCCACCCTGGACACGCTGAGCTTCATGCCCCTGGCCAATGCGGACCCGTGGGGCGGCGTCATCAACTACGGCTGGTACAGCGACCCCCAGACGCCGAACGAGCGATTCAAGGCCACGGTCTTCATCCTCGATCGCCGCCTGCGCGCCGACGCCCTGAACGTCAGCATTACCAAACAGGTCCTGCGTCCCGGTTGCACGCCCAATCCGGCGGACACCGATGCGGACGCCGACACCGCCGGCTGCTGGACGGGTGCCCGCGTTGCGGCCCAGACCGAGACCGATCTGGAAAACGCCATCCTCACCAAGGCGCGCCAGCTCAACCTCTCGAACGCCAGCTGATCGCTCTCCCCATCGTCCAGCCTCCGTCGGGCCTGTTCCTGAAGGAGCAGCCTGAAGGATTCCCGTGACCAGGACCCCGGTTCGCTACGAACCCAAGACCGCCGAACCCCGCCAGCAGGCCCGCTGGGCGGCCGCCGACGCCTTCCGCATGCCGACCGAGGGCACGGGGCGGCCGAAATACTATGTGCTGGAGATGTTTCCCTATCCGTCGGGGGCCATCCACATGGGCCACGCCCGCAACTACGTCATGGGTGATGTGGTGGCGCGGTCGAAGCGGGCCCAGGGGTTCGACGTCCTGCATCCGATGGGCTGGGACGCCTTCGGGCTTCCGGCCGAGAACGCGGCCATCGAGCGCGGCATCCATCCCGGCGACTGGACCTGGTCCAATATCGCCACCATGCGTGACCAGCTGAAACTGCTGGGCCTGTCGCTGGACTGGAGCCGCGAGTTCGCCACCTGTGATCCGGCCTATTACGGCAAGCAGCAGGCCTGGTTCCTGGAACTGCTCAAGCGCGGCCTGGTCTATCGCAAGGATTCGGTCGTCAACTGGGACCCCGTCGACAATACGGTGCTCGCCAATGAGCAGGTGGTCGACGGTCGCGGCTGGCGCTCCGGCGCTGTGGTCGAGAAGCGCAAGCTGAACCAGTGGTTCCTGCGCATCACCGACTATGCCGACGATCTGATCGAGGGGCTGAAGGAACTGGAGGGCCGCTGGCCCGACAAGGTCCGGCTGATGCAGGAGAACTGGATCGGCAAGAGCCGCGGCGCGACCCTCTGGTGGGAGATCGCCGAGGCACCCACCTTCCTGCCGGCGTCGGCACCGGGAGAGCCCAACCACGCGCGCGACCCGGTCGAGATCTACACCACCCGGCCCGACACCCTGTTCGGGGCCAGTTTCCTGGCGCTCGCGCCGGACCATCCGCTGACGAAGGCGATCGCCGCCCATCGGCCGGACGTGGCGACCTTTGTAGCGACCTGCGCCCGGTCGGGAACCAGCGAAGCCGACATCGAAAAGGCGGAGAAACTGGGTGTCGATCTCGGTGTCCGTGTCCGCCACCCGTTCGATCCCGGGCGGACCGTGCCGGTCTGGGCGGCGAATTTCGTTCTGTCGACCTATGGGTCCGGGGCCATCTTCGGGTGCCCGGCCCACGATCAGCGCGACCTCGACTTCGCCCGCAAATACGACCTGCCGGTCGTCCCGGTCGTGAGACCGGACGGGGCCGGCGATGATTTTGCCGTTGAAACAGAGGCCTATGTCGGGCCCGGCCGGCTGTTCAATTCCGACTTTATGGACGGGCTTGAGGTCGAGGCTGCCAAGGCCGCTGCGATCGCCCGGCTGGAAGCGGCCGGCCAGGGCGAGGGCGCGACCCTCTACCGCCTGCGCGACTGGGGCGTCAGCCGTCAGCGCTACTGGGGATGTCCCATCCCCGTGATCCACTGCGAAACGTGCGGTCCCGTGGGCGTTCCGGCCGATCAGCTGCCGGTCGAACTGCCGAAGGATGTGACCTTCGACAAACCGGGCAATCCACTGGATCGTCACCCGACCTGGAAGCACGTCGCCTGCCCGTCCTGTGGCGGCAAGGCGGTACGCGAGACCGACACGCTCGACACCTTCGTCGATTCCAGCTGGTATTTCGCCCGCTTCACCGATCCGACCGCAGCCGAGCCCATCTCCCGCGCCGCGGCTGACAAATGGCTGCCGGTCGACCAGTATATCGGCGGGGTTGAGCACGCCGTCCTGCACCTGCTCTACGCCCGCTTCATCAGCCGCGCCCTGTCGGACGCCGGCCTGATGTCGGTGCGCGAGCCCTTCGCCGGTCTGTTCACCCAGGGGATGGTGGTCCACGAGACCTACCGTCGCGCTGACGGGGCCTGGGTTGAACCGACCGATGTCGATCTGACCAATGACGCCGGCGCGCGCTCGGCCCGCCAGCTTTCGACCGGTGAAACCCTGACGATCGGCGACATCGAGAAGATGTCCAAGTCGAAGAAGAACGTCGTCGCCCCGCAGGAGATCGTCGACACCTATGGCGTGGACGCGGGTCGGTTGTTCGTCCTGTCCGACAGCCCGCCGGAGCGCGACGTGCAATGGACGCCCGGTGGCGTCGAGGGCGCGGCCCGCTTCGTCCAGCGCGTCTGGACCGAGGTCGACGGCTTCGAGCCCGACGCTCCCGCCCATGAGTCCGACGCGACCCTGATCCGCGAGACCCACAAGGCGATCAAGGCGGTGTCCGAAGGCGTCAGCGGCTTCCGCTTCAACTCGGCCATCGCCAAACTCTATGCCTTCGTCGCCATGGTGCGGGACCACGGGACCGCCGGTGGCGCGGCGCGACGGCAGGCCCTGTCCGCCCTGGTCCGTCTGGTCGCCCCCTTCACCCCCCACCTCGCCGAGGAGTGCTGGACGCGGCTCGGCGAAGAGGGGATGGTGCTGGACGCGCCCTGGCCGGAATTCGACCCGGCGCTGGCGGCCGACGACGAGGTGACCCTGCCCATCCAGGTCAACGGCAAGCGCCGCGGCGAAATCCGCGTTGCCCGGGGGCTGGAGCCGGCCGAGGTCGAGGCCATCGTCATGGCGGACGCCGATGTCCAGGCGCGGCTGGAGGGTCAGACGGTGAGGAAGATCGTGGTGGTCAAGGATCGCATCGTCAATCTGGTGGTGGGCTGATGCGCGCGCCGATCCTGGCGCTTGTCGCGCTTGTGGGACTGGCCGGCTGCGGCTTCACCCCGCTCTATGGCGACTCCGGCATCGGCTCATCCCTGTCGCGCGTCGCCGTGACCACCCAGGACGACCGCCTCGGCTATCGTGTGCGCGAGCAACTTGAGGACGCGCTCGGCCGAGACGGTGCCCAGGCCCCGCTGTGGCGGCTTGAGACCGTGCTGGAACAGTCGCGCCGTCCACTGGGACGGCGCATCGACGACACTGCGACCCGCTATGAGCTGACCGTCCGCGGTGCCTGGACCCTGACCCCGACCAATGGCGGGTCGCCTGTCTCCGGCGTTGAGACCGTCACCACCACCTATGCCGCCGCCGACCAGCCCTTCGCCGCCATCGCGGCCCAGCAGGACGGCGAGGAACGTGCCGCCGCCGAACTGGCGCGGCTGATCCGGCTCGACCTGATGCGGGCCCTGTCGGACCAGTGACGGCATGATCCTGGCGAAACGCCCCGAGGTCGATCGCTTCCTCAAGTCGCCGGACCGGGGCGTCCGCGCCGCCGTCATCCACGGCAAGGACCGGTCAGGCGTCGGCGAACGCGCCGAGATCCTGTGCCGGGCGATCACGCCCGATCTGAACGATCCCTTCAACGTCACCCTGCTGACCGACAGTGATATCGACGGCGACGAGGCACGGCTGGAGGAGGCCCTGACCGCCCTGTCGATGATCGGCGGGCGGCGTCTGGTGCGGGTCCGGCTGGGCTCGGAGAAGGCGTCGATCGACAAGGCCCTGGCCGCCGCGCTCAAGGTTCACGCCGAGGGCGGCTATAATCCCGAGGCCATGCTGGTCATCGAGGCCGGGGCGCTGGGCCGCGACTCAGCCCTGCGCAAGGCGGCCGAGGCGGCCCAGGGCGCAGTCGGCATCGCCTGCTATGAGGATGAGACCGGCGACGTGGCCCGGATGACCCGGGAGGCCCTGGCCGCCGACAAGGTCGGACTGACCGGTGACGCCCTGGACCGGTTCGTCAGCCGCCTGCCGCGCGAGCGTGGTCTGATGCGGCAGGAAATCGAGCGTCTGGCCCTCTACATCGGACCCGGCTCCGGCAAGACCATTGATGTGGAAGAGCTGGAACAGCACCTCGGCGTCGAGGCCGACGCCTCCCTGCAGGATGCCGCCCTCCAGGCCTTCGGTGGCCGTCCGGCCCCCGCCCAGTCGGGGCTGCGCCGCGCCCTTGCCGAAGGGGAATCGCCGGTCATGGCGGTGCGACAGGCCTCGATTCACCTCGGCAAGCTGCGCCGGATCAATGTCCTTCAAGCCAACGGCGCCGGGGCCAAGGAGGCGGCCAAGGCGGCGGGAGTGTTCTGGAAACAGGAAGCCGAAATGCTGCGTCAGGCGCGCAGCTGGCGGCTGGAAGACCTCGATCGCGTGCTGGACAGCGTCAATACGGCCGATGTGGCGACCAAGACCACCGGTTCGCCCGACCAGCTGATCGCGGAGCGCCTGCTACTGGAAATCTCGGCCCGGGCGCGTCGGCTCGGGCTCTAGCCCCGCTTGGACGCCTTGCGGAAGGCGGGCTTGGCGAGGGCCGCGCTGCGGGCCTGCTGCGCCTTTTCCTCGGCCCGCGCGGAGCCCTGCACGCCGCCATGCGAGGGACCGCCGTTCGCCTTCTTGGCGGCGAGCGCGCGCTTCATGGCTTCGGCGGTGGGGTTGGAAGGTTTGTCGGTCATCCGATCAGCCTAGCACGGACCGGCTTCAGCCGCGCATCAATCGACGGCACAGGTCATCGAGCTGCTCCAGCGTGCCGTAGCTGACGGTCAGCTCGCCCTTGCCGCCGCGATCGGCCAGCTGGACCTTGAGCCCGAGGGCGTCGGCCAGATCCTGTTCCAGCGCCGCGACGTCGGCCGAGCCTTCGCCGGCCGACGACGGCGCGCCGGGCTTGCGGGCCTTGGGTCCCTCGGCGGCGCGGCGGGCAAGCGCCTCGGCCTGACGGACATTCAGGCCCTCGGCCACGATCTGGTCGGCCAGGGCCGCGGGGTCGGGCGCCGTGATCAGGGCCCGGGCATGGCCGGCGCTGAGCTTGCCGGAGCGGACGTGGTGCAGCACCGCCTCGGGCAGCTGCAGCAGACGCAGGGTGTTGGCCACATGGCTGCGGCTCTTGCCGACCACACCGGCGACCGCGTCCTGGGTTCGGCCGAACCGCTCCATCAGCATGCGATAGGCATCGGCTTCTTCCAGCGGATTGAGGTCGGCGCGCTGGACGTTCTCGATGATGGCGACCTCGAACACCGCGACGTCGTCCATCTCCTTGACGATGATCGGGGCCTCCGTCAGGCGTGCCATCTGCGCCGCGCGCCAGCGTCGTTCGCCGGCGATGATCTGCCAGACGCCGTCCTCCTTCGGATGGGTCCGGACCAGAATGGGCTGCAGCACGCCCTTGTCGCGGATCGAGGCGGCCAGTTCCTCGAGATCGTCCCGGTCGAAGATCTTGCGCGGCTGGTCCGGGTTGGGCTTGAGGCTCTCGATCGGGGCCATACGCACGCCGACGGGCGCGGACGCGCCGTCCACCGGGGCGCTCTCGGCCACCTGTTCTCCGAGAAGGGCCGAGAGACCACGACCGAGACCGCGCTGACGTTCGCTCAACTGACTGATTCCGTTCTTCTATTCATGCTCACGCGGCCTGGAGCCGGCGGGATTTTTCGCGCGCCACAACCTCGCGGGCGAGCCGCAGATAGGCCTGGCTGCCGGCGCATTTCAGGTCATAGATCAGGGCTGGTTTGCCGAATGACGGGGCCTCGGCCACACGGATGTTCCGCGGAATCACCGCCTCATAGACCTTGTCGCCGAAATGGCTGCGGACATCGGCCGCCACCTGCCCCGACAGGGTGCTGCGCCGGTCGTACATGGTCAGGACCAGGCCCTGGATCTCCA
>CAZFQC010000153.1:0-6095 GCA_964520795.1 uncultured Brevundimonas sp.
ATGCCGGTGTCCGCTACCCTCAGATGGACCCCTTCGACTCCGTCGAGATCTTCGCCCTCCACGGACACCCGGATCTCGCCCGCGGTCGTGAATTTGAGAGCGTTGGCGACATAGTTGGTCAGGATCTGGCGCACCCGTTGTGGATCGCCTCGACGCCGTCCAGCCGCCGAAGGGGCGATCTCGATCACGAAGCCGAGACCCTTGCGCTCGGCCAACTCCCGCAAGGCGCAGAGAGACTCCATGCAAAGCGCCTCGCAGTCGATCGACTGAAGCTCCAGCTCCAGCTTGCCCGCCTCAATCTTGGAGATGTCGAGGATGTTGTTGATCACATGCAGCAGGTCGCGCCCGGACGACTGGATTGTGTCCAGTCGCGCGCGCTGGTCCGGCTCAAGCCGTCCCTGCTCCATCAGATAGGCCATGCCCAGAACGCCGTTGAGCGGCGTGCGAAGCTCGTGCGTCATATGGGCCAGAAACTGCCTTTGTGCAGCGTTCGCCGCCTCGGCCCTGAGGCGCGCCGCCTCCTGCTCGAGCGCCTCCCTTTCCGAGGCCAGCAGCCGGACGGCATTGTCTTTGAACACCTGAACGGCTCGCGACATGGCACCGATTTCGTCGCCGCGCGACTGGCCCTCGATCAGGACCGTGTTGTCGCCGTCCGCCAGGGACTGCATGGCGTCGCGAAGCCGGCCAAGCGGGCCGGTGATGGCCACCGCGGTCATCCACAAGGCCCCACCCACCGCCAGGGAGACCCCTGCCAGACTGGCGAGCAGAAGCATGAACCGGGTCGTGGATGCGACCCGTGCCAGGTCCATGGATTCGGCGCGATGCTGGCTCACCCCGGTGTCGATCAGCCCGCGGGTCAGGTCTCCGAAGGTGATCAGCCCGGGGTCTGCATCGGTCAGGGCGGCGCTGGCTTCGTCCAGCCGGTTGAACAAGGCGAGTTCGACAGCCGCGTCGAGATTGATGCGGTTCCGCGTCAGCCGCGCCTCAAGATCGGCAATCGCTTGCCGGTGCTCCGGAAACTCCATACGCGCCCGCCGAAGTTGGGTTCGACCGTCGGCGTAGGACGCCGTCACCTTGCGCGCCCAGGCCCGCCCCTGCTCCGAGGCGCCGGGATAGACGATCACCATCGCGGTCGCATAGGCCATCTCGTAGTTGGCCCGCTCCGCACTCGCCAGGGCGACCAGGGCTGGTCCCTTGTGGTCGGTCAGAACCGCGTATTGGGCGCTTGTGCGCGTCAGGACCAGGCCGGCATAGCCGGCGAGACCGATACAGAGCAGCCCAAGCCCGATCACCACCGCCGCGATCTTGCGGGAAATCTTGATGTCGTCGATCACGGCGTTCCCCGACTTCGACAATGCTTGCATCGTCGCACGCCCATGGCGCAGGCCGCCCCCGAACAAGGAGCTGGACGGGAATTCGTGCATCCGGCCCGATCGTTACAGCAGCGCTCGCGGCCTCGTGGTTCGGGCGTCTTGAAAGTCGGCCGTGCACGCCCGCTCTGCCGTCAGCTCGACCGGTCTCCCGGGAGGGCCTTCGGCTGGCGAGCCATGGCGCTGAGGCCCCGCCTCAAAGCACGAAGCACTGTCCGTCCTCGGCGACGGTGACCGTCCCCGACCAGCGCGCGGCGATCTGCGCCAGTCCTTCGTCCAGGCGGGCGAGCGAGCGATCCATATTGTGCGACAGCACCAACTGGCGCGGCGCGATGTTCGCCGCCATGGCTCCGATCCCGTGCGGCGGACGGTGAAGCCCAATGGGCTGACCTTCGCCTTCAGGAATGACGTGGTGCGCGACCAGCAGGTCGGGGGCCAGGCCTTCGGTCTCACGATCGAAGCCGGTCGACATGGCACTCTGGTCGGCCGCCAGCACGATCGTGCGACCCCTGGCCTCGATCCTGTAGGCCAGCGTCGGGATCAAGCCATGATCGACCGGGATCGCGGTCACGGCCAGGGCGTCTCCAAGCACGATGCGCCAGGTCGTGGCGCGCACAGCGTCGCCCGCGTCAACCTCGCGAATGTCCAGCACGCGGCGGCCATCGGCGCCGGTGAGATAGCCCCCCAGGTAGCTCCAGGCACCGTTCTCGCTGCCGAACTGCGCGGTAATGAAGCCGGCAGCACCGGGGAAGGGAGCGGCGGCAGAGGGGCCGATGAACACCAAGGGTTCCTGCGAGGCCTCGAACCCGCCCGAGTTGAGAATGCCGGCCAGCCCGGCGCTATGATCGGCATGGAAATGGCTGAGTACGATCGCCTTCAGGTCGCTGACCTTGAGACCCGCCTCGCCGAAGCGGATGAAGCTGCCCGGTCCTGCATCGACCAGCAGCTGGGCGCGACCATCGATCCATACCGCATAGCTGGTTCCGGCGCGTGAACCTTCGGCGATTGGCCCGCCCGAGCCGAGCACTTGCAAGCCGACCTCTGCGGCGCGGCAGATGGCGGCCCCCGCTGCTGCAGGTGTCGGTTCGGACGCGGCGGTTTCACCCGCAGCGCCTGCGGTGGCCAAGGCAGCTACAGCCCAGATGCTGCGCCAGGTCCGTGAGTGCTTTGGCATGGGAAAACTCCTGTTGGCTCTAATCGGGCGCGTTGCTCGATCCTCAAAGTCGGGCCCTTGGGCCTGCAGGGGCGGTTCAACGGGGTCGCCCCTCCGCGATCATCGAAACGTTGAACCTGTCCCCCCCGACCGTCGTGCCTCCAGCGCCGCGGACCCCAGCATGGAACAGCCACGCGCAGTGGATGGATCTGCCGCGGCTCGGATGGTGAGCCCGGGATCAGGATCCAGAATCCTGGAGATGCAGGCGCGCGGTGACGGCTCCATGGGTGCTCACCAGATAGGGAACCATGTAGGTCAGGAGCGCCTTGGCCATATTGACCGCCCCCCCACCGAACAGGAGATCACCCTGGTTGATCAGCGTGAGTACGGTGCCCACCACAAGCGACACCCGTATGGCCGTCCCGATGACAGCGGGGGACCGGGCATGGCGAAAAAAGCTCCTCGCGTATTCCGACATGGTCACCAGCGCAGTAGGGAACGCCCGGCAGCGGCACCGATCAGGCCGGCAATCAATATGCCCAGCGTGTACCAGGTAGCCATGAACGAGGCGGTGCCCTCCTGGCAGTAGAGCCCATAGGCACTGGCCGCCAGCGCGCCCGAGACCAGTCCCGCGGCAAAACCGGACAGGGTGGGTCGACCGGGTGCCAGGCGGCGCGCAGCCAGGAAGATGAAGGGACCCGCCGCCAGGCTGATCGCCCCCACTCTGAGCGTGCAAGAACGCCAGGACTCTCCCAGCCAGGCCTCAACATGTGACGCCCCGGACAGGGAAGCCTGCTCCACGCCGACGGCTGCCAGGATCATGATGAAGGTCGCCGCCAGCCCGATCAGCGGCAGACGGATTGGGGCGCCGGGCTGGCCCAGGCGCAGCAGGAGCAGGGCCCCGAAGCCGGCGATGGAAAGCGTGTAGACCTGACGCATCAGGAAGGCGGGTTCGTCGAAGACCGCCCCCAGGTCCGGTCGCAGGCCAAGGCTCAGCCACACGACCGCCGCTGTGGCCAGCAGTCCAAGCCCGGCGCAGCAGGCGACGCGTCGCCCCGCGCGCCCGGAGGGAATGCGCCGGACGTCGCCGGCGAGGCTCTCGATCAGCTCATCAGTATTCACGGTCGGACACTCGTTTCATCAGGGCCTTCATGGCGCGGTGCAGGCTGACCTTGGCCGCGCCCTCGGTCATGCCGGCGCGCTCGCCGGCCTCGGCCAGGCTGTATCCAGACAACCGCACATCCTCGATCAGGGCGCGCTGTTTGGGTGCCGCGGTATCGAGCAGCTTCTCGAGATCCTGACGGACGGCGCCGTCCTCGACGCCACCCTGGAGATCCACGAACTCGTCGACCAGCGGCACCAATTTTGCCCGCCCGGATTTGCGCAGGTGGTCGATCAGCTTGTAGCGCGCGATCGTGAAGCACCAGGACGTCACGGGATCGGCCCGCCGCCAGGTCTCTCTCTTCGCATGGATGGCCAGAAGTGCGTCTTGCACAAGGTCCTCGACGTCGGCGTCGCCATAGAATTGACGACGGTTGAAATAGGCGTGAAGGGCCGGACGCAGGAGCTTGAGAAACTCGCGCCAGGCTGGGGCCTCTCCATCGAGCCCCGCGATCATGAGCGGCTTCAGCCGTGCTTCCAGCGTCTTCACACAGCCCCCTCATTCGGACACGGGCCCGATTGGTTACAGCGCCCGTCCACGGGTGCCGGCGAGCGCCTTTGTAACCAACCCGACCGCCGAGCGAATAGGTCGGACCCAGCGGCTCAGCTGCCATGATCTAGACCCGGAACTTCCATGTTGTCACTCGCCGTCCTCGCCCTGGTTCAAGCCCAGGAGCCTGGCGATCCCGCCACCCAGCTTTCGGAAATCGTCGTGACCGGCTCACGACTGCCCTCGCGGACCGCGACGGAATCTCCCGCGCCCATCGATGTGCTCAGCCGCGAGGACCTCGTCTCCACGGGCGCCGTGGGCGACGAGCTCGGCCAGGCGATCAGCGTGCTGGCCCCCTCGTTCAACTTCCCCCGCCAGTCGAACTCGGGCACCTCGGATCATATTCGCGCGGGCCAGCTTCGCGGCCTCAGCCCCGACCAGACCCTGGTACTCGTCAACGGACGCCGTCGTCATCCCTCGGCCATCGTGAATACCGAGACCAAGATCGGCCGCGGCACCGCGGCCGTTGACCTCAACACCATACCGCTGGGCGCCGTGGCCCGGGTCGAGGTCCTGCGCGACGGGGCCGGGGCGGTATACGGCTCCGACGCCATCGCCGGCGTCATCAACGTCATCCTCGACGAGCGCCCGTCCGGTTTCGAGATCTCGACCAGCTACGGCTTTCATCGCACTGACGTCGATCCCATCGACCAGACGTTGACCGATGGCGAGACCTTCACCCTCTCGGCCTCCGGGGGCACGACCCTCGGCGATGGCGGCTTCCTGCGTGGCGGCATCGACTACCGTGACCGCAACGCGACCGATCGCGCCGGCTTTGACCAGATCCCGTTCTTCATCGCCCCCACCCCGGCCAATCTCGCCCTGGCGGGCCGGCGCAACTACGCCGAGGGCGATCCGGCAGTCGAGGCGGTAAACCTCTGGATCAATGCCGCGGTCCCGCTCGCCGGTGGCGAGCTCTACGGCTTCGGCACGGTCGGTCAGAGCGACAGCGAGGGTGCAACCTTCTTCCGCTATCCCGACGGCTCCGACAATCTGACCGCGCTCTATCCGAATGGCTTCCTGCCGATCACGACGGGCGAGGACGACGACCTTGGCCTGACCGCGGGCTGGCGGGCGCCGGTCGGACCTTGGGCGGCGGACCTCAGCCTGACCTACGGCCGCAACGAGTTCACCTATGGCGTCCGCAACAGCCTGAACGCCTCGCTGGGCGCTTCCTCGCCGCGGGAATTCCGGTCCGGGACCTATGTCTTCGACCAGACCAGCGCGAACCTGGATCTGACGCGCGCGGTCCGCCTTGGCGGCGTGAACGCCAAGCTGGCGACGGGCCTGGAATACCGCAACGAAAACTACGAGACCCGCGCCGGCGAGGCGGCCTCCTACGCCGCTGGCGGATTGCCGCTGGCGATCGGCGCCCAGGGCGCGCCAGGCCTCAGCCCCCAGGATGAGCGATCCGCCTCACGCGATGTGGGGGGGGCCTACCTCGAGATCGGCCTGCGGCCGACCGACCGCCTGCTGGTCGAGGCAGCCGTCCGAGCCGAGACCTACAGCGATTTCGGCGAGACCCTGACCGGCAAGCTGGCCGGCTCCTATGCCGTGACGCCCGGCATCCACCTGCGCGGTGCGGTCTCCAACAGCGTGCGGGCGCCCTTCCTCGGTCAGGTCGCCTTCACCGACCGGACGGTCAATTTCGGAGCGGGCGGAACGCTCGCCAGCACCCGCACCCTGCCCGTCTCGGACCCGATCGCCCGTGCGCTTGGCGCCGAGGATCTGCGCGAGGAGCGCGCTTTCAACCTGTCGGCGGGCCTGACCGCTGAGCCCCTGCCCGGCCTGACGCTGTCGCTCGATGCCTTCCGCATCGAGGTCGACGACCGCATCACCCTGTCCGACCGCTTCTTCGGAC
>CAZFQC010000154.1:0-6043 GCA_964520795.1 uncultured Brevundimonas sp.
GAGTTGGTCGCCATCGGGGTGCAGGGGCAGTCGAGGTCGCGGTAGAGGGCGGCGATGCCGGGCTTGTAGTCCGGCGGGGCGCCGACGGGGGCGCGGGTGCCTTCGGGGAAGATCAGCATCTGACGGCCCTCGGCGAAGCGCAGGCGCGCCTGCCGGACCATGTCCTTGAGCGCCTTCGAATGGGCGGAGCGGTCGACGGCGATCATCTTCGTCTTGACCGCAAACCAGCCGAAGAAGGGCAGGGGCGCGAGCTCCTTCTTCATGATGAAACAGTTGTCGGGCAGGATGGCGAAGGGGGCGATCACATCCAGCATCGACTGGTGTTTGCCGGCGATCAGGGCTGCGCCGGTCGGGCGGTGCTCCAACCCGCGGAACTCGACCTTGACCCCGGCGATCCAGCGCAGGCCGAACAGGCAGAATTTCGCCCAGCTGCGGATCACCCACATGGCCGGGCGATAGGGCATCAGCAGGGCCGGCGACAGGCCGACGGCGAACAGCACCATCGACAGATAAAGCCAGGCGACGAACAGCAGCGACCGGAGGGTGGTCACGTCAGGCGGCCTTTTCGGCCGGTGTGTCGGCAGGCGCCTCGGCCGGGTCGGGTCGGCCGCCGCCGACCGTGGCGCGGGCCAGGGCGGCGAGATATTTCATATATTCAAGCGTCATCCGGCGGGCGGTGACGGCGGCCCTCCACCAGCGGGAATTGTCCAGCGACGGCGTCTCGACCGCATAGGGCGTCAGTTCGACGCCCGGGGCGGCGGCGCGGATCTCGGTCAGGGCGCGCGGCATGTGATAGTCCGAGGTCACCACGATCAGGCTGTCATAGCCCTTGGCGTCAGCCCAGGCGGCAATCTCCTGGGCATTGCCGACGGTGTCCTCGGCCTCGAAGCCCAGGTCGACGCAGCAGTTGAACAGGCGGTTGGAGCCGGGGGTCAGGGCGCGCAGCTCCTGACGGCGGACCTCGCGATTGACGCCGGAAATCAGCACCCGCTTGCCCTTGTCCTGTTCCAGCAGGCGGATGGCAGCGTTGACCCGCTCGGCCGAGGGGCCGGTCAGGGCGACGATGGCGTCAGCGCGGGCCGGCTCCGGCGCGGGCGTGAAATTGCGCACCCGCTCGGCGAAGGCGAACAGGCCGATCAACCAGATCAGCACCAGAATGGCGATGAAGGTCAGAAACTTCATGCGCTTAACCTAGTGACCCCGCTTCAGCCGCGCCAGAGCGGTGAATCGCGCCGCTACAAGCGCCACCGTAGCCGCGAGCAGCGGACATGGCGAGAGAATCAGCAGGTCGCTCCAGGACAGGGGCAGGGCGGGGGTCAAGCCTTCGGTGCCGCCGAGGAAACGAAGACCCGCAACCAGCAGCATGGCGACCCCGGCACCGATGGCTCCGGCACCGGCGGCCAGCAGGCCGTAGCGGACCTGGAACAGGCCGGCGACGGTGCTGTCAGAGGCCCCGTTCAGGCTGAGGGTGCTGATCACGCCCGCTTGCGCCGCCATCCCCGCCCGGGTGGCGTAGGCGACGGCGGCCCCGGCCGCGCCCGCCGTCAGCAGGAAGGCGGCGGCGGCCAGAAGGGTGATCAGGCCCGCCGACCGCTCGACCTCGCCGCGCCACAGGCTGTGGTCGTCGACCGTGGCGTCCAGTCCGGCTTCGGCGAGGGCCCGGCCCAGGGTGACGGCGCTGGCCGGGGCCGCCGGGTCCAGCCGCACGGTGACCAGATAAGGAATAGGCAGGTCGGGAAGGACGGCATCACCGACCCATGGCCGCAACAGGGCTTCGGCGGTCTTGCGGTCCATGGCCTCCGCCTCGTCGACGCCCTCGACCCCGGCCAGGGTTTCTGCGGCGCGGGCGGCGGCCTCGGCCCCTGTCTCGCCGACGCGCGGCCGCACCTGCACGGTCGCCTCGGCCCGCAACTGTCGCGCCCAGCCGTGGGCGGCCCGATCCGCAGAGACGGCGGCGACCGCCGACAGGCAGGCGAGAAAGCACAGCACGGCGATCAGGCCGGCAAGCCAGGCCTCGCCGCCCGCATCCCGCGGCAACAGGGGCGCGCGGGTATGGAACAGGCGGCCGATCATGCTCCGCCCCCGGTCAACCGCCCGTTCTCGAGCCGCAGCACCGTCGCCCCCGACCGTTCGGCCAGGGACTCGTCATGGCTGGCGATCAGCACGGTGGTCCCCAGCCGGTTCAGCGACTGGAACAGTTTCAGCAGCCGCCCGGCCATCTTCGCATCGACGCTGCCGGTCGGTTCGTCGGCGAGGATCAGGTCCGGCCTGGTGACCACGGCCCGGGCGATGGCCAGCCGCTGTTTCTCGCCGCCCGAGAAGGACGGCGGTGTGTCGTCCATCCGTTCACCCAGGCCGACCCAGTCCAGCATCTCCTCGACGTCGCCGGCGTAGTCGGCCTGCTTTCGGCCGGTCAGACGCAGGGGCAGGGCGACGTTGTCGAAGGCGGACAGGTGATCCAGCAGGCGGAAATCCTGGAACACCACGCCCATGCGGCGACGGAAGGCGGGCAGGGCGCGGCGCGGCGCGGTGGTGGCGTCCTCGCCGAACAGATGCAGGGTCCCCTCGGTCGGATGCTCGGCCAGGGTCAGCAGTTTCAGAAGGGTCGACTTCCCCGCCCCGGACGCCCCGGTAAGGAAGTGGAAAGAGCCGGCTGGCAAGGTGAGATTAACGTCCCGCAGCGCGCGGTGCGTCGCTGCATAGCCGAAACCCACGCCAGAGAGGCGGACGGTGTCAGATGCAGCGTCGGATTGGTAAGCGCGGCGGGGCTGGACGGGCATGAATTTCGGGTCAGGACGCGGCCAGGCCGCGACGGGAGGGGGCGAAGAGCCTCGCAGTCAGCGCACATGATACTGACCTGCCCGTCCTGCGCCACCAGCTATTTCACCCCCGATGAGGCGATCGGGGCGAGCGGCCGGACCGTCCGCTGCAAGTCGTGCCGTCACACCTGGCGCGCGACGCTGGACGAGCCGCTGGAGCTGTCCCGGTCCTCGACGCCGAGCGAGGCCGTCAGCTTCGGCCATCGCGAAGAGCCCGAACCCGAATCACTGGCCGAGACCCCGGCACCCGAACTGCCCAAGGCCTTCCGGGCCCGCGCCGAACAGCAGCGCCGCCTGCGCCGCGCCGCGACCCATGGTGTGGTCTGGGCCGGCATCGCTTCGGGATTCGCGGCCCTGCTGGGCTCCGCCTGGCTGTTCCGGGTCGAGGTCGTCGAGATGGCCCCCCGCGCCGCCGCCGCCTATGCCGCCGTCGGGCTGACGGTGAACCCGACCGGGCTGGATTTCGAGGCGGTCAGCGCCAGACCCGTGCCCAGTGATCCGGGCAAGGTGATCGTCTCCGGCGCGCTGAGGAATGTCCGCGACAATGAGCGGATCGCCCCGCCGGTGCGCGTCGCCCTGCTGGACGCCCACGGCGCCGAGATCGGCCACGCCGTCATCCGCATCGATGCCGCCCCGGTCCTGCCTGGCAAGGTCCAGGGCTTCGCCGCCGTGATCCCCGATCCGGGTGCCCGGGGCCAGGGCGTCGGCGTAGCCTTTGTTCTGGATGAGGCCGAGACCCCGGCTCCCGCGCCGCATGCGCCCGCCGCCCACGCCGCCACCCGCAGGCCGCCGGCGGCGCCGGCTCCGGCCCATGCGGATGCGCCGCTCCCGCACGCCGTGGCGGCTCCGGCCGACAGCGGCCTGCGTCCCGCCATTTCACCCGGCGCGACGGCTCCGCTGGACATGCATCCGATCGACGCCGTGCCGGTGGTGGACACCCATGGGGCAGAGGCGGTATCCGCCTCGCATGGCTGACACCTCCCCCCAAGATTCCGCCAGGCCCACCGTCCTGCTCCCCGAATCCGAGGTCCAGCGCATCGTCGCCGACCTCGCCGCGCAGATCGCCCCGGTGATCGACGATGAGACCGTCGCCGCTGTCCTGCTGACCGGCGGCCTGTGGTTCGCCGCCGACCTGACCCGCGCCCTGTCGCGGATCGGCCGCAACGTCCGCTTCGACGCCCTGTGGCTGGCCTCCTACGGTGATGAACAGACCAGCCGGGGCCGGATCGACGTCTATGCCAATTTCCAGCGCTCGATCGAGGGCCGGCGGGTGCTGATCGTCGACGACGTCTTCGACACCGGCCTGTCGCTGGCCGAGGCCGTGCGGATCGCGAAGGAAAAGGGGGCTTCGGAAGTCCTCACCGTCGTCTTCGCCAAAAAGCCCTGGCCCCTCCCGCGCGCGCCCGAGCCCGACTTTGTCGGCTGGGAGGCACCGAACCGGTTCCTCGTGGGATACGGGCTGGATCACGCGGGGGCGTTGAGGGGCCTGCCGGATGTGTGTGCGCTGGATTGAGTGGCTAGTGGCTAGTGGCCAGTGGCTGGCCGCCGGCCCGGGCGAGGCGCGATTTGCGCCGCCCTTCCGCCGCCAGAGAGGCAGCAATCACTAGCCACTAGCCACTGGCCACTAACCACTTCCCAGCCACGCCGCCCGCGGCTCCCGCGCCAGCATCTCGTCATACGTCGGCCGCGCCCTGACCACGGCCCAGCGGTCGCCGTCGACCAGCACCTCCGGCACCAGCGGGCGCGAATTGTACTCGCCGGCCAGCACCGCGCCATAGGCGCCCGCCCCCATGAAGGCGACCAGATCGCCGGCCTGCATCGGCGGCAACGGGCGGTCGCGGGCGAAGATGTCGGTGGATTCGCAGATCGGGCCGACGAGGTCGTACAGGCGTGGCGCGCCCTCGCCCGGCTGCACCGGGACCAGATCGTGGAAGGCGTCGTACAGCGCGGGCCGCATCAGATCGTTCATGCCCGCGTCCAGCACGAGGAACCTTCGCCCGTCGCCGCGTTCATTGACCTGGATCACCCGGCTCAGCAGCACCCCGGCGTTGGCAGCCAGCAGGCGCCCGGGCTCGAACGCCGCCTCAACCTCCAGCCCGGCCAGCACCCGAGCGGTCATGGCGACGTAGGCCTCGATCGAGGGCAGGTCCGACTGGCCGTGATAGGGCACGCCCAGCCCGCCGCCGAGGTCGAGCCGCGACACGGTCAGGCCCGCGGCGCGCAGCTCCAGCGTCATGGTCCGCAGCGCCCGGAAGGCGGCTTCCAGCGGTTCCAGCGTCGTGATCTGGCTGCCGATGTGACAGGCCAGTCCGACCGGCGTCACATGCGGCGACAGGCTGGCGCGGGCGTAGAGGGCATGGGCCTCATCGGCGGGGACGCCGAATTTGTCGGTCGCGCCGCCCGTGGTGATCTTCGCATGGCCGCCCGCGCCCACGGCCGGGTTCACCCGGATGGCGATTTCGGGGGTCGCACCCTTTGACGCCGCCACCGCGATCAGCCGGTCCAGCTCGACGGCGCTCTCGACATTGATCTGGCGCACGCCGGTCTCGATGGCGAAGGCCAATTCGACGTCGGTCTTGCCCACGCCCGAGAAGACGATCCGGTCCGCGGGGATACCGGCCTTCAACGCCCGCCGGATCTCGCCCCCGGACACCGTATCGGCGCCGCAGCCGAGCCGTGCGAGCGTCGTCAGCACCGACAGATTGGAGTTGGCCTTGACGGCAAAGGCGATCAACGCCTGACCCAGGGCCGCCGGATGCGCCGCGACCGCATCGGCCAGCAGGCCGTAGTGCCGCGTCAGGGTGGCGGTCGAATAGACATAGACCGGTGTGCCGACCGCTTCGGCGAGCGTCTTCAGCGGCACGCCCTCGGCGTGGAGCGCGCCGTTGATCCGGTCGAAATGGTGCAAGGGAACCCTAGCCGGGGTTGGAGCCCGAACCACCGTAGGGGCTCGAGCTGGGGCCGCCATCGATCGGAACCTGGCTGGGCGGGCGATTGACGGTGGCGGGTTCGGGCAGGTTGGGGGCCCGTTCGTCGCGCATGCCGCGCTCGGTCTGTTTGACCGGCGGGGCGTTGAGGTCGGCCATGCGGCCGCAACCGGCGGCGGAGACGGCGATCAGGGCGGCAAGGCCCGCTACAACGATCTTTTTCATCCCAATCCCTTTACGCGAGACGCGTCTTCCACTCGGCGATGCGCGCGCGGACCTGTTCCGGCGCCGTGCCCC
>CAZFQC010000155.1:0-6036 GCA_964520795.1 uncultured Brevundimonas sp.
CGGTGCGTGCCGCGCTGGGGGCCTTCGTCGGCGAGATCGATCAGATCCCGCCGCAGTTCAGCGCCATCAAGGTCGACGGCCAGCGCGCTTATGACCTGGCCCGCGAGGGCGCGGATTTCGAACTGGCCAGCCGCCGGGTCATGATCCACGAGGCTGCGGTCAGCGATGCGCCCGACGCCGACCATGTCGAGCTGACCATCCGCACCGGCAAGGGCGTCTATGTTCGCTCCCTGGCACGCGATCTGGCCGCCGCTCTCGGAGCTGAAGGGCATGTTTCGGCCCTGCGCCGCGAGCGGGTCGGACCGTTCTCGACGGAAAACGCCGTATCGCTGGATTTCCTGACCGATCTGGTGCATAGGGACGCCGCCTCGGAAGGCTTGCTTCCCGTCGCGACCGCCCTGGACGACATCCCGGAGCTGGCCGTGACGGACCAGGACGCCTTCTCGCTTCGTCAGGGACGACCGATCGTTCTGCTCCCCAGACAGGTCGAAACGCTCAAGAGCCGCCTTCGCGACGGCTCCAGAACCGTTTCAGCCTTTCAGGGACAGACCCTCGTCGCTCTCGGTCAGTTGCGGGCCGGCCGGCTAGAACCCGACCGCGTTTTTAACCTCCTCTAGGAGTACACCCGATGTCGATTACGCCCGAGCGTAAGAACGAAGTCATCGCCGAGAACGCCCGCTCCGCCGGCGACACCGGTTCGGCCGAGGTCCAGGTCGCGATCCTTTCGGAACGCATCGCCAACCTGACCGATCACTTCAAGACCCACAAGAAGGACAACCACTCGCGCCGCGGCCTGCTCAAGATGGTCTCGCAGCGTCGTCGCCTTCTTGACCACCTCAGCAAGGTCGATCGCGAGCGTTACACCGCTCTGATCGGCAAGCTGAACCTGCGCCGCTAGGCGCGGAACGCGGATGAGATTTGGGGCGCGGGCCATGTCCGCGCCTCTTTCCGCATCCAGAGGGCTCTCAGGCCAAGTGGATACCGGTTGGCCGCCCGGAGAGCCCTCCGACAACAAGACCAGCCGCGCGCCGCGGTACGACCGGCGCATGACGCGAGGGCCATACCGGTCCTCTTCTCCCGGGTTCTCCGCGATGGCGCGGGGACCCATGGACCGAAGGACTGAACGCCCGACGCTCCACCCACTGATGGGACCCCGCGCGGAATCCGCCCGCGGGATATGAAAGACGAAAATGTTCGATATCAAACGCAAGACGATCGACTGGGCCGGACGCCCGCTGACCCTCGAAACGGGCCGCATCGCCCGTCAGGCTGACGGCGCCGTTCTGGCCACCTACGGCGAGACCGTCGTCCTCGCCACCGTCGTCTACGGTCGCGCGCCCAAGCCGGGCCTGGATTTCTTCCCGCTGACCGTCAACTACCAGGAAAAGACCTTCGCCGCCGGCAAGATCCCGGGTGGCTATTTCAAGCGTGAAGGCCGTCCGACCGAGAAGGAGACCCTGGTCTCCCGCCTGATCGACCGCCCGATCCGCCCGCTGTTCGTCAAGGGCTTCAAGAACGAGACCCAGGTCGTCGTCACCGTGCTGCAGCACGACATGGAGAACGACCCGGACATCGTCGGCCTGGTCGCCGCCTCGGCCGCCCTGACCCTGTCGGGCGTGCCCTTCATGGGTCCGATCGGCGCCGCGCGCGTCGGTTATATCGATGGCGAGTTCGTGCTGAACCCGACCCTCGACCAGATGCCGGACAGCCACCTCGACCTCGTCGTCGCCGGCACCCTGGACGCCCTGATGATGGTCGAATCCGAAGCCAAGGAGCTGTCGGAAGAGATCATGCTGAACGCCCTGATGTTCGCGCATCGCGGCATGCAGCCGGTGATCGACGCCATCATCGAAATGGCCGAGCACGCCGCCAAGGAGCCCTTCGACTTCCAGGCCGAGGACCACTCGGACGTTGTCAAGGCGATCCAGAAGCTGGTCGGCAAGGACATCAAGGCCGCCTACACCCACGCGGGCAAATACGAGCGCCGCAACGGTGTCGACACGGCCAAGAAGGCCGCCGCCGCCAAGCTGGTGAAGACCGAAGAGAACCCGGACGGCGTCGATTCCGCCAAATTCGGTGCGGCCTTCAAGGAATGCGAAGCCCACGTCCTGCGTCGCGACATCATCGACAACGGCCACCGCGTCGACGGCCGCGCCCTCGACAAGGTCCGCGACATCGTCTCGGAAGTCGGCGTCTTCCCGCGCACCCACGGTTCGGCCCTGTTCACCCGCGGTGAGACCCAGGCCATCGTGGTCGCCACCCTCGGCACCGGTGAAGACGAGCAATACGTCGACGCCCTGTCGGGGACGTACAAAGAGAAGTTCCTGCTGCACTACAACTTCCCTCCCTATTCGGTCGGCGAGACCGGTCGGATGGGCGGCGCGGGCCGTCGGGAAATCGGCCATGGCAAGCTGGCCTGGCGGGCGATCCGCCCCATGCTGCCGTCGTCGGAAGACTTCCCCTACACCATCCGTCTGGTGTCGGAGATCACCGAGTCCAACGGTTCCTCCTCGATGGCCACGGTCTGTGGTTCGTCGCTGGCGCTGATGGACGCGGGCGTGCCGCTGGTTCGTCCGGTCTCGGGCATCGCCATGGGCCTGATCCTCGAGCCCTCGGGCGAGTTCGCCATCCTGTCCGACATCCTGGGTGACGAAGATCACCTCGGCGACATGGACTTCAAGGTGGCCGGCACGCGCGAAGGCATCACCTCGCTGCAGATGGACATCAAGGTCGCGGGCATCACCGAAGAGATCATGCGCAAGGCGATCGCCCAGGCTTCGGCCGGCCGCATGCATATCCTCGACGAGATGGACAAGGCCATTGACGGTGCCCGCAGCGAGCTGGGCGAGTACGCGCCCAAGATCGAGTCGATCAAGGTTCCGACCGACAAGATCCGCGACATCATCGGCACCGGCGGCAAGATCATCCGCGAGATCGTCGAAAAGACCGGCGCCAAGATCAACATCGAGGACGACGGCACGGTGAAGATCGCCGCCTCGGATCAGGAAAAGATCGACGCCGCCAAGAACTGGATCTCGTCGATCGTGTCCGAACCCGAGCCCGGCACCATCTACTCCGGCAAGGTCGTGAAGGTCGTCGACTTCGGTGCCTTCGTGAACTTCTTCGGTGCCAAGGACGGCCTGGTCCACGTGTCCCAGATCAGCCTGGAACGCGTCGCCAACCCGGCCGACGTCCTGACCGAAGGCCAGGAAGTCAAGGTGAAGTTCCTCGGCATGGATGATCGCGGCAAGACCAAGCTGTCGATGAAGGTCGTTGACCAGACCACCGGCGAGGACATCACCGACAAGATCAACGCCGAACGCGCCGAACGCGGCGAGCCCCCGCTGTCCGACGACACCGGCGGCCGTCCCAAGCGTGAAGGCGGCGGTGACCGCGACCGCGGCCGCAGCCGTCGCTAACCAGCGGCGTCACCTTTGAGCGACAGAAGGCCCCGGTGGAAACACCGGGGTCTTTCCTGTTTGCAGCCGCCATCACGACACCGCTTCACCCACGCGCCGGGACAGGCTAACCAGCCCCATGGCCGCCGCCGAAACCCCTGCCGACGTCTTCAAACGCGCCCTCGCCCATGCGGCGCGGGCGCTGGCGGAGCAGTCCGAGCTGGAGGTGGTCTTCGGCTCAGACGGCCCGAAACTGTCCAACGGCGTCCTGACCCTGCCGCATCCGCCGCGCGATCCGGGGGGGGCCGAAAGCGCCACCCTGCGCGGCCAGGCTGACCGGCTGGCGCTGCGTCTGGCCAATCACGACGAGACCCTGCACGCCCGGCTGCGACCGATAGACACCCGCGCGGCGGAAGTGTTCGAGGCGGTCGAACAGGCCCGCGTCGAGGCCGTGGGGTCGCAGTCGCTGGCCGGGGTGCGGGCCAATATGGGCGCGGCCCTGGTGACCCGGCTGGAGAAGATGGGGGCGCTGCGGGTCACGGACGCCGAACGGGTTCCTGTGGCCGAGGCCGTGGCCCTGCTGGTGCGCGAGCGGCTGACCGGCCAGCGTGCGCCTGACGGGGCCGCCGCCATGCTGGACCTCGTCCGCACGACCATGGAGGACAAGGCCGGCGCCAGGCTCAACGCCCTGGCCGAGGCCGCGGACGATCAGGCGCTGTTCGCCGACCGGCTGAAGGACGTGCTGCGTGCGCTGGACCTCGATCCGGGGGACGGGCGCGGCGATGACTCCTCGGATGAGCAGGGCGAGGAAGAGGCCGATCCCCAGTCGCCCGACGCCGCCGACGATCAGGACGAGGAAGACGACGCCGGCGGCGGCGAGGGCCAGACCATGGACGGCTCGGCCGACGACGAGAGCCAGGGGGATGAGCGCGAGGCCCGGCCGGACGGTTCGGCGGGCGATCCCGACGGCGAGGCCTCCGACGACGGGCCGGACGTCAACGAAGGATCCCTGCCCAACCGTCAGCAGACTGCCGACGACGGGCGGACCATCGACGCCTATCGGGTCTTCACCACAGCCTATGACGAGGTCGTCGACGCCGCCGACCTGTGCGATCCCAATGAGCTGGAGCGGCTGCGGGCCTTGTTGGACCAGCAGCTGACGGCCCTGTCCTCGGTGGTGGCGCGGCTGGCCAACAAGCTGCAGCGCCGCCTGATGGCGCAGCAGAATCGCAGCTGGCATTTCGATCTGGAAGAAGGGGTGCTGGACACCGCCCGCCTGACCCGGATCATCACCGACCCGACCAGTCCCCTGAGTTTCAAGGCCGAGAGCGAGAGCCCGTTCCGCGATACGGTGGTGACCCTGCTGCTGGACAACTCCGGCTCGATGCGCGGGCGGCCGATCATGGTCGCGGCCGTCTGCGCCGACATCCTGGCGCGGACGCTCGAGCGCTGCGGGGTCAAGGTCGAGATCCTCGGCTTCACCACCCGGGCATGGAAGGGCGGACAGGCGCGCGAGGCCTGGATCACGGCCGGCAAGCCGGCCAATCCGGGCCGGCTGAACGACCTGCGCCACATCATCTACAAGTCGGCGGATTCACCCTGGCGGCGCGCCAGGAAGAGCCTCGGCCTGATGATGCGCGAGGGCCTGTTGAAGGAGAACATAGACGGCGAAGCGCTGACCTGGGCGCACGATCGGCTGCTGGGGCGGACCGAGGCGCGGCGCATTCTGATGGTCATTTCCGACGGCTCGCCGGTCGACGACTCAACCCAGTCGGCCAACGCCGCCCTGTATCTGGACAAGCACCTGCGTCAGGTGATCGCCGAGATCGAGACGCGGTCGCCGGTCGAGCTGATCGCCATCGGCATCGGCCACGACGTGACGCGCTGGTATCGCCGGGCGGTGACGATCGTCGATGTTGAACAGTTGGCCGGGGTCATGGTCGAGAAGCTGGCCGAACTGTTCGAGGGCGAGCCCAGGGCGGTGCCGGCGCGCCGGCGCAAGGCCGCCTGATCGCGGCCGGTCAGCCCGACGGCGGAACGCGCGCGCCCTGCATCTGGCGGAGCATTTCGCGGCTGGCGGCGCGATCTTCCTCGGTCTGGACCGAGCTGCGGCAGACCCGACGGCCGAAACGCGAACCGGTGACCGCCTCGGTGCGGCAGATTTGCGTCGTCTCGGCGACCGGCCGGGGCACTGTGACCGGTGCCAGGGTTGTGGCCTCTGTCCGGGTCTCGGCGGGAGGCGGCGTCTGCCCCGATACGGGGGCTTGCTGGACCAGGGCGAGAGACGCGAACAGAACTACGGGAAACAACACCAGGCTCTCCTGTGAGACATTGCGCGGCATAATGCCGGACGGACTGAACTTCGCAACCCCGGCGTGAGTTCAGACGCGTTCGCTGATCCTGATCGCCGCCCGGCAGCCCGCCTTGATCACCGCATTGAGCAGGGCGTAGGCCGGTGCCTCGCGGCTGCCGTGTGCCACCGCATGATCGTGGTGGGCCAGCTCCTCGTCGCGGAACGTCGACAGTTCCGCGGCCAGGACCGGGTCGCGGTCGTTCAGTTCGGCGATCTGTTCCGCATAGTGTTCCTCGATCACGCTCTCGACCGCCTCGGTGCAGGCGTGGGCGGCCTTCTCGCCCA
>CAZFQC010000156.1:0-6006 GCA_964520795.1 uncultured Brevundimonas sp.
GGTTCATGATCGGCAGCTGGATCTTCCGACAGGGCTGGCTCCAGGCACCGGAGCGGTACCTGACAGGCTTCGCGATCGTGGCGGCGACCTTCATCCCGCTCGGCCTGATGCTGTCCCTGACCCGCCGGCTGATGCAGGGCCTCGACCTCGAGCCGATGGCCTGGTCCATGCCTCTTTTCCGCGGCCTGGGTCCGATCGCCGAGGTGATCCTGGCCCTGGGCTATGGCGCCCTGATCATCATCCTGTGCCAGATCCCCGCCGTGCGCCGGACGCTGTCGGGACTCGGCACGCTCGGCCAGATGGCCCTGACCAACTATCTGGTCCAGAGCCTCGTCTATTTCTTCGTCCTCTACGGCTTCGGCCTCGGACTGCTGCCGTGGATGGGGCCGACGCTCAGCCTGTTGCTGGCCGTCCTGGTGGTCGGGTTGCAGATCGTCTTCAGCCGGTGGTGGCTGGCGCGCCATGCCTATGGTCCGGCGGAATGGCTATGGCGCTGGGCGACCTATGGCGTGAAACCGGCGCTGAAGCGGGGATAGACGGCAGACCTTCACCCCTCGTTAACCACGATACCGCATCCCTGAAACCCTGTTCCCGGGGCTTTCACTTGCACGCTCTCGCCGCCGCCGTTGAAGCGATCGATCCGCTGGTCGTGACCGGCAAGGTCGCGGGCGTGAACGGCCTGCTGATCGAATCCCGGGGCGGGCTGTCGCGCCTGTCGGTCGGGGCCCGGGCCGAGATCGAGCGCCGCCACCTTTCGCCCCTGCCCGCCGAGGTGGTCGGCTTCCGCGACGCCAAGGCGCTGCTGATGCCGTTCGGCCCGGTCGAGGGCGTGGCCCCCGGCGCCGACATCCGCATCGTCTCGGCCGCCGCCAGCGTGCGGCCGACCACCGCCTGGCTGGGCCGGATCATCGACGCCTTCGGCCAGCCGATCGACGGCAAGGGTCCCCTGCCCCAGGGCCCCGCCGCCTGGCCCCTGCGCGCGCCCCCGCCCCCCGCCCATTCGCGCGGCCGGGTCGGCGAGCGGCTGGACCTCGGCGTCCGCGCCATGGACGTCTTCACCACCACCTGCCGCGGCCAGCGCCTCGGCATCTTCGCCGGCTCGGGCGTCGGCAAGTCGGTGCTGCTGTCCATGCTGGCCAAACAGGCCACCTGCGATGTCGTCGTCGTCGGCCTGATCGGCGAACGGGGTCGTGAGGTCCGGGAGTTCGTCGAGGAGACCCTGGGCGAGGAGGGCCTGCGTCGGGCGGTCGTCGTCGTCGCCACCTCAGACGAACCGGCCCTGAAGCGTCGCCAGTCCGCCTATATGACCATGGCGATCTGCGAATATTTCCGGGATCAGGACCTCGAGGTCCTGTGCCTGATGGACTCGGTGACCCGTTTCGCCATGGCCCAGCGCGAGATCGGCCTCGCCGCCGGTGAGCCGCCCACGACCAAGGGCTATACCCCCACCGTCTTCACCGAACTGCCCAAACTGCTGGAGCGCGCCGGACCCGGGCCGGTCCGTCCCGACGGCACGACGGCGGGGCCGATCACCGCCATGTTCACCGTCCTGGTGGACGGCGGCGACCATGACGAGCCCATCGCCGACGCCGTGCGAGGCATCCTCGACGGCCATATCGTCATGGAGCGCAAGATCGCCGAGCGTGGCCGCTTCCCGGCCATCGACGTGCTCAAGTCCGTCAGCCGCACCCTGCCCGGCTGCCAGACCCTGCCCGAGCGCGAGCTGAACCGGCGCGCGCGCCAGTGCCTGTCGGACTACGGCAATATGGAAGAGCTGATCCGCATCGGAGCCTATCGCGCCGGTGCCGATCCCATGGTCGACCGGGCCATCGCGCTGAACCCGGCGCTCGAGGCCTTCCTCAGCCAGGACAAGGACGACCACACCGGTCTTTCCGATTCCTTTACCCGGCTGGAAGCAATCCTGAATCAGGGCATGGTTCAGTGACCCTGACTCTCTGGAGCGTGTACGCATGAGCAACTGGGCCCAATCGCTGATCCGGATCTCCAACTACGAGGTCGAGACGTTGCAGAAACGTCTGGCCGAGATCACCGCCCGCCGCGCCTCCGCCGAAATGCGCATCGCCGTGCTCGAGGCCGAGGCCGAGATCGAGCAGGAACGCGCCCGCGAGGACGCCGACGCCGCCATGATGCTGCAGGCCTATCTGAACGGCTGGAAGCTGCGCAAGGGCGCGGCCGAGGCCGACGTCGTCGTCATCGACGCCGAGGAGGAAGGCGCCCGCGACGCCCTGACCGGCGCCTTCGAGGAACTCAAGAAGTTCGAGCATGTCGCGGAAATGACCCGGCTCAACGCCGTCATCGCCGCCGGCAAGCGCGAGACCGCCGCCTTCGACGAACTGGGCCTCCGCAGACGCAGTGCATAGTCTTCCTTCTCCCCTCGGGGGAGAAGGTGGCCCGTCAGGGCCGGATGAGGGGGTCACCAGCCCCACGCTCATCGCCAGACAGGTAGACTGATGAAACATCCCCCTCATCCGTCTCGCTCTGCGAGCCACCTTCTCTGCCGAGGGGAGAAGGGCGCCATAAGCCGCCGCCTTATTCTGGCGACTCCACTGGCGCTGGCCGCCTGCGACCGCTTCGCCTCGGCCCGGACGCCCGAAGCGCCGCTCGCCCCGCCCCTGAAATCCCTCGCCGACTTCCCCATCGGTGCCACCGGCATGACCGGCCAGCTGGACGACCCCGCCTGGGTCGCCGCCATGCGCCGCCACGTCAGCCAGATCACCCCCGAGTGGGAGCTGAAGCCCGAGCGCATCCTGCAGCCCGGCTTCGCCCATGACTTCTCGGCCTCCGACCGGATGGTCGACTGGGGCGAGGAACAGGGGCTACGCGTCTTCGGCCACTGCCTGGTCTGGTATTCGCAGGGGCTGGACCAGTTCACCGACGCCCTGCCGGCCGCCCGGTTCGCGGCCGAGTTCGACCGCTATGTCTCGACCGTCGCCGGACGTTACCGCGGCCGCATGGCCGGCTGGGACGTCGTCAACGAAGCCGTGGCCGAGGACGGCGACGGCCTGCGCGACTGCGTCTACGCCCGGAAACTGGGACCCGAGGCCTATATCGTGCGGGCCTTCGAACAGGCCCGCGCCGCCGATCCGGACGCCGTCCTGTTCCTCAACGACTACAATCTCGAGAACAATCCGCGGAAGGGCGCGACCTTCCTGCGGCTGGTCGAACGGCTGCTGGCCCAGGGCGCGCCCGTCGGCGGCATCGGCACCCAGTCCCACCTCGACATCGACATCCCGGCCGGAAACATCCGCGACTTCTTCCGCGACGCCGGGTCACTGGGCCTGCCCATCCATGTGTCGGAGCTGGATTTCCCGATGCAGCGCTATGACAGCCGGTCGCCCGACTTCCGCTCCACCGCCGAACGCCGCGCCCGCCAGGTCGCCCGCGTCGGCGAACTGGCCGAAGCCTTCATGGCCCTGCCCGCCCGCCAGCGCTTCGCCTTCACCACCTGGGGCCTGCGCGACCCCGACAGCTGGCTGGTCCGCCCCGAAGGCCGGAACCGCCCCGACGAAAGCGCCCTGCTGCTGGACGGCGAGGGTCGGGCCAACCCGGCATTCCAGGCCGTGGCCGAGGCTTTCCAACGCTGACCCTCTCCCAATGGGAGAGGGCTTGAGCGCACGGCGGCGCAGCCGTCGTCCTTGCGCGAAAGGGTGAGGGTCGACTTTCAGCCTTCGGCGCAAGCCGTGTCCCCGTCCGGAGCAGCGGCTCACGCCGACTGAACGACCCGACCCTCATCCGAGCGGCTTCGCCGCCCACCTTCTCCCATCGCGAGAAGGATCAGATCTGGGCCGCCGCCTCGATTCCCGCCGCCTTGAGGGCCTCCAACAAGCGGCCCACCGCCGCTTCCACGCGGGCCTCATCCCGCCCCCGCACCACCAGGTTCGTCCCCATCTCCCCGACCGACCCGTGGCCGAAGGGATAGCTGCCGAAGCTGATCTCGCGCTCCGCCCGGGCCGCCGCCGTCAGCAGGTCCGCGATCGCACCCTCGCCCACCCCCGTCACCTTGACCGTCCGGGCATGCACCACCGCCCCGGTGCGCAGCCGCGGGGCCACATCCTCGAGCATGGCCGTCATGATCTTCGGCACGCCCGCCATGACGAAGACATTGCCGATCTGGAAGCCCGGCGCATCGGTCACAGGATTGGCGATCAGCGCCCCCCCCTCCGGGATTCGCGCCATCCGCCGCCGCGCCGCGTTGAAATCGTCGCCATAGCGCCGCGAGAGGATCGCCAGCGCGTCGGGATGCTCGGGCAGGGCCACGCCGAAGGCCGTCGCCACCGCATCGGCGGTGATGTCGTCATGCGTCGGCCCGATGCCGCCGGTGGTGAAGACATAGTCGTGGGCCGCGCGCAGGGCGTTCAGACTGTCCACGATCTGCGCCTTGCGGTCACCGATGGTCCGGGCTTCGAGCAGATCGATCCCCAGCGCGGCCAGGAACCGCGCGATGGTGTTCAGATTGGTGTCCTGCGTCCGTCCGGACAGGACCTCGTCGCCGATGATGAGGACGGCGGCGGTGGGGGAGGATTCGGTCATCTCCGCACGCTAGACTGCCGCAGGCGTCCGGTCATCGTGTCGCCTTGAGCATCTGTGTTATGATCGCCATCTGAACCGAGCCTGCCGCCTTCCCGAAAGCCCCCGATGTACGAGACCCCCGAACTGGACAGCGACGCCTTCGTCCGCACCCACGAGATTCGCGTCCATGAGGACGAGGAAGCCTGGGAGGGCATGCGCGCGGCCGGTCGTCTGGTCGGCGCGGCGCTCGACATGATCACCCCCTTCGTGGTCCCCGGCGTGACCACGGGCGAGCTGGACGACCGCATGCGCGAGTTCACCCTCGACCACGGCGCCCTGCCCGCCTGCCTCGGCTACAAGGGCTATGAGAAGACGATCTGCACCTCGATCAACCACGTCGTCTGCCACGGCATTCCCGGCGACAAGGTTCTGAAGGACGGCGACATCGTCAACATCGACCACACCGTCATCGTCGACGGCTGGCATGGCGATTCCAGCCGCATGTACGCGGTCGGCGAGATCAACGCCCGCGCCCGCAAGCTGATCGACGTGACCTATGACTCGCTCGAGGCCGGTCTGGCCATGATCAAGCCGGGCAACACCTTCGGCGACATCGGCTACGCCATCCAGCAGGTCGTCGAGGCCAACCGCATGTCGGTGGTGCGCGACTTCTGCGGCCACGGCATCGGCCGCCTGTTCCACGACAGCCCCAACGTCCTGCACTACGGCCGCCGCGGCGAGGGTGCGACGCTCAAGCCCGGCATGTTCTTCACCGTCGAGCCGATGGTGAACCTGGGCAAGCCGCATGTGAAGGTCCTGTCCGACGGCTGGACCGCCGTGACCCGCGACAAGTCCCTGTCCGCCCAGTGCGAGCACAGCTGCGGCGTGACCGAGACCGGGGTGGAGCTGTTCAGCGCCAGCCCGGCGGGCATCTTCCGGCCGAAACTCGGCTGATCTGAAGGCGGGCCGGATCCTGCTGGACGTTCGCCTTACGTTCTGACATCGTCCGGGGGTTGTGCCGGAGGCTGTCATGTCCAGCGTGCTGCCCTTTCCGTTCCCGCCGTCCCGGGCGCCCGAAGCGGCCCCGAAGGCCCCTCGCCCGCCCCGACCCCATCATGCGGGCCACCGCGAACGCCTGCGCGACCGCGCGCGCGGAGCCGGCCTCCATCACCTGCCCGACTATGAACTGCTCGAACTCTTCCTGTTCCGCAGCCAGCCGCAGGGCGACGTCAAACCCATCGCCAAGGCCCTGCTGGCCCGTTTCGGCTCGCTGGCGGCGGTGCTCGCCGCACCGATCGAGGACCTGGCCACGGTCAAGGCCGAGGACTCCAGGGGTCGGACCAAGGGCATCGGCGCCGAGACCGCCCTCGACCTCGCCGCCCTGCACGAGGTCGCGCGCCGGGTGATCAAGGAAGAGGCCGCAAAGCGTACCGTCATCTCGTCCTGGACCGCCCTGGTCGCCTATGTCCGCCTGTC
>CAZFQC010000157.1:0-5985 GCA_964520795.1 uncultured Brevundimonas sp.
TCATTGCCCAGCACCCAGACGGCGCGCAGGGCCACGGCGGCCTTGCGGAACTCCATGGCCTCGAACTGGGCCGTAGCCTCGGCGATGCCGGCGCGCAGATCGGCCTCCAGCTTCGCCTCCAGCGGCCCGGGCTCCCCGGCCTCGGGCACGACGCCGTCGAATTTGCTCTCGGCGAACTTGACGATCCGGTTGACGAAATTGCCCAGCACATCGGCCAGGTCCTTGTTGGTCGTCGACTGGAACTGCTCCCAGGTGAAGGCCGCGTCCGAATGCTCGGGACCATAGGCCGTCAGGTGCCAGCGCCAGTAGTCGGCGGGCAGCAGCTCCAGCGCCTGGTCCATGAAGACGCCGCGCTTCTGGCTGGTCGAGAATTTCCCGCCGTACCAGTTCAGCCAGTTGAACGCCTTCAGGGTGTCGACCGTCTTCCATGGCTCGCCCGAGCCGAGGATGGTCGCCGGGAAGCTGACGGTGTGGAAGGCGACATTGTCCTTGCCCATGAACTGGACGTAGCGGACGTCGTCGGCCCCCTCGTCGGTGCGCCACCAGTCGCGCCACGTCCGGCCCGAGGCGTCTGCCCACTCCTCGGTCGCGCCGATATATTCGATGGGGGCGTCGAACCAGACGTAGAAGACCTTGCCCTCCATGCCCGGACGCGGCCCGCCGTCGGGCCCGACCACCGGCACGCCCCATTTCAGGTCGCGGGTGATGCCGCGGTCGATCAGCCCCTCGTCGAGGTGTTTGAGAGCGATGGACCGGGCAAGGGTCTGCCAGTCGTGCTTCGAATTGATCCAGGTCCGGATCCGGTCCGCCAGCTTCGTCTGCAGCAGATACAGGTGGCGGGTGTCCCGGACCTCGAGATTGCGCGAGCCCGACACCGCCGAATACGGATCGATCAGATCGGTGGGATCCAGCAGCCGGCCGCAGTTGTCGCACTGGTCGCCGCGCGCGCCGACATGGCCGCAGTGCGGACAGGTGCCCTCGACATAGCGGTCGGGCAGGAAGCGGGCGTCGTCGACCGAATAGATCATCCGGTCGACCCGCTCCTCGATCAGGCCGTTCTTCTCCAGCACCTCGGCGAAATGCTGGGTCAGGCGGTGGTTGGGCGCGTTGGATGACCGGCCGAACCAGTCGTAGCTGAGGCCGAAGGCCTGCCCCGCGGCCTTCTGGACCTCGTGCTGTTCGTCGCAATAGGTGCGGACGTCCTGACCGGCGGCCGCGGCGGCCAGCTCGGCCGGGGTGCCGTGCTCGTCGGTGGCGCAGATGTACAGGACCTCATGGCCCTGGGCCCGCTTGAAACGGGCATAGACATCCGCCGGCAGCATCGACCCCGCCAGATTCCCCAGATGCTTGATGCCGTTGATGTACGGCAGGGCCGAGGTGATGAGAATGCGGGCCATGGGAATCCGGGGAGCGGTAGCGGGTGATGAATGGCAAGTGGCTAGTGGTTAGTGGCCAGTGATTGCGAACGCCGCAACTGTTGCACGACATTTCCGGCCGGAAAGCGCCCCGTTTCGTCGGGAACGACTGCGCTCGTGGGGCTGCGATGACTAGCCACTGGCCACTGGCCACTAGCCACTCAGCGGCAGCCTTCGCGCCACCCGCACGAACCGGCCCGTGAGCAGCACGGCCGACACCAGGCTGGCGACGATGACGGCCCAGACCAGGCCGTTGACGCCGATCTCGTGCGCCCACCACCAGCCGAGCGGCATCATGATCGCCGTATAGCTGACGAAATGCATGATCGTCGGCCACCAGACGTCGCCGGCAGCACGGTTGGCCGAGGCCGAGACGACCTGGATGCCGTCGGCGACGAAGAACAGGGTCGTCAGCACCAGCGCCGGAATGACGACCGCCAGCAGCTCGGGGTCACGGTTGTAGGCGCTGGCGATCAGGGGCGCGCCGGGCCAGACGACGAGGGCCACCATCAGGGTGAGGGCCGTCACCACCCCGATCCCGACCAGTCCCGATCTCAGCACACCGCCTCCGTCACGGGCCCCATGGGCGCGCCCGACCAGCACCGCCGTCGCCGAGGCCAGCCCCATCGGCAGCATGAAGACCATGGCCGAGACGTTGAGCACGATCGCCCAGGCCGAGGTTTCAATGGCTCCGAGCCGGCCGGCGATGAAGGTCATGGCGGCGAAGGCCCCGACCTCGATGAAATAGCTGGAGCCGGCCCCATAGCCGATCTTGCGCTGCTCCCGCTCGGCGGCCCGGTCGCGCTTCGGACGGCTGAAAATCCCGAGGGCCCGCGCCTCAGGCAGTCGCAGGATGTAGAGGATCAGGAACACCGCCAGCGACGTCCGGGCGAAGAAGGTGGCCCAGGCCGAGGCGACGGCCCCGTCGAGGCCGATCCCCAGCAGGTCGGGCACCAGCAGCAGGTTGAGCGCGAGGTTGACGCCATTGGCGATCCACATGGCCCACATGCCGGCGCGCGGCCGATGCAGGGCCTCGAGAAAGAACTGCGCTGCCACACTGACCAGATAGCCGGGCATGGACAGGGCAAAGACCACCAGCACCGGCGAGGCACCCTCGGCCAGGCCGTCCGCCAGTCCCAGATGCTGAAGCGCCCAGGGTCCGAGCAGGATCAGGCCCAACATGGAGGTGAAGCCGAGCTGGAGCGAATAGGTCACGCCGCGCCGCAGCACCCCGCCAACCTCGCTGCGACGACCCTCGCCCAGAAGACGCGCGGTCATCACCTGCACCCCCATCATCAGGCCCACCGCGGTGGTGATGATGATCGACGTCGGTGCCAGGGCCAGCGAACTGAAGGCCAGCTCCAGGCCCGAGAAATTGCCGACCACGATCACATCGGTCAGACCCATGGTCATGATGCCGATGCGCGCCAGCACCACCGGCCACGCGAGATGCAGCAGGTCTTTCAGGGTGGCGCGGGTCTGGAGGCTGAAGCCGGTCATCGGAGGCGCGACAGGCCATGGCTGAGGTAGTTCGTCAACTGGATTTGCGTCGTCGTGACATAAGCCGACCTTCTCCCCAGTGGCGGCAAATAGGTGGACCGCTTCATCACAGCGGACACGAAGGAGACAGGAAGAAAACAGGGAGTCCCGGGCGCGGATCGGGCGGAGCGTTTTTCAGGACCTGTCGGAGTCCGGAGTGCCTGCAGCGCGAGGGGCTCGTTCTCGTCGTGTCCTTCGTGACTCCATCGTGTCCTTCGTGATGAACCCGCCTCGTCGGACCCGCGCGCAGCCCCAGGGCGCGCTCCACCTTCCCCGCGCCCGCGAACCCGCCTAAACCAGCCCCATGCCAAAGCTGACGTCCGCCATCGATCCGAACAGCCCCGCCTTCAAGGCGCTCGACGCCCACAACCGGGCGCTCCGCGACGAACTGCACGACAAGGTCGCCAAGGCCGCGCGCGGCGGCTCCGACGCCAGCCGCGACCGCCATGTGTCGCGCGGCAAGCTGCTGCCCCGCGACCGGGTCGAGCGGCTGCTCGACCCCGGCTCGCCCTTCCTCGAGATCGGCCAGCTGGCCGCCAACGGCATGTATGGCGATGCGAAGGACCCGGACGGCGCCCCCGGTGCCGGCATGATCTGCGGCATCGGCCGGGTCTCGGGTCGCGAGGTCATGATCGTCGCCAACGACCCGACGGTGAAGGGCGGCGCCTATTTCCCGATGACGGTGAAGAAACACCTGCGGGCCCAGGAGATCGCCGAGCAGAACCGCCTGCCCTGCGTCTATCTGGTCGATTCCGGCGGGGCCAACCTGCCCCACCAGGCCGAGGTCTTCCCTGACCGCGACCATTTCGGCCGCATCTTCTTCAACCAGGCGCGAATGTCGGCCAAGGCCATCCCCCAGATCGCCTGCGTCATGGGCTCCTGCACCGCCGGCGGGGCCTATGTCCCGGCCATGTCGGACGAGAGCGTCATCGTCCGCAACCAGGGCACCATCTTCCTGGCCGGCCCGCCGCTGGTGAAGGCCGCCACGGGCGAGGTCATCTCGGCCGAGGAACTGGGCGGGTCCGAGACCCACGGACGCAAGTCCGGCGTGGTCGACTATGTCGCCGAGAACGACGAGCACGCGCTGGAGATCGTCCGCACCATCGTCGACAGCCTGAACACCGTGAAGTCGGTCGAGCTGGACGTGCGCGAGCCCCGCGCTCCGGCCTATGACGCCGAGGAACTGTACGGCCTGATCCCCGACGACGTCCGCGCCCCCTATGACGTGCGCGAGGTCATCGCCCGCCTCGTCGACGGCTCCGACTTCGACGAGTTCAAGGCCCTGTACGGCACGACCCTGGTCTGCGGCTTCGCCCGCATCTGGGGCTATCCGGTCGCCATCCTGGCCAACAATGGCGTGCTGTTCTCGGAAAGCGCGCTCAAGGGTGCCCACTTCATCGAACTGGCCTGCAAGCGGAAGATCCCGCTGGTCTTCCTGCAGAACATCTCGGGCTTCATGGTCGGCGGCAAATACGAGGCCGAGGGTATCGCCAGGAACGGGGCCAAGCTGGTCACCGCCGTCTCCTCGGCCGAGGTGCCGAAATTCACCGTCCTGATCGGCGGCAGTTTCGGGGCCGGTAACTACGGCATGTGCGGCCGCGCCTTCGCGCCGCGCTTCCTGTTCACCTGGCCCAACAGCCGGATCAGCGTCATGGGCGGCGAGCAGGCGGCGGCGGTGCTGGCCACCGTCCACCGCGACGCCGACAGCTGGACCCCGGACCAGGCCGAGGCCTTCAAGGCCCCGATCCGTCAGAAATACGAGGACGAGGGCAATCCGTACCACGCCACCGCCCGCCTGTGGGACGACGGCGTCATCGATCCGGTCCAGACGCGCGATGTGCTGGGGCTGGCGATCAGCGCCTCGTTGAATGCGCCGATCCCGGAGACGACCTTCGGCGTGTTCAGGATGTAGGCGAAGGTTTCCGAAGCACCTTCTCCATCGCCTTCCGCCTGGCCACCTCGTCGACCAGTTTGTCGAGGTGGCGGATTTCCCGCATGAAGGGGTCCTCGATCTCCTCGACCCGGTAGCCGCAGATCATGCCGGTGATCAGGAAGCGGTTCGGATTCATCGCCGGTGCCTCGGCGAAGAAGGTCTCGAAGTCGGTCCCGGCCGCCAGAAGGGCCTCCAGCTGATCCTGCGAATAGCCGGTCAGCCAACGGGTGACCTCATCCACCTCCGCCCGCGTCCGGCCCTTCCTCTCTGCCTTGGCGACATAGTGGACGTGGACGCTGGCCACGCTCATGCGGCGGACGCGTTCGTTCGGGCTGGTCGGCATTCAGAAGCTTGTCGTCGGCCTCACCGGCTCGTCCAGCGCCCAGCGGTAGGAGTCCGGTCCGAACGGCAGGTCGAACAGGCGAGGAGCCTCGCTCCCGGAGTCCGGGTCAGCATGCAGTTCGAACGCCGACAGCAGGGCCCGCCGGGTCCGTTCCGCGGCCGGGCCATGGACGCCCTTCCTCTGCAGAATGCGGCCGATAACCACGTCGCGATGGGCAGCGCCGCCCTGGGCCGCGAGTTGCTCCCGTATCTCCGCCGCGAGCTTGATCTTGGCGGCCGTCAGCTTGGCCGGTTTGCGGTTTCGGGGAGCGGAAGGCTGCGACATGAGAAGACCTCGCCCCTGGGACGGCCCCTGATTAATCACTTCTTCATCAAGCTGAGCCGTCCCGCCCTGTCAAGATAACGCCGGTCTTTGCGCCAGCGCGATGCGATTTGCCGGGCGATGCGTTACAGACGCACAGCCTCAAGAGGACCCGCCATGAGCCAGCCGACCGAAGCCGACCTGAACGCCCTCGACATCACCCCGGGCGAGGCCGCCGAGATCAATGCCATCGCCCACCCGCTGCTGGCCGATCCCGCGCCGGATGCCAATGACGATCTGGTGCGGATGGATTCCACCGCCGACGGCGTGGTCTTCGTCACCATCAACCGGCCGGACAGGCGCAATGCCTTCGACGCCGCAACGATCGCGGCCCTGTATGAGACGTTCGAGACGCTGCAGGGCGCCGACCATGTGCGGGTCGTCTTCATCCGCGG
>CAZFQC010000158.1:0-5938 GCA_964520795.1 uncultured Brevundimonas sp.
CCGGCGCCACAGTGGACAGGAACCGCGCAACCTGAAGGGTCCGGGCCGCAACCGGCTGATGATCCATACGTTAGCATCGCCATGCAGTTGAAAACCGTCCAAGTGATCGCCGCCCTGGCCGCCGCAGTTGCCTTTGTGCTGGCCTTCATCGCGGCCGGGGTCTTCATCATTTCGAGCCTGTTCATGGCCCTTGGGCTGGCGGCCGTCGGCTGGCTGGCCTGGAGCCTGGTCCGGCAGGCACGAACGCGTCGACGGAACAGGACCGCGTAACGGCGTTTCGCCATGCCCCTTGAACCTTGGGGCTTGGCGCCCTAGTCTCTTTGGCCGGTCGCAAGCGCCCAGCGACCTCTGGCGTGTCACAATCTTCAGTCGGGCGAAGCAAGAAACTCACGACATATGGAAAAAGTGCCGATGACGGCCGAGGGCTACCGTGTCCTCGACGATCAGCTGAAGCAATTGAAGTCCGTGGAGCGGCCGAGCGTGATCTCGGCCATCTCGGAAGCACGCGAGCATGGCGATCTGTCTGAAAACGCTGAATATCATGCCGCGAAAGAGCGTCAGGGCTGGATCGAGGGCCAGATCGCGGACATCGAGGACAAGATCAGCCGCGCCCAGGTCATCGACGTCTCCAAGCTGAACGGCAACCAGGTCATGTTCGGCGCCACGGTCACCGTGGTCGACGAGGACACCGAGGAAGAGGCCCGCTACCAGATCGTCGGCGAGCACGAGGCCGATGTGAAGGCGGGCAAGATCTCCGTGGCCTCGCCTATCGCCCGGGCGATGATCTCGAAGGAGATTGGCGACGTGGTCGAGGTCAACACCCCCGGCGGCGTCAAGGCCTATGAAATCCTCAAGGTCGAGTGGAAATAGGGTCCGACCAGACCCCGCTCTCGATCTGGGTCGTCTCTGACGGCCGGACCGGCATGGAAAATCAGGCGCTGGGTCTGGCGGAAGCCGTCCAGCGCCTTTTTTCGTCCCGCATCACCGTCAAACGCATTCGCTGGCGCGGGGTCTTTGACAGGCTGCCGTCGGCCTTGAAGGCCTGGTGGATGCTGGACCCGTCGTCCGATCCGGTCGAACCCGCCACCGATGAGGCCTGGCCCGACCTGTGGATCGCCACCGGCCGGGCGACCCTGCCGTTATCGGTGCAGGCGAAGGCCAGATCCGGCGGCAAGACCTTTGTGGTCCAGACCCAGGACCCGCGCTGGCGCACCGAAGCCTATGATCTGGTCGTCGCCCCGGCCCATGACGGCGTCGCCGGTCCCAATGTCCTGTCGATCACCGGCTCGCCCCACCGGGTGACGGCCGGACGACTGGCCGAAGGCGCCACCGCCTTCGCCGACCGGCTGGACCGCCTGCCCCGTCCCCGCGTCGCCGTGCTGATCGGCGGCCGGTCGCGCGCGTTCGACCTCACCGAAGCCCATGCCGCGGACCTGGCCGACCGGATCGGCGTCGCCATCGAGGCCGCCGGCGGCTCGTTGATGCTAACCTTCTCGCGCCGCACGCCCGGGGCGGCGAAGGCGGCGATGACCGCGCGGCTGGGCCGGCTGCCCGGCCTGATCTGGGACGGCGAGGGGCCGAACCCCTATTTCGCCTTCCTGCATTTCGCCGACCATATCCTCGTCACCGAGGACAGCGCCAACATGGCGGCCGATGCCGCTTCGACGGGCGCGCCAGTGCACATCCTGCCGATGATCCCGCTCAAGCCGGCGGACAAATTCGCCCGCCTGCACGCCGACCTGCGCGAGCGCGGGGCCGCACGGCCGTTCGACGGCACGCTGGACGCCTGGAGCTATGAACCGCTCGCCGAGACAGACCTGGCGGCGCAGGCGGTTCTGGCGCGCATCACCGGGCGCTAGTCGCCCCCGCCGCCGCCGCCATCTCCGCCGCCGCCGCCGCCGCCATCCGACCCGCCGTCGGACCCGCTGTCGGAGCCGTTGTCCGAGCCGCCGTCGGGGTTCCTGTCCCGCCCGCCGCCGTCATAGGGATAGAGGCCGCCGTCACTGCCGTCAGACCGGGACGCGTCGCTCCGGCCCTTGCGTCGGGCCGCGTCGATCGTGACGCCCAGCCCCGCCCCGATCGCCACGCCCGCGCCGATCCCGATGGCCAGATTGCCCATGGAGATGCCGATCGCCGTTCCGATGGCGATGCCCAGCGCCAGACCCACGCCAATGTAGCTTTGTCCCCGCACGTCATCCTCCCCGACAGACCTGTGAATCCTCGCGAACCTGCCATCGCGCCGGACAGAATCAACGCCTAAATAGGGGCATGAGCACTCCCCGCACCGTCCGCGTCGCCATCATCGGTTCCGGCCCCGCCGGCTGGACCGCCGCCATCTATGCGGCCCGCGCCCTGCTGAATCCGGTCGTCATCGCCGGCCTGCAACCCGGTGGTCAGCTGACCATTACGACCGATGTCGAGAACTATCCCGGCTTCGCCGACGTGATCCAGGGGCCCTGGCTGATGGAGCAGATGCGCGCCCAGGCCGAACATGTCGGGACCGAGATCATCGAGGACATCGTGGTCAAGGCCGATCTGTCGCAGCGGCCCTTCCGCCTGACGCTCGATTCCGGGACCGAACTGTTGGCCGAGACGGTGATCATCTCCACCGGCGCCCAGGCCAAATGGCTGGGGATCGAGAGCGAGGCCAAATACCAGGGCTTCGGCGTCTCGGCCTGCGCCACCTGCGACGGCTTCTTCTATCGCGGCAAGGAGGTCATCGTCGTCGGCGGCGGCAACACCGCCGTCGAGGAGGCGCTGTTCCTGACCAATTTCGCCTCCAAGGTCACGGTTGTGCACCGCCGCGACGAGTTCCGCGCCGAGCGCATCCTGCAGGACCGGCTGTTCTCCAATCCCAAGGTCGAGGTGATCTGGAACAACGCCATCGACGAGATCCTGGGCGAGACCAACAGCTTCGGCGGCGTCAATGTCACCGGCGCGCGGCTGAAGAATGTGCAGACCGGCGAGACCCGCGAGATCGCCGCAGACGGCGTCTTCATCGCCATCGGCCACGCCCCGTCATCGGAACTGTTCGCCGGCCAGGTGGAGACCAAACAGGGCGGCTATCTGGTGGTGAAACCGGGCACGGCGGCCACGGCCATCGAGGGGGTCTGGGCCGCCGGCGACGTCACTGACGACATATACCGCCAGGCGGTCACCGCCGCGGGCATGGGCTGTATGGCCGCGCTGGAGGCCGTCCGCTTCCTCGCCGAGGAAGACCACGCCAGGGCCCACAATCCGATCTCGCACAAACAGGCGGAAAAGATCGGCGTCTGGTGAGACCGGCCTTCGGGGTCAGTTGAACATCTGCAGGCCGTAGGGAACCGGCGAGGCGGGTTCCCCCCGGCGAAGGTGCAGGGCGTATTCAACGGCACCGCGGACGCAGGCCTCGTCGGTCGGCTTGGTCACGACACCCATGGTGCCGGGAATGCCGTGGCTGACCATGCCGGGGTTGGCGGTCATATAGAGGACGGTGACGCCGAACGCCTCGCCCAGTTCCTGGCCCAGTCCGACGCCGGTAGCGCCGTCCGTCAGATGGATGTCGACCAGGGCCAGTTCGACGCCGCCGCGGGTGGCGAGGGCGCGGGCGGTGCGGGCGTCCGGCGCGGTGCCGACCACCTCATAGCCCAGGTCCTCCAGCACGAAGCGAAGCTCCATGGCGACAAGGGCCTCGTCTTCGATGATCAGGATACGCGCGGTCATTGGTTTCGATTCACTACGGACTTCTGGCCTCTCAACGCGAGCCGTGGATGGCGGTTCACATCAATCTCCCGGCGGCGCGGCGTGGCGCGAGGGCCGTCGCCGGGATGTCGGCGACAACCTCCAGCCCCTCGTGCCCCCAGGCCTGTTCGAGCGTGCCGCCCAGCTGGCCCTCGACCGACAGGGCCAGCAGGGACGAGCCGAAGCCGGAGGCGTCCGGCGTGCCGCGCACAGCCGGCCCGCCCCGCTCCCGCCAGCGCATGACATAGCGGTCGCCCTGTCGCCGGGTCGTCAGCGTGACCCGGCCCTCGGGCGCGGAGAGGGCGCCGTATTTGGCGGCGTTGGTGGCCAGTTCATGGAACAGCAGGGCGACCGGGGTCGCGGCCTGATCGTCAAAATCCGCGTCGTCGCCGGTGACGATCACACGGGGATCCCCCGCCTCATCGTCATAGGGCAGGAAGAGGTCGCGCAGAAAGGCATGCAGGGTCGTGCCGTCCAGGCTGGGGCGGGTGGAGTCCGTATGCGGCCGCACGAACTCATGGGCTCGCGCCAGGGCCGAGATCCGGGTCCGGGCTGCGCGGGCAAAGGCCTTGGCCTCGGGATACTGCCGCGCCGACAGGGCCAGCAGGGCCGAGATTACCGCGAAGATGTTCTTGATCCGGTGGCTCAGTTCCTGGCTGAGCAGGGCCTTGGCCTCCTCCAGCCGCTTCATCTCGGCGATGTCCGTGCCGGTCCCGAACCAGCGGGTGACGGCACCGGCCGCGTTGCGGATGGGCATGGCGCGGCTCAGGGTCCAGGCATAGGAGCCGGTGTGGTGCAGCAGGCGGTACTCCACCTCATAGGGCTCGCCGGTGGACAGGGAGGCGCGCCATGCGGTCCGCGCCCGCTCCTGGTCCTCGGGGTGGATCATCTCCCCCCAGGCGTCGCCGAGGGTCGAGCCCTCCGCCGCCCCGGTGAAGGCGTACCAGCGGGCGTTGTAGTAGTCGTGATGGCCGTCCGGCCGCGACGACCAGACCATCTGGGGCATGCTGTCGGCGATGGCCTGGAAGCGCGCGTCGCTCTCGGCCAGTTTTTCCGTCACGAGGCGCGCGGCCTCGACCGCGGCGGTGGCGGCTTCGTCGCTGCGGCGGCGTTCGCGCAGGGCCCGGCGACGCTCGAGCAGGGCCATGACCTGCCGGGCCAGCACGTCCAGGGTCATCAGCTGGGTTTCATCCAGCCCCTGCGGACGCGGCCGGGTGTCGATGACGCACAGGGTGCCCAGCGCCAGCCCCTGGTCGTCGATCAGCGGTGCCCCGGCGTAAAAGCGGAAGCCGGACTCGCCGGTCACCAGCGGATGGTCGGCGAACAGCGGGTCGAGGCTGGCGTCGCGCAGCAGGGTGATGCCCGGCCGCCGCATCGCATAGCGGCAGAATGAGCTGGCCGGCCCGATTTCCGGGACGTCGACACCGTCCCTGGCCTTGAACCACTGCCGGTCGCCCACGGCCAGACTGACCATGCCGATCGGCGCGTCGCAGATCCGCGCCGCCAGCAACATCACGTCGTCGAAGGCCTGCTCCGGGTCAGTGTCGAGGATGTCGAAGGACCGCAGGACCCGTAGACGGTCGGCTTCAATCGCGTCGGGATCGCTGGCGGTCGAACTGGTCAAACGGCGCCTTCCATGAGCGCCTGTGCGGCGGTTTTCGGCCAGGGTGCGGGTGCGCGATCGCCGAGGCAGCCCGTTTGGGGTCAAGAGCCCTGGATCAATGTCTGTATTGTCCCCGGGCCGGGGCAGGAATGCACGAACCGGGATTCCGTTCCGCGCCCGTCAGACTCAGGACGTCGGGCGGCCGACTTCCTCGACGTCCATGACCGTGACGCCGGGCGGCACCGGGCGGGGCGTCGGCTCGGGTGCCGGCGTCGCAGGTGCCTCGAAGGCCGCCAGACGCTGGTTGATGGCCGCAATCTCCGCCGGCGTGGCCTGACGACGGCCACCCAGTGAGGCGACGCCGATGACGCGGGTCTGGCCGTCGATCACGATCGTGCGCAGGGCGGCGTCGGCATCGACCGCGTTCGCGCCGAGGGCGTCGCCGGTCGCAGAGGCGACCGTGAGGCGCGGCCGCGAGAAGCGGGCTTCGTCGATCAGCGGCTCCCGCCCGGAATAGGGCTGCCGGAAGGCCGCCGGTTCGCCATAGACGCCCTTCCAGCGATAGAAGATATGCGCCCCGATCTGGGTCAGCTTGTTCAGCGTCGGTGCCCACCA
>CAZFQC010000159.1:0-5934 GCA_964520795.1 uncultured Brevundimonas sp.
GTTGCGCAAGGCCTCCAGCACGCCCTTGCCATAGCGGTCCAGCCGGGTCTGGCCGACGCCGGAGATGTGGCCCAGCCGCTCGAGGTCGGCCGGTTCGGCCATGGCGATCTCCAGCAAGGTCCTGTCCTGGAAGATGACATAGGGCGGGACGCGCTGTTCGGCGGCGCGGTCGCGGCGCCAGGCGCGCAGGATCTCGAACCGGGCGCGAACGTCGGCGTCCAGGGTCTCGAGCGCGGCGTTTCGTCCCGTGCGGGTGCGCTCGCGGGCCGGGGCGGCGCGGGCGGCTGCGGCGCGGACCTCAATCATCCGCTCGCCGCGATAGACGGCGCGCACGGCCTCCGGTTCGCCGAGCATCACCAGCGGCTTGCCCTCATTGGGATCCTCGACCAGCAGGCCCTCGAACATCAGATGGTCGATGATGTCGCGCCATGTGTGCTGGCCCGTGTCGGCGCCGATGGCCCAGGTCGACAGGGCGGTCTCCCAGGGCTGGACGTCCTTCGTCCTGCCCAGCAGATGGTCGATGACCCGGGTCTTGCCGAACCGCTCCCCCAGCCGCTGGACGGCCGCCAGTGCCTTCTGGGCCGGGACGGTGGCGTCGAAGACGGCCGGCGGATCGAGGCACAGGTCGCAGACGCCGCAGCGTTCGGCACCCTCCTCCCCGAAATAGCGGCGCACGGCCTGGGCGCGGCAGACGGCGCCGTCCAGCATGGCGAACAGCTGGCGGGCCTTCCTCACCTGCACCGCCTTGACCTCTTCGGCCATGGGCCGGCCTTCCAGCCGCTTCAGCGTCCAGGCGATGTCGGACGGGCCGTACAGGGTGATGCCGTCGGCCGGCTCGCCGTCGCGGCCGGCCCGGCCGATCTCCTGCCAGTAGGCCTCCAGCGAGCCGGGCGGATCGGCGTGGATGACGAAGCGGACGTCGGCCTTGTCGACCCCCATGCCGAAGGCGATGGTGGCCACCATCACCGCCCCGTCCTCGGCCAGGAACCGCTCCAGCCGGCGGTCGCGGTCACGGGCCTCCATGCCGGCGTGATAGGCGATGGCGTTGGTCCCGGCCTCACGCAGGGCCTGGGCGACCCGTTCGCAGCCGTCGCGACTGCCGCAATAGACCACCCCGGACTTGCCGCGCCGCTGGCGCACCAGATCGATGACGGCGGCATCGGTGCGGGCGCGCGAGGCGCTTTCCTTACGGATGGCCGAGAGCTGCAGATTGGGCCGGGCGAAGCTGTCGACGACGACCTTCGCGTCCTCCAGCCGCAGTGAGCGAACGATGTCGTCGCGGGTCCGGGCGTCGGCTGTGGCGGTGACGGCAATGCGCGGCACGCCCGGAAACAGCTCGGCCAGACGGCCCAGGGTCCTGTAATCCGGACGGAAATCATGTCCCCACTGTGAGACACAGTGGGCCTCGTCGATGGCGATCAGCGAAAGCGGCAGGTCGTGCAGGCGATCGATCAGATGCGGCTGCGCCAGTCCCTCGGGTGAGACATAGAGCAGGTCCAGCTCCCCCGCCCGGGCCTGCCGCCAGATGGCCGAGCGGTCGTCCATGGAGACGCCGGAATCGAGCCGGGCGGCCGCCACCCCCTGCTGTCTCAGCGCCTCGACCTGGTCGGTCATCAGGGCGATCAGGGGCGAGACCACCAGGCCGAGGCCGGGCCGCAGCATGGCGGGAATCTGGTAGCAGACGCTCTTGCCGCCGCCGGTCGGCAGGACGGCGACCACGTCGCGCCCGGCGAGGATCTCGGCCACCACCTCGGCCTGACGCCCGCGGAAATCCGCATGGCCCCAGACCCGCTCCAGCGTCGCCCGGGCGTCGGCCAAAGATGGCGCAGGCGGAGCGATCAGGGTCGAGTCGGCGAACATGGCGGCCTTGTGCCTCATTTGTTCCGCCATGTCAGTCGTGAAGTCGGCGCGGTTTCGCGTTCCACCGCGATACCGCTATTAGGCGCCGCCATGACCACGCTCCTCTACGGCCGCCCGCCCGCCGTCTTTGATCCGCCCGGCGCGGCGACGCAGCTTTCGCCCCTGATCCCCGGCTCGTCGGCGCTGGAGGACCTGGCCGAGGGCTCGGCGGACGACATCATGATCTATGCCCCGCCCGGCGTGCTGGAGCGGCGGTATGCGCTGGCCCTGGCGCTCAGGGCGCTGAAGCCCGGCGGGCGGCTGGATGTCATGGCGGCCAAGGACAAGGGCGGGTCGCGGCTGAAGAAGGAGCTGGAGAGCTTCGGAGTCGAGGTCGGCGAGAGCGCCAGGGCGCACCACCGGCGCTGCGTCGTGATCCGGCCGCAGACAGTGACGGGGCTCGATGCGGCCATCGCTGCGGGCGCGCCGCGTCTCGTGGAGGGGCTGGACGCCTGGTCGCAGCCGGGGGTCTTCGCCTGGGACCGGATCGACGCCGGCTCCCTGCTGCTGGCCCGGACCCTGCCGCCGCTGAAGGGCGCGGGCATTGATCTGGGTTGCGGCTACGGTGCCCTGGCGACGGTGGTGCTGGGTTCGCCGTCGGTGACCTCGCTGCGGCTGGTCGATCTGGACCGGCGGGCGATCGCGGCGGCGCGGAAGAACGTCACGGACCCGCGCGCGACCTTCGAATGGGCCGATGCGCGGACGCTGGACGATGTCGGCGAGCTGAATTTCGTGGTCAGCAATCCGCCCTTTCATGACGGCGGGGCCGAGGACAAGCGGCTGGGCCAGGCCTTCATTCGCAAGGCCGCGGGCCTGCTGAAGAAGGGCGGGGTGCTGTGGATCGTGGCCAACCGGCACCTGCCGTATGAGGCGGAGCTGAAGGACGCCTTCAAGCGGGTCGACATGATCGCCGACAGCGGCGGCTACAAGGTGTTCGAGGCCGTCAAATGAAGACGCCGACCTCGGGCTCAAGTAGCGCGAAGCGCGGTAGCCCGCCAACAAGCCGCGTGGACAAGCTGCTCGGCTCCATGGGCTATGGCTCGCGGACCGAGATGGCGCGGCTGGGCAAGGCGGGCGGGATTGTGCTGGACGGCATCGACCTGACCGATGTCTCGAAGCGGATCCCGGTGACGCCGGACCTGCCGGCGCGGATGGAGATCGACGGCCAGCCGCTGGATCCGGTGCCGGGTCTGGTGATGATGCTGCACAAGCCGCTGGGCATGACCTGTTCGCGCAAGGAGGAGGGGGCCCTGGTCTATGACGTCCTGCCGCCCCGCTGGCGGCGGCGCGACCCGGCCATCTCGACCATCGGCCGGCTGGACAAACAGACCACGGGCCTGCTGCTGCTGACCGACGACGGCGACTTGCTGCACCGGGTGATCTCGCCCAGACGCCATGTGGCCAAGGTCTATCGCGCCACCCTGGCCCGGCCGCTGGTCGGGACCGAGGGCGATGTCTTTGCCGCCGGGGGTCTGGTGCTGGAGGGCGAGGACAAGCCGCTGTCGCCGGCCTTGCTGGAGGTGCTCTCGCCCACCGAGGCGCGCCTGACGGTGACCGAGGGCCGCTATCACATGGTGCGGCGGATGTTTGCGGCGGTGGGCAACCACGTCGAGAACCTGCACCGGGAACGGGTCGGCGGACTGGCCCTGCCGGAGGATCTGGCCCCGGGGGGGTGGCGGCTGCTGGATCAGGCTCAGATCGACGCCATATTCGCCGCATGAGCACCCGGGCCAAGATCTGCGGACTGACCACGCCGGAGGGCCTCGACGCGGCCCTCGCCGGCGGCGCGGCCTTTGTCGGGGCGGTGGTGTTTCCGAAAAGCCCCCGCCACATCGACCCCCTGCACGGCGCCACCCTGTTCGAGCGGGCGCGGGGCCGGGCGAGGATCGTGGCCGTCACCGTCGACGCCGACGACGCCCTGTTGAGCGAAATCGCCCTGATCCTGAAGCCGGACCTGATCCAGCTGCACGGGGCGGAGACGGTTGAACGGGCCGCGCGGGTGCGGCTGCTGACCGGGGCGGGGATCATCAAGGTCCTGCCGATCCGCCGGGCGGAGGATTTCGCGGGCGCCGGGGACTGGGCGGCGGTCGCCGATCACCTGATGTTCGACGCGAAGCCGCCGGAGGGATCACACCTGCCGGGCGGGGTCGGGGCGCGGTTCGACTGGAGCCTTCTGGCCGGCCGGGTCTTCGAGCGGCCGTGGTTCCTGGCCGGAGGTCTGACCCCGGACAATGTGGCGCAGGCGATTTCCGTGTCCGGCGCGCCCCTGGTGGATGTGTCCTCTGGCGTGGAAACCGCGCCGGGTGTTAAGGACGCGGCCCGGATCACGGCCTTTCTGGAGGCTGTTCGTTCGGCCTGAATTCCGCCGCTCCCCCGCGTGAAAGCTGATCTGTGAACGCCATCCTGCCGAACCACTACGCCATGCCCGACGCCGCGGGCCGTTTCGGCCCCTATGGCGGGCGGTTCGTGGCCGAGACCCTGATGCCGCTGGTTCACGAGCTGAACGCCGCATACGAGGCGGCCAAGGCGGATCCGACCTTCCAGGCCGGGCTGGACGGCTTCCTGACCGACTATGTCGGGCGGCCCAGCCCGATGTATCTGGCCGAGCGGCTGACCGGGCACTACGGGGCGGCCGACATCTGGTTCAAGCGCGACGAGCTGAATCACACCGGCGCGCACAAGATCAACAACTGCATGGGCCAGATCCTGCTGGCCATGCGGATGGGCAAGACGCGGATCATCGCCGAGACCGGCGCCGGCCAGCACGGCGTGGCCACCGCTACCGTCTGCGCCCGCTTCGGCCTGCAGTGTGTCGTCTACATGGGCGCCACCGACGTCGAGCGGCAGATGCCCAATGTCTTCCGCATGAAGCTGCTGGGGGCCGAGGTCGTGCCGGTGACGGCGGGCCGGGCGACGCTCAAGGACGCCATGAACGAGGCGATGCGGGACTGGGTCACCAATGTCGAGGACACCTATTATCTGATCGGCACGGCGGCCGGGCCGCACCCCTATCCGGCCATGGTGCGCGACTTCCAGTCGGTGATCGGCCGCGAGACCCGGGCGTCCATGCTGGCCCGGCGCGGGAAACTGCCGGACGCGGTGGTGGCGGCCATCGGCGGGGGCTCAAACGCCATCGGCCTGTTCCATCCCTTCATCGAGGACGCCGGGGTGCGGCTGATCGGGGTCGAGGCGGCCGGACGCGGGCTGGACGGTCCGGACCACGCGGCCAGCCTGCAGGGCGGGCGGCCCGGCGTGCTGCACGGCAACCGCACCTATCTGCTGCAGGACGACGACGGCCAGATCCTCGAAGGCCATTCGATCTCGGCCGGCCTCGACTATCCCGGCATCGGCCCTGAACACGCCTGGCTGAAGGACATCGGCCGCGCCGAATACCGGGCCGCCACCGACGCCGAGGCGCTGGAAGCCTTCCAGCTGTGTTCGAAGCTGGAGGGGATCATCCCCGCCCTCGAGCCCAGCCACGCCCTCGCCCGTATCGGCGAGATTGCGAAGGAAGTGGGCAAGGGAGGCGATGTCGTGCTCAATATGTGCGGACGGGGCGACAAGGACATCTTCGCCGTGGCGAAGCATCTGGGCGTGGAGTTGTAGACCATGAAGATCGTGATGATGGCCGCCGCGGCGGCCCTGCTGGCCGCGCCGGCGCTGGCGCAGACCCCGGCGCCCCTGCAGGTGGAGATCCCGGAGCTGCCGACGGCGGTCAGCGACCCGACCTGCGGCGGCAAGGTCGGCCTGTCCCAGCAGGCGACCTGCGTCATGACCACCCAGGGCGCCATCGGCGGCCTGGTCGACGCCTACAGCGAGGCGTTCCGGCTGCAGAATTGGCTGGCCGCCGGCGGCGAGGACAATCGGGTCGTCTATGTGAAACGCCGGCCCGGGGGCGGCTGTGACGGTTTCCAGATGCTGGCCTTCGCCGATGAAACACGGGTTCCGGGTCCGGCCGAGCCGGCCTGGCTGGCCTTCGCCGCCATCCCCGGCGATGTCTGCGCGGCCCGGCCGGCGGCCCCGGCGACGCCGCCT
>CAZFQC010000160.1:0-5927 GCA_964520795.1 uncultured Brevundimonas sp.
GGCTCGCCGGTGAACGCCGCCTTCGTCTCCTTCGCCATCGGCACGGCGGCGCTGGGCATTCTCGCCGTCGTCCTGCAGGCAAAGCCGGACGTGGCGGCGGCGCGCGGCCTGCCCTGGTACGCCTGGGTCGGCGGGCTCTACGGCGCGATCTTCGTCGTCGCCGCGGCCTGGGGCGTGCCACGCCTCGGCGTCGCCCTGACCATCACCCTGATGGTCGCCGGACAGCTGCTGGTCGGCCTGCTGCTCGACCATTTCGGCGCTTTCGGCGCGCCGCAGCAGCCGATCAGCTGGGGCCGGGCCGCCGGCGTCGCCCTGGTCCTGGCCGGCGTCCTGATGGTCCGCCGCTTCTAGGCGACTGTAACCTCTGGCCCCCGTCGAGCGAATGGGCGTCTGAAACCGGAGCCCGCCCATGAACCCGACCGCCGCCGCCCGCCTGGCCACCCTCGACGGCCGCGCCGCCCTGCGGCTGGGCATTGTCCTGATCTTCCTCGTCTTCGGCTATATGAAATTCCTGCCCTATGAGGCCGAGGGCGTCGCCGGGATCGCCCGCGACTACTGGCTGTTCGGCTGGCTGTATCCGCTGGTCGGCGTGGCCGGGGCCTCGGCCGTCATCGGCGTGCTGGAGCTGACCGCCGGCGTCCTGATCGCCCTCGGCGGCCGCTTTCCGCGGCTGGGTCTGGTCGGCGCCCTGATGGGGGTGGCGACCTTCGTGGTGACGCTCAGCTTTGCCCTCGGCGTGCCCATCGTCGAGCCGGGCTACGCCTTCCCCGCCCTCGGCTCGACCGGCCAGTTCCTGGCCAAGGACATCGGCCTGCTGGCCATCTGCGTCTTCCTGCTGCTGGACGCGCGCAACCGGATCGCCGCCGGGACCTGATCCCGCATCGCGAAAGCGGCCGGGGGCCTCTATATCGGTCGCGATGACCGAGGCCCCGATTCCTGAAACCGCGACCGACTCCGGCGCCCTCCAGGCCGCCGACCTGATCCGCGACGAGGCGCGGCGGGCACCCGACAAGCCGGGCGTCTATCGCATGTATGGCGAGGACGGGACCTGCCTCTATGTCGGCAAGGCGCGGTCCATCAAGAAGCGCATCCTGCAGTATGCGCAGGGCCGCTTCCACACCCAGCGCATCGGCCTGATGGTCTCCCTGACCCGGTCGATGGAGCTGGTCATCACCGCCTCCGAGACCGAGGCCCTGCTGCTCGAATCCAGCTTCATCAAACAGCTGAAGCCGCGCTTCAATGTGGTGCTGCGCGACGACAAGTCGTTCGCCGAACTGATGATCCGCAAGGACCACCGCGCGCCCCAGGTCCGCAAGCACCGCGGGGCCCACACCACCCCCGGCGACTATTTCGGCCCCTTCGCCTCGACCTGGGCGGTGAACCGGACCCTGAACACCCTGCAGAAGGCCTTCCTTCTGCGGTCATGCTCGGACAGCGTCTATGAGTCCCGCACCCGGCCCTGCATGCTGCACCAGATCAAGCGCTGCTCGGCCCCCTGCACCGGCCTGATCTCGCTCGAGGACTATGCCGGCCTGGTCGACGAGGCCTCGGCCTTTCTGAAGGGCAAGTCGCGCGCCGTCATCGCCCGCCTCTCGGACGAGATGAGCGCGGCGGCCGAGGCCATGGACTATGAACAGGCGGCCCGCGTCCGCGACCGCATCCGCGCCCTCTCGGCCATTTCGATGGAGAATTCCGTCAGCGCCGACAGCGTGGCCGAGGCCGACGTCTTCGCCCTGTTCTCCGAGGGCGGTCAGGCCTGCGTCCAGGTCTTCTTCTATCGCGGCGGCCAGAACTGGGGCGGCCGGGCCTATTTCCCGCGCGTCGACAAGGCCGACACCGACCCCGAAATCCTCGCCGCCTTCCTCGGCCAGTTCTACGAGGACCGGCCGGTCCCCCGGCTGATCCTGTCCAACATCCTGCCGTTCGAGAAGGAGCTGCTGGAGGAGGCCTTCTCGATGAAGGCGAAGACCAGCGATGGTCGCCGGGTGGTCTCGATCGAATGGCCGAAGCGCGGTGACAAGGCCGCCCTCGTCGACCACGCCCTGACCAATGCCCGCGAGGCCCTGGGTCGCAAGATGGCGGAAGGGTCCGCCCAGGGCAAAATCCTCGACGAGGTCTGCGAGGCGTTCGGACTGGACAGTCGGCCCGAGCGGATCGAGATCTACGACAACGCCCACATCCAGGGGACCAACGCCGTCGGCGGCATGGTCGTGGCCGGCCCCGAAGGCTTCCAGAAGTCGCAGTACCGCAAGTTCAACATCCACGGCGAGGACCTGACCCCCGGCGACGACTACGGCATGATGCGCGAGGTCATGCGCCGCCGCTTCGGGCGACTGGTGAAGGACGAGGACGCGGGCGAGGAGGTGGTCCGCCCCGACCTTCTGCTGATCGACGGCGGCGCCGGCCAGCTGGCCGAGGTCCTGGCCGTCCTGGCCGACCTGGGTCTGGACGACATCCTCGCCGTCGGCGTGGCCAAGGGCCCGGACCGCGACGCCGGCAAGGAGCATTTCTTCATGCCGGGCAAGCCGCCCTTCATGCTGCCGCTCAAGTCGCCGGCCCTCTACTACATCCAGCGCCTGCGCGACGAGGCGCACCGTTTCGCCAACGGTGCCCACGCCACCCGCCGCTCGATGGACATCCGCAAGAATCCCCTCGACGAGATCGAGGGCGTCGGCCCCGGCCGCAAGAAGGCCCTGCTCCACGCCTTCGGCTCCGCCAAGGGCGTCAGCCGCGCCTCGGTCGCCGATCTGGTCAAGGTCGACGGCATCAACCAGCCGATGGCGGAGCGGATTTACGGCTTCTTTCATCCGGAGGGGCGGGGTTAGGGTAGGGGCCCAGGCAGGAGGCTGCATGACCGACTTTGCACAGGGCGTCGTCCACGTCGCCGGCGACGATCTTCGCACCGCCATCCAGGCCGACGCGGACGCCCTGGCCCTGTGGCAAGGCCTGACGCCGCTGGGCCGCAATGAGTTCATCTGCTGGGTCGAGGACGCGAAACAGCCCGCGACCCGACAGCGCCGCATCCAGCGGACGATCGAGGAAATGCAGGAAGGCAAGAAGCGCCCCTGCTGCTGGGCGGGCTGCATTCACCGCACCGACAAGGCCCCGAGTCGCTGGCAACAGGCCGTGCTGATCGATGGAAAGGCTCCGAGGGGATCGTAGGGGCACCGCCGACCCGGCCGCAGATCGTCTGGCCCGCCCGCTTCCCACGCTTGCTTTCCGGAAAGCCCAGCCAGGCTAGCGGGAGGTTTCGATCGCATGGACGAGGTCGCCCGACTGAATGGGTCGAGGGCCATCGGAGATCGGCAGGTTGATGTTGTCAAACGTGGGAATGATCCCGGCGCAGGAGATTGCGCTGGCCGCATCACAGACCTGGAAATGCAGGTGCGGTTCGGTGGAATTGCCCGATGACCCCAGCCGACCAATCGTCTGTCCCGCGCTGACCCGGTCCCCCACCGTGACCAGCGTGCTTCCGGGCACAAGGTGGGCGTAGACGGAGTATTCGCCGTTTCCGTGGTCGAGGACCACGCCGTCGCCCATCAGCCCCGGCTCCCCGGCGGCGAGGAAGACGGCCTGACGCTCGGATATGCGGCCGTAATAGGCGGCGAGTTCCTCGCCGGGCATGCGCAACATGGGCGCCGCCTCGGTCGCCCCGGTAACGACGTGGACGACCACGCCGTCGGCCGCCGCGACCACTTCTGCGTCATAGGCGTGGAAGTCCGTGTTGCTGGTCCCGTCGGTCCGGAACGACCGGCCGTTGGCCCCGACCGCGATGATGTCCAGGGCGAACTCTTCGGGGATGGCCCAGCGGTGGGTGGTGTGGAAGCTCGCGCCGGCGGCGACCAGCCATGGCCCGTCCCGCAACGGCCAGCGAAAGCGCGTCGTCGAGGTCGCGGCGTCAATGCGGATGCTGTGCGACGCCGTCACCTCACGCCCGGCGACGTTCGCCGTGACCGTGACCCGGGCCTCGTCGCGCTGACCTCGCCAGGCGAACACCTGCTGGGTGACAAGCGCAGCCTGTCCGGCTTCCAGGGTCGGCCCTCCGGCCAGCCGGGCCTCTCCATACAGCCGACCGTCGCAGAACTGGAACGGAAGCAGCTGATCGACGCCATAGGCCTGCATGGCCTGCCCCCCTTGCAGGGCGGAGGCGAGGGCACCGCCGGAAATCCGTCGCGTGTCCTGCACCTCGCCGCCGTTCAGCAGGCTGATCTCGATCGCCGAAATTTCGGCCTGGCTGCCGGCATGGTTGAGCGCCGCCACATTCTGGATCAGCAGGCCCTGCACGCCGCGCAGGCTGTCCAGAGGGTATGGCCGCAGGACCGAGGCCGGACAGAAGCGGACCTCCAGATCCCCGGCGGCGGTCGGGGCCGGTGCCTCCGATTGCGCCCATGATGGCGTCGCGAAGGCGGCGAGCGCCCCTGCCAGGACGAAAGAGAATTTGTTCATGTCACAGCCTCTCCACCGGGATTTCTAGCCGACGCATCGATTTCTCTGCAACCGCGGCCGGGCTCACGGCGGCCGGGGGGAATCGTGCGTGGATGAAGAACCCTGCCCCTCTCCCCCCATGAGCGCCGATTGCCTATACCGTCCCCATGACCGACGAATCCCGCGACGCCCTGCTCTCCGGCTACCGCCGTTTCCGTGAAGACCACTGGCCCGAGGCCAAGGCCCAGTACGAGGCCCTCGCCGCCGACGGTCAGAAGCCGCACACCCTCGTGGTGGCCTGTTCCGACAGCCGCGCCGATCCGGCCCTGATCTTCGACACCGCGCCGGGCCAGCTGTTCGTGGTCCGCAACGTTGCCAACCTCGTGCCGCCCTATGAGCCCGACGGCCAGCTGCACGGCGTCTCCGCGGCGCTGGAGTTCGGGGTCAAGGTGCTGGGTGTCTCCCGCATCATGGTCATGGGCCACGCCCACTGCGGCGGGGTCAACGCCATGCGCTATGGCGCCCCCGACAACTGTCAGGACTTCGTCGCCCCCTGGGTCGCCCAGGGCACGCCGGTCGTACGCCGCGTCTGCGAGGAATGCGCGCCCGAGGAGGCGGAGCGGGCGGCCGAGGAGGCGGTGGTCCGTCTGTCGCTGGAAAACCTGCGCACCTTCCCCTGGATCGCCGAGCGCGAGGCGGCGGGAACCCTGGCGCTGAGCGGTGTCCATTTCGGCATCGCCGACGGCGTCCTGCGCTCCCTGCGCGACGGGTCATTCGTGTCCCTGGCCGACTAGCGACGAGGCCGGACGCTCGCTTCATGGAGCGAAGCGTGGCAGATCGCGTTTGAGGTATCGGAGCGCCCCATGACCCCCAATCCCCACGCCAATCCCATTCCGAACATCCTGACCGGCCTGCGGCTGGTCGCCGGGGTGATCATGTTCCTGATCCTGGCGGGGGCGGCGCCGCAGGGCATTCCCTTCATGTCCGACTATCTCAGCCCGGACGACCAGTTCCGCTTCGGGCGCACGGCCTTCGTGATCTTCATGGTCGCGGCCTCGACCGACTGGGTCGACGGCTTCCTCGCCCGGCGCTGGCACTCGACCACCCGTTGGGGAGCCATCCTCGATCCGATCGCCGACAAGGTGCTGATCACCGGTGCCATCCTCGGCGTCCTGGCCTGGGGGGCCCTGCCGCAGATCGCCATCCCCTGCGGCCTGATCCTGTTCCGCGAGTTCGCCGTCTCGGCCCTGCGCGAGACGGTCGCCGGCAAGGTCAAACTGCCCGTCACCCTGCTGGCCAAGTGGAAGACCGTCCTGCAGATGGTCGCCCTCGGCGCCCTGCAACTGGTCCTGCTGTGGGACGGCTTCGGCCTGCCGCTGGAATGGCAGCCGCATTTCCAGACCTTCGCCTACGTCCTGATCTGGATCGCCGCCATCGTCACCGTCTGGACCGGCTGGCAGTATTTCGCCAAGGCGCAGCAGAAGATGAGCCAGATCTAGGGG
>CAZFQC010000161.1:0-3189 GCA_964520795.1 uncultured Brevundimonas sp.
ATCTGGCGGGCCAGGGCATCGGCGTCCTGATCACCGACCACAATGTCCGCGAGACGCTGGAGATCATCGACCACGCCTCGATCATCTCGGGCGGGGCGGTGCTGTTCGAAGGCAAGGCCGAGGACGTGATCCGCGATCCGGAAGTACGCCGGGTCTATCTGGGCGATATGTACGGCTAGGGACGACGGAGGCGACGCATGCGGGTTCTCGTCGTCGGCGCCTCCGGTCTGATCGGGTCCCATGTCGTCGCCCGCCTGCTCGTGGACGGCGTTCAGGTCACGGGTGTTGCGCGCAATGTGATCGCGGCGCAGCGCCGGGTTCCGGGGGCCGATTGGCGGTCGCTCGACCTCGCCTCGGCGACCGCCGCGGCCTGGCACCCGCTCCTGGAAGGGGTGGAGGCCGTGGTCAACTGCGCCGGTGCCCTGCAGGACAGTCCGGGCGACGATCTCGCCGGGGTCCACGTTCGGGGACTGGCCCATCTGACGCAGGCCTGCGAGGCTGCCGGCGTCCGACGGTTCATCCAGATATCGGCGTCGACCATCGACCGCGGGACCGATGGCTTCAGCACCACCAAACAGGCGGGCGACGCCCTGCTGGCGAGGACCGGGCTGGACTGGCTGATCCTGAGACCCGGGCTGGTGCTCGCCCCGGCCGTCCATGGCGGCAGTGCCCTCCTGCGCGGGCTCGCCGGGTTCCCTCTGTTCATCCCGGCGGTTCATGCCGATGCTGTCATCCGACTGGTGTCGGTCGGGGATCTGGCCGAGGCGGTGGTGCGCAGCCTCGCCCCCGCAGCCCCCTTGCGGGTCGCGCTGGATCTGGTCGCGGCGGAGGCGGTGAGTCTGGGGACACTTCTTTGCCGCCTGCGCGCCTGGATGGGGTTTGCGCCGGTGTCACTGGTCTGCCTGCCGGCCCCGGTGGCCAGGATCTCAGCCCTCGTCGCCGATGCGGCTGCCTGGCTGGGTTGGCGAAGCCCGATGCGCAGCACCGCCCTGCAGCAACTGGCCGGCGGGGTTGACGGCCGGGTTGGCGACGCCGCCGGTCTCGGGCTCGAACTGCAGTCGCTCGACCGGCTGCTGGCCGCGCACCCTTCGTCGGCGCAGGACCGCCGGCACGCGCGCACCTGGTTCCTGTTGCCGGTCTTTCTGGTGGGCCTGTCCCTTTTCTGGCTGGTCTCGGGGCTGGTCGGCCTGGCGTCGCAGGCACAGGCGACGGCGGTCCTGACCTCGGCCGGCCTGTCGTCCGGGCTGGCGCAAGGATTTGTGCTGGCGGGCGTCGGCGCGGACGTCGCCCTGGCCGGGCTGGTGCTGGTGCGACGGACCAGCCGCTGGGCACTGGCAGGGATGATCGCCGTCACCTTCGCCTACCTGGCCGGTGCGACCCTGTGGCGGCCCGACCTCTGGCTCGATCCGCTGGGTCCGCTGGTCAAGACCCTGCCCGCCGCCCTGCTGGCCCTCGGCGCGCTCGCACTGGGGGATGACCGATGACGTTGATGCTGGTCGTCAAGCTGGCGCATGTGATCGGGGCCGCCGTCCTGCTGGGAACGGGTGCAGGCATCGCCTTTTTCATGCTCATGGCGAACCGGACGGGCGATCCGCGCCTCATCGCCCATACCGCCGGAGTCGTCGTACTGGCGGACACCTTGTTTACGGCCACAGCCGTCGTGCTCCAGCCCCTGACCGGTCTCTGGCTGGCGAACCTCACGGGCTATGCGCTGACCGAATTCTGGATCCTCGCCGGCTTCGGCCTCTATGTCTTGACGGGGCTCTTCTGGCTTCCCGTCGTCTGGATCCAGCTAAGGCTGAGGGCGCTGGCCCGCGGGGCGGCGGACGCCGGCACCCCCCTGCCACCGGCCTATTATCGTCTCTGGCGGGTTTGGTTCGCCTGCGGCTTTCCGGCCTTTGCAGCGGTGCTGGCGATCTTCTGGCTGATGATCGCCCGACCGGCGGCCTGGCCTGTCTGAAAGCAGGTCGCGAGAGGTCCTCACTCCCCGCCCGCACTCAACCGGCTGATCAGCACCGCCGCCCGTTGCGCCTGACGCACCAGACTGTCCAGATCGACCCATTCGCCGTCCGCATGCGCATTGCCGCCGGCGATGCCCAGGCCGCCCAGCGTATCCACATCCGCGGCGACGAAGCCGCTGTCGGCGGCCCCGCGGCGGGCGGGGTCGTATTCGGCCATTTCGGGCAGGCCGAGGTCACGGTTGACGGCATTCAGCCGGGCCAGCAGGGCGCGGTTGCCCTCGCTCGGGGCCATGGGCGGATAGCCGCCTTCCGCGAAGACCAGGTCCGCTGCCGTGCGGGGCAGGTGGTCACCGACGATCGCCTGCATCCGGGCGCGGACGCGTTCGTCCTGTTCGCGGGTCAGGGTGCGCAGGTCGCCGCGGGCGATGGCGGTCGAGGCGACGATATTGGTCTTGCCCGAGGCGGTGACACTGAAGCCCTCGGCGTCGATGGCGGCGGGCGTGCCCCCGGCGACCACCCCGACGTTATAGGTCAGGTTCGGCTCCGGCAGGTCGCGGCGGAAGCCGTCGAGGATGCGGGCCAGCTCATAGATGGCGCCGTAGCCGAGGGCGTCGTTGAACACCCCGCTGGAATGGCCGGTGCGACCCGTCGTGGTCAGGGTCCAGTTGGACGAGCTGCGCCGCGCGATGGTGCCGAAGTCGGCACCGTCCTCGATGGCCAGGTTCTCGAACTCCAGGGCGAAGGCGGCGGCGCGGCCGGCCTCGATCAGGTCGCGGCGGGCGATGGCCGCGGGCGATCCGATCCGCTCCTCGTCGCCGGTCAGGACGACGGTGATGTTTACATCGTCCAGGGTCCCGGCCGCCTGCATGGCGCGCAGGGCGGCGATGATGACCGCGATCCCGCCCTTGTCGTCGCCGATGCCCGGGCCGGTGGCGCGGGTGCCGTCGCGAACGAAGCGCTGGAAGGGGTTGTCGGCCTCGAAGACGGTGTCGAGGTGGCCGATCAGCAGGACATTGCGGCCCGGGCCCTGGTGGGTGGCGATCAGGTGGCCCGCGCGGCCGGTCTCGGCCATGTCGACCCAGCGGACCGTGAAGCCCAGCGGCTCCAGCTCGGCCCGGACCATGTCGCCGACGATGCGCACTCCGGCCAGGTTCAGCGTGCCGCTGTTCTGGTTCACCATCCGCTCCAGCAGGGCGATGTGGCGGTCATGCTCGGCGGCGACCGTCCG
>CAZFQC010000161.1:3289-5868 GCA_964520795.1 uncultured Brevundimonas sp.
TTTAGAACGCCGTTAACCGGTCAGGCCACAAGGTGGCCGCAGCAAGTTCCGGGCCATGCCCGGGTGCAGGGGAAAAAGAACGGTGCTCGGACAGAGGCTGGAGATACGGCAGGGCCAGGGTCTGGTCATCACGCCCCAGCTGCAGCAGGCGATCAAGCTGCTGCAACTGTCCAACCTTGAGCTGGAAGCCTTCGTCGAGGCCGAGCTGGAGAAGAATCCGCTGCTGCAACGCGAGGACGCCGAGCCCGGCGGCGAGATTGATGCTCCCGCCGCGGCCGAGAGCCATGACTCGGCGGAGATGAGTTTCGACGAGGGGCGGGTGACCGATGCGGACCGCTCGCTCGACGCCCGCTCCGACGATGTCTATGGCGACGCCAGCCCCGGCGAGCGCACCTCGGACCGGATGGAGGACGTGGGCGTCGGCGAGGCCCAGGTCGGGCTCAATGACTGGTCCCGCGCCGGCTCCGGCGGGGGCCTGCCCGACGGCGAGGGCCGGGAACAGCCGGACAGCCGTGAGATGACCCTGTGGGAGCATCTGCAGGCCCAGGCCTCACAGGCGGGCTTCTCGCCGTCCGACCACGCCATCGCCCTCACTTTGATCGATAGTGTCGACGAGGGCGGCTATCTGCGCGGAGAACTGGCCGAGATCGCTGACCGGCTGGGCGTTCCGCTGGAACGGGTCGAGGGCGTCCTGGCGGTGTGCCACGGCTTCGAGCCGACGGGCGTTATGGCCCGCTCGGTGCCGGAATGCCTGAAACTGCAGCTGATCGATCGCAACCGGTTCGACCCGGCCATGGGCTGTCTGCTGGACAATCTCGACCTGCTGGCCAAACGCGACCTGACCGGCCTGCGCCGGGTCTGCGGCGTCGACGCCGAGGATATGGCCGAGATGATCGCCGAGCTGAAGGCGCTGACGCCCCGGCCGGGCGCGGGCTTCGGCGGTGAACCGGCCCAGACGGTGATCCCCGACGTCCATGTGCGGTCGGATCCGGCCGGCGGCTGGAAGGTCGAGCTGAACGCCGACACCCTGCCGCGGCTGATCATGGACAAACGCTATCACGGGGTGGTGGCGGCGGGTTCGCGGTCGGACGTGGAAAAGACCTTCGTCGCCGAATGCGCCGCCCAGGCCAGCTGGCTGGTCAAGTCGCTGGACCAGCGGGCCAAGACCATCCTCAAGGTCTCGTCCGAGATCGTGCGCCAACAGGACGCCTTCCTCGCCTTCGGGGTGGAATTCCTGCGGCCGCTGAACCTGAAGACGGTGGCCGACGCCATCGGCATGCATGAATCGACGGTCAGCCGGGTGACCTCGAACAAATACGTCTCAACCCCGCGCGGCGTGTTCGAGCTGAAATTCTTCTTCACGGCGGCGATCCAGTCCTCCGACGGTGGGGCGACCCATTCGGCCGAGGCCGTGCGTCACCGGATCAAGGCCATGATCGACGGCGAGGGCCGCGACGGCGACGTTCTGAGCGACGACCGGATCGTCGAGATCCTCAAGGAGACGGGCATCGACATCGCCCGCCGCACGGTGGCGAAATACCGCGAGGCCCTGCGGATACCGTCTTCGGTGGAACGCAAGCGGATGCTTCGGACCGGCTGAGAGAACCCCGCTTCCGGCGCCTGTATTCGCTGTATCTCCTGTTCCATCCGGCCGTCGTCGAATTCCTCCGATTTCCGTCGTCCAATTCTCCATGAAAATTTGCCGCTGACACCACATTTCGGTGATCGGCGTTGACACCATTCACGTTCGGTCGCGTTCTATCACCATGCAAATCCAGGTTAGCGGCAAGCACGTGGATGTTGGCGACGCGTTAGGCTCGCGCATCTCCCAGGAACTCGAAGACGGGATCAGCAAATATTTCGAACGAGGGGCGCAGGACGCCGAGGTCGTGGTGTCCAAGGACGGCCACGGCTTCAAGGTGGACTGCTGGGTTCGCCTCGCGTCCGGAGAGGCCATCGTCACCAGTGGTCTGGGCGGCGACGCCCACGGTGCCTTTTCAGACTCGCTCGAGAAGCTCGAGAAACGGGTCCGAAGATACAAGCGCCGCCTCAAGAACCATCATGCCGGCCCGCGCGGCCTCTCGCCCGAAAAGACCGAGAATGCGGCCCGCGATGTGGCTCGCAGTATCGTCCTGCGCAGCCCCGACGCCGTCGAGGATGACGCGTTCGGCGATGCCGGCGCGCCGGACGAGCCGCCGCCCGTTGGCATGGTCATCGCCGAGACCGAGGCTGAGATCCGGACCATTACGGTGGGCCGGGCCGTGCTCGAACTCGACATGACCGGCTATCCGGTCGTGCTGTTCCGCAACGCGGCGCACGGCGGCATTTCGGTCGTTTATCGCCGTCCCGACGGCAATGTGGGCTGGATCGACCCCGAGCGTACGGTGAAGTCAATCAATGGACACGGTTCGGTAAACGGTAGCGGCGTATAGTCTTCCCCAATCGAGGCGGGTGGTCTAAAGGGCCCCCGCCCATTCGGGATGTATGGGCAGAGTCGGGAACTCCTCATGGACATCGGTGAATTGCTGGCGGACGGCGCTGTCGTCCTGCGCAGCGGCGCCTCGTCAAAGCGTCAGGCC
>CAZFQC010000162.1:0-5800 GCA_964520795.1 uncultured Brevundimonas sp.
CGGTCGGCACCCCCGAACAGGTCGCCGCCAATCCGAAGAGCTGGACCGGCAAATACCTGAAAGAGATCCTCGACCGCCACGAAGTCCGGCGCAAGGCGCGGGTCGCGGCGCTCAGGAGGAGCGCCTGACGGCTCAGGCCGCTTCCGGAGCCGTTTCCACGCCGTAACCGCGGGTCCGGCCGCGCAGCGCCAGCACCAGCGTGCCGACCAGCAGGACCGCCGTCGTCACCAGACTGGCCTCCGGACCAAAGCTCGCGCCCGTCAGCCACCAGGCCGCGTCCGGGGCACCGGCCAGGTCGGTGACCAGCGGCACATTGTCGATCTTCATCCCGGACACTTCCAGGCCGAAGCCAAGCCCCAGCAGCCAGTTCCAGGCCGCATGCCAGCCGCAGACACCCCACAGCGAGCCCTCGCGCACGGCGTAGAGGCTGATGAACAGGCCGAACAACACGATGTTGGCCAGCCCCACATACAGCTCGTTGGACGGCTCGATATTGCCGGCGTGGGCCAGGGCGAACAGGGCCGAGTTGCCGATCACCGCGATCCACAGCCCGTGCCGCGAGGCGATCAGCTGCATCAGCCAGCCCCGGAACAGCAGCTCCTCCGACGAGCCCTGGATGATGAAGGCCAGCATCAGAACTCCGATCGGCAACAGGGCCGCGCCAACTGCGGCGGTTCCGAACGCCCCGGGCCCCTCGACCACATAGCCGCCGGCCGCCCAGATGATCCCGACTACGCCCCCCAGGAAGGCCAGGCCGATCAGATAGCCGCGCAGGAAGCGCACAGGCCCGTTCGCATTCAGGCCCAGCGCCGCCGGCCCGCGCCGCTCGAACAGCCAGACCCACAGCAGCACCAGCACCGAGCCCAGCCCGAAGGCCGCGGCGAGCTCATAGGCCATCTGCGGCCAGCCGTCCGACCCGCCGCCCGGCGTCACAAACCCCGTCGCAATGGCCGGCAGGAAGGCTCCCAGCTGCCCGCCGACCATGGAGACCACAGCCAGCACAATGGCCGCCAGGGTCCAGGTCCGACGATGCCTCAGCCTGCGCTCGGCGTAGAGTTCAATGCCGGCCATGCGGCGCTCCTTGTGAAGGGTCAGCGGAATGCGTTCCGTCCGGGCATGAGGCGGCGGCGGCACCGAATGGATGCGCCGACCCCATGATTTCTCACCCCGAACCTTCCCGCCCGCGGCCGCGGCCTAATGGTCGGCGGCCGCTGTGCCCTGGCTCAAGCCGACGATATCGCGATAGGCGGCCGAGAATGGCGCATACATGACGGCAACCGTCAGGGCGTAGACGATGGCGTTTACGACCGAGGACGCGATGATCCAGGGGTTGGTCGGGTCGAAATTCCTGAACATTTCCGTGGGGTCGTCGCTCATGTTACCAAACATGGACAGGCCGCCCATCATGCTGATCGGCATCGTCACGATCCCTGCCAGGAGCGAGACGATGATCACCATGATGAAGGCGATGACGGCCATGCCAAACAGGGGCCAGAACCGGCCCTTGGTCACGGCGAAGGAGTCGAAGAAGGCAAACTTCTTCTGATCGACCGTGATCGGCACCGCGAGGCTCCAGCGAACCCCCAGCCAGATGATGAAGGCGATCGCCGACAGCATGGCCAGCACCATCACCAGAGCGCCCCAGCCCTCCATGAGACTGATGGCGATCCCGCCGATGACGCCGGCGCCGACCAGGGCAAAAGCGGCCGCGAAGGAATACAAGATCGCGATGACTATGGTCACGACCAAGACCCGCACCTCATCCATGCCCAGACGCATGTATCCGAAGCCGCCGGTCCCCGGCGTGAGCACGGCCCGGGCGATCGCCGCCATCAACACGGCGCCGATCACCAATGACAGCGGAATGGCCCAGGCCATGTGGCTCATCGCGGCACCATAGGATTCCAGGATCGGGATAAAGGCTTCCGGAGAGGTCGGCGGCGGCCCGGCCTCCAGGGCCTCAAACTGCTCCATCCAGATCGACATGGAGCGCATCATGCCGCCGGCGGCGAACAGGGTGGCGAGCGTGTAGACCAGATAGAGCAGTGTCCACCCGACAAGGGCGACAGGGTTGCGGCGGACAAGGCGGAAGCCCTCGAATGCCGCGTCAGTTGCGGAAAACGCCATGGATCGCTCCTTCTTCAGGTCGTGTCTGGTTCAGTGGGCCGGGGCCGGCGAGGCGGGCTCGTCGGCGACGGTCGGTGCCGAGGTCTCGGCGAGTTGACGGCAGGCGGAAGCGAATGGCGCGATCATCAGCGTCATGAAGGCTCCGTAGATCATCGCCAGGACCAGTCCCCCGGCGACCAGCCAAGGCCAGCTGACCGCCAACCATGCGTTCATCCCCTCGAAGGGGTTCGCCCCATGACCGCCGCCCTCCCAGGCCGATCCCGTCGCGGCGATAAGCCCCCCGGCCGCCAGGACGACGATGATGACCACCACAATGTAGATCACGAGGATCATCAGACAGATCAGCAGCTGCATGCCCAGCAGGGGCCAGCCCTTGCCGGCGGCCAGCTTCCAGCCCTGGGCGAAGGCGAAGTCCCGGTACAGCACGCTGGCGGGCGCGATCAAACTGACCCGCGCCAGACCCCAGAACAGTGCCACAATCAGGGCCAGCCCCACGATTCCGCACGTCCACAGCGCCACGGCCTCGCCCTGGGCCCAGAGCCCGAAGCCGAGGGCGACACACAACAGGACGCCGAGGATCATCACGAAATAGATGCCGATGCCGATCGCCAGCCCCGCCACCGCGACCCGCAGCTCATCCATGCCCAGCCGCAGGGAAAAGAACGAACGCTCGGCCGGGCGAAGGACGGCGCGGAAAATCGCCGTATAGACAATGGCCAGCCCCACATACTGCACCAGATTGATCAGCAGGGACGCCATCTGGACCTGCATCATCCGGGCGAACATCCCTTCGGCAAACGCCGAGTCTGCCGCCGCGCCCGAGTCGGGATCCGGCATGTTGGCGAACATCTCACCCATCGCCGGCAACATCACGCCGATGGCACCGAACGCGGGCGCCAGGATCAGCAAACCCCAGGCGAAGACCGAAAATGGTCGCCGCCCGATCAAGCCGAACCCGTCGCCGATCGACGTCCCGATCGAAAATCTCTTCATGGCCCCCTCCACTTTCCCCACCTCAAGCTAGCCCGGATTGCCCTGCCCCGCTAGAAGCCGCCCATGACGGAATCCATCAAGCCCATCCACGTCGTCGGCGGCGGCCTCGCCGGCTCGGAGGCGGCCTGGCAGATTGCCTCCGCGGGCGTCCCCGTGGTCCTGCACGAGATGCGCGGCGTGCCCGGCGTCAGGACCGACGCCCACCACACGGATGGTCTGGCGGAGCTGGTCTGTTCCAACTCCTTCCGCTCCGACGACTGGGAGCACAACGCCGTCGGCCTGCTGCATGCCGAGATGCGGGCGCTGGACTCCATCATCATGAGCTGCGGCGACGCCCACCAGGTCCCCGCCGGCGGGGCCCTGGCCGTCGACCGCGACGGCTTCTCGCAGGCCGTGACGGCGAAGCTGGAGGCCCACCCCCTCGTCACCATCGTGCGCGAGGAGATCGCCGGCCTGCCGCCCGCCGCCGATGAGACCAACGGATGGGACAATGTCATCGTCGCCACCGGCCCCCTGACCTCCCCGGCCCTGGCCGCCGCCATCCTTGAGCTGACCGGCGAGGACGCCCTCAGCTTCTTCGACGCCATCGCCCCCATCGTCCACGCCGACAGCATCGACTTCGACATCGCCTGGCGTCAGTCGCGCTACGACAAGGAGGGCCCGGGCGGAGACGCCGCCGCCTACGTCAACTGCCCCATGGACAAGGCCCAGTATGAGGCCTTCATCGACGCCCTGCTGGGCGGACCCAAGGCTGAGTTCAAGGAGTGGGAGAACGTCCCCTATTTCGACGGCTGCCTGCCCATCGAGGTCATGGCCGAGCGCGGCCGCGAAACCCTGCGCCACGGCCCGATGAAGCCCGTCGGCCTGACCAATCCGCGCGACCCCCAGGTCAAGTCATACGCCATCGTCCAGCTGCGTCAGGACAATGCGCTCGGCACCCTGTTCAACATGGTCGGTTTCCAGACCAAGCTGAAGCACGGGGCCCAGGCCGAGGTCTTCCGCATGATCCCCGGCCTGCAGGACGCCCAGTTCGCCCGCCTCGGCGGCCTGCACCGCAACACCTTCCTCAACAGCCCCAAACTGCTCGACCGCCAGCTGCGCCTGAAGGCCATGCCGCGCCTGCGCTTCGCCGGTCAGGTCACCGGCGTGGAGGGCTATGTCGAGAGTGCCGCCATGGGCCTGTTGACCGGCCGCCTCGCCGCCGCCGAACGGCTCGGCCGACCGCTGGAAGCCCCGCCCGTCCACACCGCCATGGGTGCCCTGGTCGAGCACATCACCGGCGGCCACCTCGACGGTCCCGGCGGCATCTCCAAATTCCAGCCGATGAACATCAACTACGGCCTGCTGCCGCCGCTGGAAGCGCCCAGGGTCGACGAGGCCGGGGTCAAGATTCCACTCAAGGAACGCGGCCGGGCGAAGAAGCGGCTGATGAGCGTCCGGGCGCTGGAGGCGCTGAAGGCGTGGCGGGACGCGGGGTGATCCTCGAACCCGCCAAGGTCGCCATCCGTCGCCGGATCACCGACCTGTTCAACGACGCCTCCCGGGGCGAGCGCCCCATCCTGCGCCGCGCCGACGCCCTGTTCGCGACCGACTCCGTGGCCTGGCAGGTGAACGGCGACATCGTCACCATGATGATCGGCGGCGTCTCGGGCCTGCTGCTGCAGATGCTGCACCCGGCGGTGCTGGCGGGGGTCTGGGACCATTCGGACTTCCGCTCCGACATGCACGGACGGCTGAGGCGCACGGCCAAATTCATTGCCGTCACCACCTATGACCACGCCGCACACGGGATCGCCGCCATCGACCGGGTGCGTGGCATCCACGACCGGATCGGCGGCGTACTGCCCGACGGGACGCCCTACCGCGTCAGCGACCCCGCCCTGCTGGCCTGGGTCCATGTCACCGAGGCGATCAGCTTCCTGAACGCCTGGATCCGCTACGCCGAACCGGACATGCCGCTGGCCGATCAGGATCAATATTTCGCGGAGATGGCCGTGGTCGCCGAACGGCTGGGGGCCGACCCTGTCCCCCGCGACCGCGCCGCCGCCGAGGCCCTGATCCAGTCCATGCGCCCGGCCCTGCGCGCCGACGCCCGCACCCGCGAAGTGGCGCAACTGGTGCTGAACCAGTCCGTCGGCGCCGCCATGACCGACGCCGCCTCCGCCGTGATCATGCAGGCGGGCGTCGACCTCCTGCCGGACTGGGCGCGACAGATGCACGGATTGAAGACCCCGCCGACGCCCGTGGTGCGCGGCGGCGCCCAGCTGCTGGCCCGTACCCTCGGCTGGGCCTACCAGGGCTCACCAAACCTTGAGGTCTGGCCCGACGACGTCACCGTCTGGCCGCGCGCCTGAGGCTCAGACCCGCCCCCGGGCGACCGCCCAGATCAGTCGCAGCCGCTTGAGCGGCTCCGGCGCGTCCGGCCGGATCAGGGCAGCGGGCGCGACGGCGGGAAAGCCGACGGCGGGCAAACGCTTCAGCGCCGCGTTCGCCGTGGACCGGGCCGCCCGCGCCTCGTCCGTCCGCCCGGTCTGCGACAGCCCCCTCACCCGCCCGGCCCCGACGACCGCGGCCTCATGCCCCGGCCCGGCAAGAACCCGCACCGCCGCCTGCATCGGCCCGACGTAGAAGGCGTCCAGATCGTGCGGCTCGCCCTGCACCCGGCCAATATGGGCCTCGA
>CAZFQC010000163.1:0-5695 GCA_964520795.1 uncultured Brevundimonas sp.
GTGCAGCCGCCAGCGCGGGCAGGCCCCGCCGAAGCGTGAGAAGGGAAAGGCACCCGAGGCGAACCGCTTGGAGATGTTGCCGGCCTGATCGACCCGCATCAGGAAGAAGGGCACCCCGCGCGCCGTCGGCCGCGACAGGGTGGTCAGGCGGTGGGCGGCCTGTTCATAGCTGACCCCGAACCGGGCCTGCAGGCGGCCCAGGTCGTAGCCGGTTTCCTCCGCCGTGCGCTGGAACGGGCCGTAGGGCATCAGGACAGCGGCGGCCAGGGTGTTGGTCAGGGACACCTTGAGCAGACGGCGGGTCGGTTCGTCGGGGGCCGCGGCGGCGGCGGCCATGGCGGTCAGTTCGGCCTCATGCTCGGACAGGGCCAGCTGGAAGGCGACGGCGAAGGCGCGGGAGGCGGGGCCGAGAGCCTCGGACAGAAGCAATCTCTTGCGGTGGGGGTCGTAGCGACGGGTCCATTCCACCATCACCTCCGCGGGCAGGGTGCGGACGCTCAGACCGTGGCGCGACTGCAGGCGGGCGCGAACCCGGGTCTCGAAGGGTTCGCCCGGCGTGTCGGCCTCCAGCGCGGCGGCGAGGGTCTCGCCCAGGGCGTCCAGCTCGGGGAAGTGGTTGCGGCGCGACTGGACATATTCGCGCACCCACTCTGACGGGCTGTCGTCCCCACCGGCGGATTCCGCGCCGTCGCGGGCGCGGCGGTCAGCGAAGGCGCGATAGAGGCGTAGCAGGGCGTCGGCGGCGGCGGGCTGGTCCTCGGCCAGTTGCACGATCTCATGCCGCGGCACGGCCAGGCCCTGGAAGACCGGGTCAGCCAGGGCCTCGACCAGCTCGGCCTCGGACGCCGGTCCGGCGGACTGGCCCAGGGTACGCAGGTCGACGTCATAGGTGTCCGCCAGCCGCAGCAGCAACTGGGCCGAGACGGGGCGCTGGTTGCGCTCGATATGGTTCAGATAGGAGGGCGAGACGCCCAGATCGCCGGCCATCGCCGTCTGGGTCAGGGCCAGATCCCGGCGCAGCCGTTTGAGGCGGCCTCCCAGAAACAGCTTGCGATCAGCGGCGGCGTCCATGGTCGCAGTTAGTCACAAAGCGACTTAACAATCTATGTCACAACGTGACCGAATGACACGAAATAGACGCCTCATGCTGTGTCATTCGTGACTTCCGCGTGTTCTGCTCCTCGAGACCCGCGGCGATGTCCGCACTCCCGAGCCGAGACCGACATGACCAGCTTCGCCCATCTCGTTCCTTCGCCCGTCGGCCGCTTCGACGGCATCGAGCGCCCCTATACGCCGGAAGATGTGCTGCGCCTGCGCGGCTCGATCCCCATCACCCACACCCTGGCCGAACGCGGTGCCAACCGGCTGTGGGAGCTGCTGCACGACGAGCCCTTCGTCAACGCCCTGGGCGCCGTCACGGGCAATCAGGCGATGCAGATGGTCCGCGCCGGGCTGAAGGCCATCTATCTGTCGGGCTGGCAGGTCGCCGCCGACGCCAACACCGCCGGGGCCATGTATCCGGACCAGTCGCTGTACCCGGCCAACGCCGCGCCCGAACTGTGCCGCCGCATCAACCGCACCCTGCAGCGCGCCGACCAGATCGAACACGCCGAGGGTGGGGCCAAACGCGACTGGTTCGTCCCCATCGTCGCCGATGCCGAGGCCGGCTTCGGCGGGCCGCTGAACAGCTTCGAGATCATGAAGGCCTTCATCGAGGCCGGCGCCGCTGGCGTTCACTTCGAGGACCAGCTGGCCTCCGAGAAGAAATGCGGACACCTGGGTGGCAAGGTTCTGATCCCGACCCAGGCGCATGAGCGCAACCTGATCGCCGCCCGCCTGGCCGCCGACGTCATGGGCGCCCCGACCCTGGTCGTGGCCCGCACCGACGCCGAAAGCGCCCAGCTGATCACCTCGGACGTGGACGAGCGCGACCGGCCGTTCATCGACCGCGAAAACCGCACGCCCGAGGGCTTTTTCCGCCTGAAGGAAGGCACCGGTCTGGACCACTGCATCGCCCGCGGCCTGTCCTACGCCAAACACGCCGATGTCCTGTGGTGGGAGACCTCACACCCCGATCTGGACGACGCCCGCCGCTTCGCCGAGGCGGTGCACAAGGAGCATCCGGGCAAGCTGCTGGCCTACAACTGCTCGCCGTCGTTCAACTGGAAGGCCAAGCTGGACGACGCCACCATCGCCAGGTTCCAGCGTGAGCTGGGGGCCATGGGTTACAAATTCCAGTTCGTGACCCTGGCCGGCTTCCACAGCCTGAACAACGCCATGTTCGAGCTGGCCGACGGCTACCGCGACCGCGGCATGGCGGCCTATTCCGAGCTGCAGCAGCGCGAGTTCGCCAATGAGGCCGCCGGCTACACCGCCACCCGCCACCAGCGCGAGGTCGGCACCGGCTATTTCGACCAGGTCGCCACCGTCATTTCGAACGGTCAGTCCTCGACCACCGCCCTGAAGGATTCCACCGAGACCGCCCAGTTCGTGGCGGCCGAATAAGGAGAGAGACCATGCAGCCCCTTAACAGCCCCACGGCCATCATCGATTTCTGTCTCGCCCCGCTGAATCTCGATACCGGGACCGAAGCCGAGCGCGAGGTGCGTCGTCGCCTCGAGCACGTGATCCGGACCTTCCGCGCCAAGGCGGCCCAGCCGGTCAGCGTGGATTTCTCGCGGATGCCTTCCCAGGTCATCAACGAGGCCGCGCACGGCTACGAATAGTTCAGGCGGCGAGTGAGGCCGCGGCGGCGTGGGGCAGGGTCGCCACGAGGTTCAACAGATCCGCCGCATCGAACGGCTTGGCCAGGTGCCGGTCGGCCCCGGCAGCCTCGGCCGAGGCGATGTGTTCCGACAGGGCGTTGGCCGTCAGCATGACGATCGGCGTGCGGGTTAGCCCCATCGCCGCTTCGTGCAGCCGGATCTCGCGCGTCGCGGTCAGGCCGTCCATGACGGGCATCTGCATGTCCATCAGAATGATGTGGAAATCGCCGTCCCGACAGGCCTGGACCGCCTCGGCGCCGTTCTCAACCGAGGTCAGCTCCACATTGGCCTGGGACAGGATCATCTCGACCACCTTGCGGTTGACCGGGTGATCGTCGGCCAGAAGCACCCGAATGATCGCCTGCTCGCCCTCCGGCACGTCCGCGACGAGGTCGGGGGCCGACGCGGGCGCTTCGGCGGCGTTGAAGGGAATGGTCAGGATGAAGGCGGAGCCGCCGCCCGGTTCGCTCTCGCAGTCCAGATCGCCGCCCATCATCTCGGCCAGCTGGCGCGAAATGGCGAGGCCGAGTCCGGATCCGCCGAACCGCCGGGTGATGGCCCCATCCGCCTGTTCGAACCGGCTGAACAGCCGGGCGCGGGTTTCGCTGTCGAAGCCGATGCCGGTATCCTCGACCGAGAAGCGCAGCGTCGGGACACCGACGCGATCGGGTCCCAGGGCGGCGGTCAGGCTGACGAAACCCGTGCCGGTGAATTTTACGGCGTTTGACACCAGGTTGGTCAGGATCTGCTTGATCCGGACCACATCGCCGACAATCCAGGTGTCCGCTTCCGGCGTGATCTCGACGAAGAATTGCAGGCCCTTGGCCTCGGCAGACGTCTCATAGAGCTGGGCCGCCTCGCGGACCGCGCGGCCGAGATGGAAGGTGTCACTGGACAGTTCCAGACGTCCGGACTCCACGCGAGCGAGGTCAAGAATATCGCTGAGCAGGACCTGCAGCGTGTGACCGGAAGACTGGATCAGCTCCAGCATCTCTTCCTGCTGGGCCGAGAGCGGGGTCTTTGCCAGGGCCTGGGCCACGCCGATCACGCCGTTGAGGGGCGTGCGGATCTCGTGGCTCATATTGGCCAGGAACTGGCTCTTGGCGCTGTTGGCTGACTGGGCCACATCGCGCGCCTCCGCCAGGGCGCGGGCGTCGTTCTTCAGGTCGGTGATATCGGTGCAGACGGTGACGATGCCGCCGGCCGCGGTGCGGCGATCAGAGGCCCGAATCCAGCGTCCGTCAGCGAGCTGCTGTTCCCTGTTGGTGGTCAGGGCCTGCCGCGAATCGAGCCGGTCCTGGAACCATTCGGCCTGTCGCCCGCGGGCGTCGGCATAGAGGTCCTGGGCGAGGCCGTTCTCGATGATCTCACGAAAGGTCGCGCCGACCTTCAGTGTCGGGGAGAGTTCCGGAATCAGCTCCTGATAGCGCTGGTTCCAAAGCACCAGCCGGTCCTCGGCGTCATAGTAGGCCATGCCGTCCGGCATGGCGTCCATCGCCTCGCGGAGCCGCCTCAGAGCGCCGGACTGCGAGGCCCATGTCGTCCAGGTAATGACGGCGGCGACACCCACAATGACAAGGACCATGGCCACGATCACGCCGGTCATCACGCCGCCCGAGACCGTGAAGGCGGTGTCGACCCGGGGCCGGGGCGTGATCACAATGGCACTCATGGCCGTGACGTGCATGAAGCCTACGGCAAACGATCCACCGGCGGCGGTTGCCAGAATCCGCATCAGGCTGGGGCCGTAGACGAGACCGCCAGTGACCATGGCGATGGCCAGGGCACCGCCGATCGCCAGGGCCGAAAGGCCCGGGTCCCAGGTGACGGCACCGGCCAGCCGCAGGCCGGAGATTCCGAGGAAATGCATCCCCGCGACCCCTCCCAGCGCGATCAGGGCCGCGCCGGCGCGGTACAGGCGGCTCGGCCGAAGCATGACGGTCACGGCGGCGATGCCGAAACTTCCCAGGGCGAGGGAGAAGGATCCGATCGTGGGCCAAAGGGCATAGCGGACCTCACTGCCGGGCTGGTACCCCTGCAAGGCCACGAAATGGGTGGTGAAGACGGCCAGGCCGGAAATGACGGCGGCGAGCAGGACGCTGTTCCGTCGTCTTTCACCTGTGTGAAGGCGGGCCGAGGAAAGAAGGTGCATGGCGGTCGCCATGCCGAGAACGCAGATCAGGCCGGCAGCCAGAAGCCAGCGCGCGTCGTGCTCGGTCGCAATGGAATACAGGATGTGGTCCAAAACGCCCTCCTCAAGACGCCATTCTGGACGGAAGGGGTGAAGAAACCGTGGGTGCCGGCCAAGCTTGTGGTCAGGCGGCGGTGTCGACCACGACCACTTCGAAGCTCTGGCCCATGACCTTGACCGGATTGACCTGACGGTCCCCGCGGCGGACCTCGAAATGCAGGTGCGGGCCCGTGGAGCGGCCGGTCGAACCCACCAGGCCGATGCGGGCACCGGCCTCGACGACATCGCCCGAGGCGACGTCCAGCCGGCTGAGGTGGCCGTACAGGGTGGTCATGCCGTTCGGATGGCGGATTTCGACAAAGCGGCCGAATCCCTCCGGGTCATAGCCGGTGCGAATGACCGAACCCTCGGCCGAGACATAGACGCCGGTGCCGCGGGGCGCGGCGATGTCGACGCCCTCATGGTTGCGGGCGGCCTGACCCGGCAGGCGACGCAGGCCGAACGGAGAGTTGACGGCATGCCCCCGGACGGGCGCTTCGAAGGCGATCAGCCGGGTCACCGGTCCGGCCGGTTCCGCCACGGCGGTCAGCGGCGGCGCTTCGGGTACGGCGAAGGTCCCGATCGGGCCGGGGGCGGCCGGGCCTTCGAGGGGCGCGGCGGCCATGGCCAGCACGGCGACGCCGACCAGGCTGGCGGCCTGGCCCGAATGGATGAGGAACGACCGGGCGGTCGGCAACAG
>CAZFQC010000164.1:0-3808 GCA_964520795.1 uncultured Brevundimonas sp.
AGCGGCTGGTGCAGGCGGCACTGGACCAGGCCATGCAGGGCCGCACCACCATCGTTATCGCCCATCGCCTGGCGACGGTGCTGCGCGCCGACCGGATCGTGGTGATGGAGGACGGCCGGGTGGTCCAGGAGGGCACGCACCAGTCCCTTATGGCCCAGGGCGGGCTGTATGCGCGTCTCGCCGAGCTGCAGTTCCGACCCGATTAGGTCTTCAGGACCGGATCGAGGAATTTCAGGTTTTCCTGCCGGACACGGGAGCCCGCCTCGTCATACAGGAAGGGCAGGAAGGCGAACCGTTCACCGCGCGTCACTGCCGTCGCTTCATGCAGGACCGAGCAGGAGAAGACCACCGCGCCCCCGGGTGGCGGGCGGTAGGTGCGCGGGCCGAACTCCGGGAACCTCAAATCGCCGCCCTCATAATCGGCGTTCAGATTGATCGAGACCGCAAACCGCCGGTGGGCCGTGCCCTTGGTGGTGTTGTCCCGATGCGGGCGGAAGAACCCGCCGGTCTCGGCGTCGTAGCGGGCAACCAGATAGCGTTCGATCCGCGTGGCCTTGTAGTTGAACGCCTTTTCGATCTGCGGGAGCAGGCGGCGGTTCAATCGGGCGACGACCTGTTGCTGAAGCGTCTCGTCCTCGACGATCACGTCGGAGCGGCGCTTGTGATGGTTGTCCATCATCAGCCTGGTGACGCCGTCCACCTCGCGCATGAAACCGGACGGTTCGCCGCCGATGTCACGATAACAGGCGATCAATCGCTCGCAGAAGGCCTGTTCGAAGATGCGGGGTGCCAGCAGGACGGGGGCGGAGACTTCCGGACCGGCGTGGCGGGCCGGGGGCGGCAAGGTGACCATCCTGTCGACCAGTGTCGCGGCCTGGTCCGGCCCGGTGATCGCCATGACATGAAGGGCCGGGTCGATCAGCACCCAGCGCTCGGTGTCGCCGGCGTCGTAGCGGGCGGCGATCGCACCGTCCTCGTCAAACAGGAAACGCAGGCCCGGCAGGCTGTCCTGGCGCTTCTTGCGGCCCTTGTCCTTGCCGACGATGAGGACGTAGGCGCTGGCGTGATCGTCGTTGAAGATCGGACGCTGGCGTTCGATCGTCTCCACCGCGCGCGCCACCGCCGGCCCCGCCGGCACGATGGCCAGCAACAGATACCGCCCGGCGGCCGTGTCGAAGACATAGCGGGGGTTGCTGGTCCCCGCGGTCGCGAAGGTGGGAGCGGGATCACCGTACAGAAGCGCCATGCAGTCCACGATGCACGGGAACCCGCTCCCGTTTCAAGGGTGTGTCAGGCTTTCGGCTTCATCCGGAGACCGCCGATCAGCGCGCCGCCGACGGCATAGACGACCAGCAGATGGCTCCAGTCGATCGGCAGCAGGCCCATCGGGCTGGTCTGGTAGATGAAGCCATAGGCCGAGGTCATCAGGGCGAAGGCGACCGCTGCGACCAGGCCGATCTTCAAGCCCGCCATCCAGCCGACGGCGCCGTCCCGCGCGATGAACCAGCCCAGACCGATCATGGTGACGAAGGTCTGGAGCAGGCCCAGCATCATCCACATCGGATCGCCATCCTCTGCGCCGACACCGGACAGGTCCTTCCAGATCGCCTCGAACAGGACACCGTACCAGAGGAAGCCCACGAAGAAGGCGACCACGGTCGCCACGATGATTCCCAACCAGTTCAGCTTCGCCGTCATGTCCCGCCCCTCCCAAGGCTTGCGGTTGTTCCGCGTCCGGAAGAGGTTACGCCCCAAAGGCGAGTGGTCAAGGAACGGTGTTCACTCAAGCGCGTCGGCGATGCGGTCCGCCAGGACCCTCAGGGCGGCGGCGTCCGCCATCGGGGCGTGACCATGGCCCTTCATCGGCCGGTCCGCCCAGCGCGGAATGATGTGAAAATGCAGGTGGAAGACCGTCTGGCCGCCGGCCTCGCCGTTGAACTGCATGATCTGGAAGCCCTCGGGAGAGAGGGCCTTCTCCATGGCTCGGGCCGTGCGCTGGACCGCTGCCGTCACCCGGGCCAGGGCGTCACTCTCGATCTCCAGCAGGGTCGGGGCGGTCGAGCGTTTCGATATGACCAGCACGTGCCCCTCCGACTGCGGGAACACGTCCATGAAGGCCAGCACATGGTCATCCTCCCAGACCTTCACCGAGGGGATTTCGCCGCGCAGGATCTTCGCGAAGATGTTGTCGGGGTCGTAGGGCTTATGCAGGCTCATCAGGGGCTCCGTCGGTCGGGTCCACCCTAGCAAGCGGCGGCTGAAACGGGGAGCCCGCCGCGCGGTTTCGCGCTAAAGCGAGGTTCGAGTCGGGAGAGCGCCATGCTTCGTTTCATCGTCCAGTTCCTCGTCACCTGTTTCGGCCTGTGGCTGTCGTCGCGGGCGGTGGACGGGGTGGACTTCCTCTCCAACGGATCGCTGCTGGCAGCGGCCCTGCTGCTGGGGATCGCCAACGCCGTGGTGCGACCGATCCTGACCTTCATCACCTTCCCGCTGACGATCATCACCTTCGGCCTGTTCCTGCTGGTGGTGAACGCGGCGATGATCGGGCTGGTCGCCAGCCTGCTGGGCGGGTTCGTGGTCGACGGCCTGTGGGCGGGCATCGGGGCGGCGGTGGTGACCGGCCTCGTCAGCTGGATCGCCGGCTGGTTCATCGGCGAGGATCCGAAACGCCCGTCGGCCGCCTGATCCCTCAGACCGCCTTACGGAAGGGCGTCAGCTCGGCGGTCATGGCGTCGATCTCGGCCGCCACGGCCGGCCGCTCTCCGTCCAGATAGCGGGCCACGGGCTCGCGCAGGGCAGGGTCGGCGATGAAATGCGCCGACCAGACGGGAGAGGGCAGGTAGCCGCGGGCGATCTTGTGCTCGCCCTGGGCCCCGGCCTCGACCCGGGACAGGCCGCGTTCGATGGCGAAGTCGATGGCCTGGTAATAGCAGAGCTCGAAATGGAGGAAGGGCACCTCCTCCAGCGTCCCCCACTGACGACCGTACAGGGCGTCGCGGCCGATCAGGTTCAGCGCCCCGGCGATGGCGCCCCCGTCGCGGAAGGCCATGACCAGGGCGATGCGGTCGGCCATGGTCGCGCCGAGGCGGGTGAAGAAGTCCCGCGTCAGATAGGGCCGGCCCCATTTCCGCGCGCCGGTGTCCATGTAGAAGGCGAAGAAGGCGTCCCAGTGCGCCTCGGTGATCTCCGGGCCGGTCAGGACGCGGATATCGAGCCCCGCCTGCGCCTCGCGCCGCTCGCGACGGATGGTCTTGCGGCGGTTCGAGGACAGGGCCGCCAGAAAGTCGTCGAAGGTCGCATAGCCTTCGTTGCGCCAGACGTACTGCATGTCCTGCCGCTGCAGCAGCCCGGCCTCGCCCATGGCGTCCCAGTCCTCGCGGGTGGGAAAGTTCACGTGCAGGGACGACACGCCGAGGCGTTCGGTCAGGGCGATCGCGCCCTGCAGCAGGGCCTGCCGGACGGTGGCGGCGTCAGCGTCGGGGTGGGCGAGAAAGCGCGGCCCGGTCACCGGGGTGAAGGGCACGGCAGACAGCAGCTTGGGATAGTAGCGCCCGCCCGCGCGCTCATAGGCGTCGGCCCAGCTGTGGTCGAACACGTATTCGCCCTGGCTGTGACCCTTGAGCCAGAGCGGCATGACGCCGAGCACACGCCCGGTCCCGTCGCGCAGCGACAGATGACGGCCGGCCCAGCCCTGTTGCGGCACGGCGCTGCCGGACGCTTCGCACGCGTCGAGGAAGTCGAACGAGAGGAAGGGGTCGCCGTAGGGAGACGCGCAGGCGTCCCAGGCCTTGCGGCCTATGTCGGCGAC
>CAZFQC010000164.1:3908-5694 GCA_964520795.1 uncultured Brevundimonas sp.
GGCGTCCACCTCGACGGCGAAGCCGAGGGGCAGTTTGTAGACGCCGACGGCCGAGCGGGCGTGGCGGCCCTTGTCGCCGAACACCTCGACCATCAGGTCCGAGCAGCCGTTGATGACGGCGGGAATGGCCTCGAAGTCCCCGGCGGCCTGGACGAAGCCGCCCAGTTTCACGACGCGCACGACGCGCTCCAGATCGCCGTCCAGCGCCGCCGACATCTGGGCCAGCAGGTTGACGCCGCACATCCGGGCGCCGTCCTTGGCCTGTTCCGGCGAGACGTCGGCACCGACCGTACCCTTGATCCCGCCCGCGGCGTCGTTCGACAGCTGGCCCGAGATGTGGACCAGGTTGCCCGTCCGGACATACGGCACATAGTTGGCCACCGCCTTGGCGGGTTCCGGCAGGCTGATGCCGAGTTCGGCGAGACGGGCGGCGACGGTCATGGGCAGGGCTCCTGAAGGTTCGGCGGCGGTTTAGCGCGTCGATTGCGAGCCGTCATGTGTTCCTTCCCCCATTTCGGGGGAAGGTGGGCGGCGGAGCCGCTCGGATGGGGGCTCTGTCCGCGCCACAAAGACCGACGGCGCGCGTACCATCACCCGCAGCCCCCGTCCGTCTCGCTCCGCGAGCCACCTTCCCCCGAGATGGGGGAAGGGGTCATTTTGCATGGTATTTTAATACCGTTATTGAATAAGTCAGTTATTTCAATAACATGCACCTGGATCGCGCATCCACACTACCTTGACCCCACGCCCCCCATCCTCTATCAGCGCGCCTTCCGCTCGTCCCCGTCATCGGGAGGGGCACCCGATCGTCTCCCAGGACCCTTGAAATGCTGAAGAGCACCACGGCTTCGCTGAAGCCGGCCGAGGTCACGAAGAAATGGATCCATATCGACGCTGAAGGCGTCGTGGTGGGCCGTCTCGCGACCTTCATCGCCAACCGTCTGCGCGGCAAGCACCGCGGCGACTACACCCCCCACGTCGATTGCGGCGACTATGTCATCGTGACCAACGTCGACAAGGTGGTGTTCACCGGCAAGAAGAATACCGACAAGATCTACTACCGCCACACCGGTCACCCGGGCGGCGTCAAGCAGACGACCCCGGAGAAGGTCCTGAACGGCCGTTTCCCCGAGCGTGTCCTTGAGAAGGCCGTCGAGCGCATGCTGCCCAAGGAGAGCCCGCTGGCTCGCCTGCAGATGACGCATCTGCGCCTGTTCGCCGGCGCGGCGCACACCCATGAAGCCCAACAGCCGGAAACGATCGACTTCAAGTCGGCGTCCGCCAAGAACACCCGGAGCGTCTGAGCATGACCGACGTGACTGCTGAAACCTCCGCCCCGACCAACGACGCGCCCGCCGCGACCGGCTTCGACGCCCTGCGTGGCCTCGGCACCGTTTCCTCGGCTGACGAAGCGCCGGTCTATACGCAAAAGCTGGACGCCCAGGGCCGCGCCTATTCGACCGGCAAGCGCAAGAACGCGATCGCCCGCGTGTGGATCAAGCCCGGCTCGGGCAAGATCACCATCAACGGCAAGGATCAGATGCAGTATTTCGCCCGCGAAATCCTGCGCATGATGATCGCCCAGCCGCTGGAAGTGACCGACCGCCTGACCCAGTTCGACGTCGACTGCACCGTGCAGGGCTCGGGCCTGTCGGGCCAGGCCGGCGCCATCCGCCACGGCCTGTCGCACGCCCTGACCCACTATGAGCCGGCGCTGCGCCCGGTCCTGAAGCCGCACGGCTTCCTGACCCGCGACAGCCGCGTCGTCGAGCGCAAGAAGTACGGC
>CAZFQC010000165.1:0-2875 GCA_964520795.1 uncultured Brevundimonas sp.
GCCCGAGGCGACGGGCAACGGTTCGCCGACCGTCGGCGGGCGCCGGTGGCACTGGGCCAGCTACGTCACCCGGCCGACCATGACGGTCTACCGGCCCAGGGGACGCAACACGGGCGCGGCCATGCTGGTCCTGCCCGGCGGCGGCTTCCATGCGGTGGCGACGGACCTCGAAGGCACCGAGATCTGCGACTGGGTCGTGCGGCAGGGCATGACCTGCGTCATGCTGAAATACCGCACGCCCCAGGTGTGGCCGAGGGAGAATGGGCGGCAACAGCGGCCGGACGTCCTGCTGGGCCTGGAAGACGCCCAGCGCGCGATGGGATTGCTGCGCGAGCAGGCCAATACCTATGGCATCGATCCGGGCAAGATCGGGGTCATCGGCTTTTCCGCCGGCGCCTATCTCGTGATCAACATGAGCAATACCGGGGAACGCACCTATCCGCTGACCGACGCGGCGGATCGACAGTCCGCGCGGCCCGACTTTGCGATCGTCGCCTATACGGCCCGTGTGCTGGACACGGGCCGACGGCGCAACGAGCTCGAATTGGCGCCCTGGGTGACCATCAGCCCGAACGCGCCGCCGACGCTGATCATCCACGCCATGGACGACCCCGTCGACGACATCCGCCAGCCGATGGCCTATGCGCTGGCGCTTAATGACGCCGGGGTGCCGGTTGATATGCGGATCTACGCCAGGGGCGGCCACGCCTTCGGCTTGCGTCCCACCGCCGATCCGGTCACGCGCGAATGGCCGGGCCAGGTCGAGCAATGGCTGCGCTCGCTCGGCATGCTGTGACGCCGTCGCGAGCGCGAAGGGCGCTCTGGCCAAACGGCCGCCCGGCCCTGTACCGTTTGTCTGATGTCTGCCCTGGTCCACGAAGCTGAGGGGCGCAGCCTGGGCGGAGGGCGACGATGGCATACGAAGCAAAGACCAAACCGACCGAAATCTCCGTCACGGACTTCATTGCCGCCGTCGAGAATCCGACGCGTCGTGCGGATGCGGAGACGCTGTGCGCCCTGTTCGAGGAGATCAGCGGGGAGCCGCCGAAGATGTGGGGCCCGTCCATCATCGGCTTCGGCAGCTACCACTACCGGTATGACAGCGGCCACGAGGGCGACGCGCCCCGGCTCGGCTTCTCGCCCCGCAAGGCCCAGACGGTCGTCTACATCATGTCGGGGTTCAAGGGGCAGGACGAGATGCTTGCGCGCATCGGCAAGGTGAAGACCAGCGTGTCGTGCATGTACGTCAACCGGCTGGACCAGATCGATCTGGGCGTTCTGCGCGAAATGGCCGTGGCCTCGCTGGCGCAGATGCGTGAGAAATATCCCGACTGATCAACTCCACCGCTCCCGCGCCAGCAGGGCGGTGTTTTCAGCGTGGATGCGCTCGTTCCGCCAGATCCGGGCCAGCTGTTTGCGGTCGAGAAAGGCGAGGGCGAGCAAGGACGCCAGTCCGAAGAGAAGCACCGCCAGCGCGCCGGCCAGCCTGAGAGCGACGCCGACCAGCCAGATCGCGATCTGGAGCGCCCAGGTCCCGAAGAAGACAAGAACGACCAACCCGCCGACCGCCCACAGGGCGAGGCCCATCCTACGCGGCCATGCGGAAATCCTCGGCCGGGTCGAAGGCCGGACGGGCTTCGTCCCACAGGGCGTCCTCGTCGGCGTAGCGGGCCGACAGGCGGGCGTCGATGACGTCGATCACCTGTTCCTCCAGCCGGTCCCAGATCACGGCCAGATCACCGCAGCCGTCGGCCTCGCAGGGCACGATCAGATAGCGGCTGGCGGCGACGGCGGCGTGGGGAGCGAACGAGCGGGCCATGGGGTGTCTCCGGGAAGTGGGTCTCTGTTGAAACCGACCATGGAGCAGCGTTGCGTCAAAAACGGTCGTATGCCATCGTCACGGCATGAGACAGGACAAGGCGGCCGTGGTGATCGAACTGGCGCGGCGGATGGCCGCCAGCGCCGAGGGTCTGACGCTCGACGAGATGGCGCGCGAGAGCGGCGTCGGACGTCGCACCGCCGAGCGGATGCGGGACGCGGTGCTGGCCCTCTATCCCGCCGCCGAGGAGGTGTCGGACCCGCCCACCAAGCGCTGGCGCATCCGCGGCGGTCTGTCGGCCTTTGAACAGGCCCCGACGACGACCGAACTGGTCGAGCTCAGCAAGGCGGCACAGGGGCTGCGGGCGGTGGGCGAGCCCGGCCGGGCGGCCGCGCTGGAGGGCCTGGAGCGAAAGCTGAAGTCGGCCATGCGGTCGACCACCCTGAACCGGCTGGCACCGGACCTCGAGGCGCTGGTGCGGGCCGAGACCATCGCCGTCCAGGCGGGTCCCCGACCGTCGGCGGATGAGACCGTGCTGGCGGAGATCCGGCAGGCCATCCTCGCGGGACAGCCGCTGGGTTTCATCTACAGCCGCCCGGGCGCGGAGGCGCGGCGGCGCAGCGTGGCACCGTGCGGGGTGATGTTCGGCCGCGCCAACTATCTGGTCGCCGCCGACCGCGAGAGCGGCCGCATCCAGACCTTCCGCCTCGACCGGATGAGCGCGGTCCGGGCCGAGGACGGGGTGGCCGCCCCGCCGGCCGATTTCGACCTGCAGGCCTTCGCCAGCCAGTCGTTCGGCATCTATCAGGACGAGATCGAGGATGTGGTGCTGCGGGTCACGCCCGGCGGCGCGGCCGAGGCCCGGGCCTGGCGCTGGCACCCGACCCAGTCGGTCGAGGACCGGCCGGACGGCGGCGTCGAGGTGCGCTTCCGGGCCAGCGGTATGCGTGAACTGGCCTGGCACCTGTTCAGCTGGGGAGACCAGGTGAAGATCGTGAGCCCGGAGCGGCTGAAGGCGATGATGCGTGAGGCCCTGGAGGCGGCGACCCGCGCCCT
>CAZFQC010000165.1:2975-5693 GCA_964520795.1 uncultured Brevundimonas sp.
CGGAGCGGCTGAAGGCGATGATGCGTGAGGCCCTGGAGGCGGCGACCCGCGCCCTGGACCCGACGCCCTGATCAGTCGTTCGATCCCCGGCGATCCTCACGCATGTGATAGATGCGGGCGATGATGACAGCACCGTCGGCCACGCGAAACTGAACGACGTAGCCGCTCTTGCCGAAGCGAATATCGAACTCGTGCAGATCTTCAGAGATGCGGCGCGTTCGGGCGGGCATGTGGGCCAGTGATCGAAGCGCTGTCTTGATCGTAGCGCCGGCGCCTCGGGCGGCGTTTTCGTTGCGCCGGGCCAGGAATTCGGCAAGCCGCACAAGGTCGCGCTCAGCCTCGGCTGTCAGCGCAACGCGGTAGATCACCGCTTCCGCGCCAGCCCTGCCTCCAACGCGGCGTCGAATGTCACCAGCGCGTCCTCCAGCGGGATCGACACACCTGTGCGATCGAATTCCGCCAGAGCGATCCGCGCCTGTTCGCGCTGGTAGAGCTTCGCCGCTTCGGTTCGCTGGTCGGCAACCTCGAACGGGGAGGCGTCTTCGGCGACCCCGGTCGGGGACAGGGCCGCGGTGACGATCCCGATCAGATACTCCTCGACGGTCAGGTTGAGGGCGGCGGCCTCGGCATCGGCGCGCGCCCGGGTCGCGGCATCCAGATGGACTGTTACGGGAAGGCGATCCATGGGCTGATACTAGCAGATGTGTTGTACTCGATCTACCAACCATGGGTAGCGGTGCGCATTTCGCAGGTGGACAGTCCCCTGACTGTTCGCCGGGCCGCCGCGCAAGGCGCCCTCGATCAGACCCAAGCCTGACCAAAGCTTAAGCTGACCTCCGCCACCGACCCGCGCTACGCCGGAGCCTCAGACGGGGAGGGGCGAATGCGTCCGGTATGGCTCGCGGCGCTGGCCGCTGTTGTTTTGGCTTCGGGCGTCCCGACCCCTTCGACGGCCAGCGCGCCTGCCGCGCAGGACGGGTCCAGCCGACCCGCCGTGACGGTCACCCGCGACGGCGACGTCTGGACGGCCGAGTATGAACTCGACCGCGACGCCCCGGTCTGGGCCTTCTTCCGCTCGGCCCTGATCCTGGAAGCCCGACGGCCATGGCGGCTGGAGCAGTGGCGGGTCCTTACGCCCGGCGTGGCGCTGGAGCGGGCGGGCAACTACGACATCCTGCGCGCCGCCGACGGCGGGGTCGTGCCGCGGCGGGTCCGGATCGCCTTCACGCCGAAGTCGGAGAACCTCGAGGCCGACTATGGCGTCCTGGCCTTCACCGACGGGTCGGTCGCCCTGCCCAGCGGCCAGTTCGATGTCTTTCCGCTCGAGTCTGTGGCCGAGGCGGCGGCCGTGCCGGTCGATCTGAACGGCTATCCGCTGCGCGCCGGCCCGGCGCTGGTGACCTGGCGCGACCGGGCCGGACCGGTGCTGTTCAGGGGCGAGCGGCTGGCCGAGGCCGTGGCTGCGGATGCGCAAACCTATGTGCTGTTCGGCCGGGCCGACATGGTCGAGAGCGAGCGGCTGGTTACCGTGGCGGATCCTCAGCTTCCGGGGTGGATCGGCGGCGTGCTCCGGGATTTCGCCCCGCGCGTGGCCGACGTCTACGCGGCACGGCTGGGTGCCGGCCAGACCGACCGGCCGACCATCATGCTCAGCTGGGCCGGTCCGACCCCCGCGCTGCGCTCCATGGGCGGCAGCGTCATGCCGGGCCTGATCGTGATGCGGTTCGAGGGCGTCGGCGTGGTCGAGCCCAGCGCGGCCGTGCTGTCCGCCTCGCGCTGGTTCATCGGCCATGAGAGCGCACATTTCTGGCTGGGCCAGACCGTCCGTTACGAACGCGCCCGCGACGCCTGGATCACCGAGGGCGGGGCCGATCTGATGGCCGTCCGGGCCCTGAAGGCCATCGATCCGGCCTATGACGCGCGGGCGGAACTGCAGAAGGAGGTCGACGACTGCATCCGCCTGGCCGACGCGCCGGTGGCCGAGGCCGCCGGGCGCGGCGAGCATCGCGCCCTGTATGCCTGCGGGGCGGTGTTCGCGATGGCGGCCGAGGGTGCGCAGCGGCGGGCGACCGGCGGCGACTGGTTCGACTTCCTGCGGCCCCTGATCGACGCCAGCCGGGCGGACGGGGTGCTGACGCGCGACGAATGGCTGGACGCGCTGGACACAGTGTCGGGCGATCCGTCGCTGCGGCGGGATGTGGAGACACTGCTGGACGAGGGCTCTCCGGAGGCGGCGGAACTGGTCGCGGGCCTGCTGGAGCGGGCGAGCTTGGTGGTGAGGCGTGAGGACGGGCGTGTGCTTCTGGAGTAGGCTTCCGACCGTGAGCCTACAGACGATCGAGTCGTTCAATGAGCAGCCTTCCGCGCATCACCTTTAGTCGAGGCGAGGACGGCTTCCTGCAGATTTGGATGAACCCGGCTGGCCGCGATCTTCTCGTTAGCCAGCTTCAGGGGCTGAGCGAGCAGAGCGACCACTTCCACATCATGCCGGAGGACATGGGACCCGAGCTACCGGCCCGGAATCGCCCCTACGAGAAGGGCGACGAGGTGATTGAGTGGGGGAAGGTCCTGTTCAGACCCGATGACTGGGACCGGAAATATTTCCCGCATGTGCTGGACGAGACAGACGACCCGGTCAGGTAGGCACCATCGTTCTTCATCCCCCCGCGAACGGATACGGACTGACCGACTTGGCCCAGTCATCCACCACCAGCGGCC
>CAZFQC010000166.1:0-5671 GCA_964520795.1 uncultured Brevundimonas sp.
TGACGAACCAGGCCGCGGTGGAGCCGGTGCCGAGGCCGACCACCATGCCCGCCTCGACGCGGAGGGCGGCGGCTTCGCCGGCCAGTCGTTTCTGGTCGTCCGCGCTCATTTCGCTTTCGCCGCCTTCTTCGCCCGCATCGTCGTCATGAACCGCGTGGCCCAGCCCGGCTTGGTCACCTGCGTCCCCCGTGCCAGGGCGAGATCACCCGGCGCCACATCGACGGTGATCACCGACCCCGACCCCACCATGGCTCCCGCGCCGATGGTCACCGGTGCCACCAGCGAACTGTTCGAACCGACGAAGGCTCCCTCACCCACCGTCGTGCGATATTTGAAGAAGCCGTCGTAATTGCAGAAGATCGTGCCCGCGCCGATATTGGCCTTCGCCCCCACCACGCCGTCGCCCAGATAGGCCAGGTGGTTGGCCTTGGCGCCCGCGTCCATGCGGACGTTCTTCACCTCGACGAAATTCCCGACCTTGACCCCCTCGCCGAGGTCCGCGCCGGGACGCAGCCGGGCATAGGGGCCGACCTCGGCGCCGGCGGCGACGGTCGCCCCCTCGATATGGCTGAAGCTGCGGATACGGGCCCCGCTGGCGATCCTCGCACCGGGGCCGAACACAACATAGGGCTCGATCGTCGTCCCGCCGCCGATCTCGGTGTCGAACGAGAAATGCACCGTCTCCGGCGCCGGCATGGTCACGCCCGCGGCGAGGAAGGTCTCGCGCTGGACGGTCTGGAACAGGGCCTCGGCCACGGCCAGCTCGGCCTGGGCGTTGACGCCCATGACCGCGTCCTCGCCGGCCATCACCGTCCGGGTCGGGGCACCGCGGCCGCGGGCCAGCTCGACCACGTCGGTCAGATAGTATTCGCCCTTGGCGTTGTCGTTGCGCACCATCGCCAGCAGTTCGAACAACAGGGCCGAAGGCGCGGCCATGACGCCGGAGTTGCAGAGCGTGACCTTCAGCTGGTCGGGCGAGGCCTCCTTGTGTTCGACGATGGCCTCCAGCCCGCCGTCGGCATCGACCAGCAGACGGCCGTAGCCGGTCGGGTCGCGGGCCTCGAAGCCGACGACGGTGACGCCGTCCCGGCTGTCGAACGCCGCCTCGATGTCGCGCGCCTTGAGCAGCGGGACGTCGCCATAGGTGACAACGACCTGGCCCTCGAAACCGGACATGGCGGCGCGGGCCGCGAGGACGGCATGGCCCGTCCCCAGCGGCGGGTCCTGCACCGCGATCGCGGCCTCGCCCAGCCGCTTGACCACATGGGCCCGGACTTCGGGTGAGTGATTTCCGACCACCACCACGATCCGCTCGCAGCCGAGGGCCTGGGCGGCGTCGATGGCGTGGTCCAGCATGGCGCGCCCACCGACCGGGTGCAGCACCTTGGGGAGCGGCGATTTCATCCGCGTGCCCTGGCCGGCGGCGAGAATGATGGCGGCCCTGGGATGGGGAGTGCTGGTCATGAATCGGTCCGGCAGCTAGTCGTCGCCTGCGGTCTAGCCCATCCCGGCGACCGACGGGAGATGTCGATGATTGCGCGAGACCTCGAAGGCTGGACCATCGCCTTCGACCTGGACGGCACCCTGGTGGATTCCGCGCCGGATCTGATCGGCACCCTGAACCGCATGCTGGCCCCGCGCGGCTATCCGGCCGTGCCCCTGTCCTCGGCCCGCCACCTGGTCGGCCATGGCGCGCGGGCCCTGCTGCGCCATGGCTTCGCCGAGGCCGGCGCGGTCTGGGACGAGGCCGCCGAGCCAGAGCTGTTTGATCATTTCATCGACGACTATGTCACCCATATCGCCGACGACAGTCGGGCTTTCGAAGGCGTGGTCGAGACCCTGGACCATCTGGCGGCGCGCGGCGCCCTGCTGTGTGTGGCCACCAACAAGCGCACGGACCTCGCCGAGGCCCTGATCGCCGCCCTCGACCTGACGCGCCATTTCGTCGTCATCGCCGGCCCCGACCGGGTCAGCGCCCGCAAGCCCGACGGAGCCCATGTGCGCGAGGCGGTGCAGCTGGCCGGCGGTGATCCCGCGCGGGCGGTCATGGTCGGCGACGCCACCACCGACACCGGCAGCGCCCGGGCGGCCGGCGTCCCCTGCGTGGTTTGCCGCTTCGGCTACAATGACGCCCCGCCCGAGGTGCTGGGCGGCGATGTGACGATCGACGGCTTCGTCGAACTGATAGCGGCGGTCGAGGGCCTGCAGCGGGCGGCTGGGCAGACGGAGCCCGCCGCCGCCATCTGACGGCTTGCCAGCCCCGGATGACCGGGCTATGTCCCCGCCTCCTGAATCGGCCGGATGCGTAGCTCAGCGGGAGAGCACCTCGTTCACACCGAGGGGGTCACAGGTTCAATCCCTGTCGCATCCACCATTCGGCGCGCCCGGACATCGCCGTTTCGCCCGCCAGCAATCAGTTCGATTCAGACCGGCCTTTGAGGCTCGTCTCGAAATCCATGAAGATGTCGATCAGTTCCGATGCGCTCGGAGCGGCGGACTTCGGTCGGAAGCGGAAATTCCAGAAGCTGACCACGTGCTGGATGGCGCCAAGCTGTTCACCCAGGCGGGCGAACAGCGCGGGTGCCTTGAGCAGGAAGTCCCGGAAGATCAGTGGGTCGCCGTTCTGCGTCAGACCCGCATAGGCCTCGTCATAGACCTTCATCGTCTGACGGGTTTCTGCGCGGGCCCGCTTGATCTGCTCGCGTACCACCTCGCGCCCGCGGGCGAGATATTCCCGGGCGTCGCTGTCCATGGGTCCGACCGGCTTGATGCTGGCGACCTTGGACATCACGCTTGCGACATCCTCCGACATGCTGCCCAGGGTCCACTTGAAATAGAGGAAGCCCTTCCAGCAGAAGATGCCCTCCTCATACTGTTCCGGACTGAGCCTCAGAACCTCGCCGAGGCCGACCATCCGGTCGCCTGGCGCGTTGGAGAGAATCTTGGCGGCCATCCGGGCGACGGCGCTGGTGGTGGCCTTCGTCCCGCCGAGGCTGAGCTGGACAAGGGGTTCAATCTCGCTCTGGACGAAACTCAGCATCTTCTGCATGTCCGCCTCGCTGATGGCGAAATAGCAGGGTGCCGGCACGATGCCGGCCCGGTTCAGCTGCTCCCGCAAAAGAAACGGATCCAGCGAAGGCAGTTCGTCGATGAGCTGCAGGGTCCGGAAATCGGGATGATCCAGGGTGACCCCGAACACCTCCTTGAGAATGGGGGCGTAGTCGGTCTGGCCAACAAAGACGAAGCGGCCGCCTGCCTTCAGTTCGCGTCCGTCGATCGGCACAACAATCTTGGTCGCGACCCGGCGCTGGCCGCGGAACTGGTCCGTCTCGTTGCGACGTAGCCGGTGCTTGATCAGCAGCGCCTGGTTCAGGCCCGGGCTCTGGAACAGCGGCTCCTCGCGCCAGGCAGGCGTATGGCCATGAACCTTCGAGATCTGGAAGAGGTTCAGCACCCGGGCTGTCGAGGCCGACCTCTCCAGAAATTCAAGGCTGCGAACAGCGCGATCCGACATAGCAGCCTTTCAGGCCCGCCCCACGCCCCCTCATGGGTGCAGGATGTTTTCCAGATTGATAATGGCGGGACAGCCGGGCCAAAAAAAACGACGTCCGGGCCCGGCGGCACGAAGGACGAACATGGCCTGGGCCCCCGCCCGGATGCTTCAATTGGTAAAGCGGTGGAACCTCCTGTATGGGGCGCAGCCTCAATTCGGCGGCTTTCACCATTCCGCCGTTATTTGCCCCCATACGCCGCCGTCCGCCGCCTTCCGCGCCGACCGTTCGCGCGCTGAATCGTGCTATTGGACCGCCCCATGCCCTTCCCCGCCAGTCATCCCGCGCTCGACCGCGCCCTTTCCGAACGCGGCTATGCCGAGCCTACGCCGGTGCAATCCGCTGTTCTGGAGGCCGAACAGGGCCGCGACCTGCTGGTCTCGGCACAGACCGGTTCGGGCAAGACCGTGGCCTTCGGCCTGGCCCTCGCCCCGACCCTGCTGGGCGAGGCCGAGAAATTCGCCGAGTTCGGCGCGCCGGTGGCCCTGGTCATCGCCCCCACCCGGGAACTGGCCTTGCAGGTCTCCAACGAACTGCAATGGCTGTATGCCCAGACCGGCGCCCGCATCGTCTCCTGCGTCGGCGGCATGGACCCCAAGGTCGAGCGCAGGGCGCTTGAGCGGGGATGCCATATCGTGGTCGGTACGCCCGGGCGCCTGCGCGACCACCTCGAGCGCGGCTCGCTGGACCTGTCGACGCTGCAGGCCGTCGTGCTCGATGAAGCCGACGAAATGCTCGACATGGGCTTCCATGAGGACCTGACCTTCATCCTCGAGGGCGCTCCGGCCGAGCGCCGCACGCTGATGTTCTCGGCCACCCTGGCGCGCGACATCGTGCAACTGGCCAGGACCTATCAGCGCGACGCCATCCGCATCGACACGGTCGCAGGCAACGCCTCGCATGCCGACATCGAATACAAGGCCATCCGCGTCGCCCCGAACGAGGTCGAACTCGCGGTCGTCAACGTGCTCCGCTATTTCGAGGCCCCCGGCGCCCTGGTGTTCGCCAATACGCGCGAGCGGGTGAAACACCTGACCTCGTCCCTGCGCGAGCGTGGCTTCTCCGTCGTCGGCCTGTCCGGCGAACTGACCCAGAGCCAGCGCTCGGAAGCCCTGCAGGCCCTGCGCGACGGCCATGCCCGCGTCTGCGTCGCCACCGACGTCGCCGCCCGCGGCCTCGACCTGCCCGATCTGGGTCTGGTCATCCATGCCGAGATCCCGGTCAACAAGGCCGGCCTGCTGCACCGCTCGGGCCGTACGGGCCGCGCCGGCAAGAAGGGCGTCTCCGTCCTGCTGGTCAGCTACACCCGTCGTCGCAAGGTCGAGCTGATGCTGCAGTCGGCATCGATCAAGGCGGAATGGAGCGGTCCGCCCTCGGCCGAGATGATCCTCGCCAACGACCAGGCCCGCATGCTGGCCGACCCGGTGCTGATCGCGCCCGTCGAGGACGAGGCCGTTCTGGCCCTCGGCAAGCAACTGCTGGAGAAGAGCACGCCCGAGCAGATCGCCGCTGCCCTGATCCGCCTGTATCAGCAGAAACTGCCCGCGCCGGAGGACGTCTATGACGACGACCGGATGAAGCGCCAGCAGGAGACCGGCAAGAACGACAAGGGCCAGCCGGACGTTCCCTATACGGACTTCGCCCGCGGCGGCGACATGGTCTGGTACCGGATCAACATCGGCCGCGACAAGAACGCCGACCCGAAATGGCTGATGCCGACCATCTGCCGGCTGGGTCATGTGACCAAGCGCGACATCGGCGCGATCAAGATCTTTGAACGCGAGACCAAGTTCGAGATCACCAGGGAAATGCAGGCCAAATTCGAGGCGGCCATCGCCCTGGGCCTGGAGGACGGCGTCAAGATCGATCCGGCCGTCAAGCCGGGCCCGTCCGAAAAGCCCGTCAGCCGCTGGGACAAGAAGCCCGCCGGTGATCGCCCCACCGGAGACCGTGCCGAGCGCAAGCCGTGGAAGGCGCGTGAGGAAGGCGGCGACAAGCCGGCCTGGAAGCCGCGCGAGGATCGCCCCGAGGGTGCCAGGAAGCCCTGGGTCAAGCGCGACGAACCCGGCGACAAGCCCGCCTGGAAGGCGCGCGAAGATCGCCCTGCAGCCGAGAAGAAG
>CAZFQC010000167.1:0-5628 GCA_964520795.1 uncultured Brevundimonas sp.
CCCATGTCCATCCTCGTCGACAAGAACACCAAGGTCATCGTCCAGGGCCTGACCGGCAAGACCGGCACCTTCCACACTGAACAGGCGCTCCGCTACTACGGGACCAGGATGGTCGGCGGCGTGCACCCGGCCAAGGGCGGCACGAACTGGACGGGCTCGGACGGCGAGACCCTGCCGATCTACGCCTCGGTCGCTGAAGCGAAAGAGGCCACCGGCGCGACCGCCTCGGTGATCTATGTCCCGCCGGCGGGCGCCGCGGACGCCATCATCGAGGCCATCGAGGCCGAGGTGCCGTTCATCACCTGCATCACCGAGGGCATTCCGGTGCTCGACATGGTGCGGGTCAAGGCGCGGCTGGACCGCTCGAACTCCCGCCTGCTGGGCCCCAACTGCCCCGGCGTCCTGACCCCGGAAGAGTGCAAGATCGGCATCATGCCGGGCTCCATCTTCAAGAAGGGCAATGTCGGCATCGTCTCGCGCTCGGGCACATTGACCTATGAGGCGGTGTTCCAGACCTCGAACGAGGGCCTCGGCCAGACCACGGCCGTCGGCATCGGCGGCGACCCGGTCAAGGGCACCGAGTTCATCGACGTGCTGGAGCTGTTCCTGGCCGACCCGGAGACGAAGTCGATCGTCATGATCGGCGAGATCGGCGGCGGGGCCGAGGAGGACGCCGCCCAGTTCCTGATCGACGAGGCCAGGAAGGGCCGGTCCAAGCCGATGGTCGGCTTCATCGCCGGCGTCACCGCGCCCAAGGGCCGGACCATGGGCCATGCCGGGGCCGTCGTCTCGGGCGGCAAGGGCGACGCGGAGTCCAAGATCGCCGCCATGCAGGCCGCAGGCATCCGCGTCTCGCCCTCGCCGGCGCGGCTCGGTGCGACGCTGGTGGACGTGCTCAAGGGCTGAGTTTTTGTCCCGCTTGCGGGACAAAAATCTTCGAATTCCGCGGAATTTCGACCGTTTCGCCCCCATTCGGTCATGACCCATAAGGAAACAGCGCCTATATCAGCGGCGCTGGTCGCACGCAGGCGTGCGCGCGCCGCCCAAGGGACGTGACGAGAACAATGGCGGACGATGCCGGTCGGCTGAATCAGGTCTTTGCCGAGACCAGCTTCCTGTATGGCTCCAACGCCTCGTTCATCGAGGATTTGCACGAGAAATGGGCGGCCGATCCGGCGTCCGTTTCGGGTGAATGGCGCGCCTTCTTCGACCAGCTGCGGGACAATGCCGAGAGTGTGAAGGCTTCGGGCGCGGCCGGCTCCTGGGGGCGGTCGGTCACGACCGAGCCCACCGAGGCCACCGGCGTGTTCGACGGCCGCTGGCCGGCCCCGAAGGCCGATCCGAAGAAGCCCGGTGCCCCGGCCGTTGCTCCCGCCGCCGCATCGGCCCCGGACCCCGCTGTCCTGGCCGAGGCCGTGCGCACCGCCGCCCATGACTCGATCCGGGCGCTGATGCTGATCCGCAGTTACCGCGTGCGCGGCCACCTGCAGGCCAACCTCGATCCGCTGGGCATTGAACAGCCGACCAGCAACCCCGAACTGACCCCCGAATTCTACGGCTTCAGTGAGGCCGACCTCGACCGGCCGATCTTCCTCGACGGCGTGCTGGGCTTCCAGACCGGCACCATCCGCGAGGTCCTGGCCCTGCTCAAGCGCACCTACTGCGGCACGCTGGGCATCCAGTTCATGCATATCGCCGAGCCGGACGAGAAAAACTGGCTGCAGGCGCGGTTCGAGGGTGCCGACAAATTCGCCCGGAACGGCTTCACCCGCGAGGGCAAGCTGGCCATCCTCTACAAGCTGATCGAGGCCGAGGGCTTCGAACGCTTCCTGCACAAACGCTTCCCCGGCACCAAGCGGTTCGGACTGGACGGCGGCGAGGCCATGGTCCCGGCGCTGGAGCAGATCATCAAGCGCGGTGGTGCCCTGGGCGTCGATGAGATCGTGCTGGGCATGGCCCACCGCGGCCGGTTGAACACCCTGGCGGCGGTGATGGGCAAACCCTATCGCGCCATCTTCCACGAGTTCCAGGGCGGCTCGACCGTGCCCTCGGACATCGAGGGCTCGGGCGACGTCAAGTATCACATGGGCGCCTCGTCGGACCGGTCGTTCGATGGCAACAACGTTCACCTGTCGCTGACCGCCAACCCGTCGCACCTCGAGATCGTCAATCCGGTGGTGCTGGGCAAGGCGCGGGCGAAACAGGCGTTTGACATCCGCGCCGCCAACGCCGGCCAGCCCGAAGAGACCTGGGCGCTGGACCGCTCCAAGGTCATGCCCCTGCTGATCCACGGCGACGCCGCCTTCGCCGGCCAGGGCGTGGTGGCCGAATGCTTCGCCCTGATGGGACTGAAGGGCTACCGCACCGGCGGGACGATGCATTTCGTCGTCAACAACCAGATCGGCTTCACGACCAGCCCCCGCAACAGCCGGTCCAGCCCCTATCCGTCGGACGTGGCCCTGATGGTCCAGGCGCCGATCTTCCACGTCAACGGCGACGACCCGGAAGCCGTGGTCTTCGCCGCCAAGGTGGCGACCGAGTTCCGCCAGAAATTCCACAAGGACGTGGTGGTGGACATGTTCTGCTACCGCCGCTTCGGCCACAACGAGGGCGACGATCCGACCTTCACCCAGCCGCTGATGTATTCGAAGATCCGCGCCCTGAAGTCGACGCGCGAGATCTATGCCGAGCGTCTGATCGCCGAGGGCGTGATCGACCAGGCCGCCGTCGATGCGGAAGTGGCCCGGTTCGAGGCCTTCCTCGACGCCGAGTTCGAGGCCGGCAAGACCTTCGAGGCGCACAAGGCCGACTGGATGGACGGCCAGTGGCAGGGCATCGGCCAGCCGGACGGCGAGGAGCGCCGCGGCGAGACCTCGGTGCCGGCTGCGAAACTGGTGGACCTCGGCCACAAGCTGACGACCATTCCCAATGCGGTTGACGTCCACAAGACGCTGAAGCGGGTCATCGACGGCCGCCGTGAAATGATCACGACCGGCGAGAACATCGACTGGGCCACGGCCGAGAGCCTGGCCTTCGGCTCGCTGCTGGACGAGGGCTTCCCGGTCCGACTGTCGGGCCAGGACTCGGTGCGCGGCACCTTCTCCCAGCGCCATTCGGGCATCGTCGACCAGACGACCGAGGCCCGCTACGTCCCGCTGAACAACATCCGCGACGGCCAGGCCGAGTTCGAGGTGATCGACTCGGCCCTGTCGGAAGAGGCGGTGCTGGGCTTCGAATACGGCTACGCCCTGACCGACCCCAATACCCTGGTGATGTGGGAAGCCCAGTTCGGCGATTTCGTGAACGGTGCCCAGGTGGTGATCGACCAGTTCATCAGCTCGGGCGAGCGCAAGTGGCTGCGCATGTGCGGCCTGACCATGCTGCTGCCGCACGGTTACGAGGGGCAGGGACCCGAGCATTCCTCGGCCCGTCTCGAGCGCTTCCTGCAGGCCTGCGCCGAGGACAACATGCAGGTCGCCAACTGCTCGACCCCGGCCAACTATTTCCACATCCTGCGTCGCCAGATGCACCGGCCGTTCCGCAAGCCGCTGATCATCATGACGCCCAAGAGCCTGCTGCGGCACAAGAAGGCGGTCTCCAGCATCGCCGACCTGGCCGAGGGCAGCTCCTTCCACCGCGTGTTGCACGACGACGCCCAGCGTCGCCCCGATGTGGCCGGGATCACGATCAAGCCGGACGCGGACATCCGTCGCGTCGTCCTCTGCTCGGGCAAGGTCTATTACGACCTGCTGGAGCGGCGCGAGCGCGACCAGATCGACGACGTCTATCTGATGCGGCTGGAACAGTTCTATCCCTGGCCGATGAAGTCCCTGCTGACCGAACTGGGCCGCTTCCCCAATGCCGAACTGGTCTGGTGCCAGGAAGAGCCCAAGAATATGGGCGGCTGGACCTTCGTCGACCCCTGGCTGGAGCTGACGCTGGAGAAGCTGTCGGTGAAGGCCAAACGCGCCCGCTACGTCGGCCGCCCGGCTTCCGCCTCGACCGCCGCGGGCCTGATGAGCCGGCACCTGAAAGAACTCGACGCCTTCCTGACCGACGCCTTCGCCTGAATCGACATCCCGTCCCGGACAACCGCCGCGCGGTTTCCGGGATGACCAAAGCAAGAAGTTAGAGAGCCCCTCCAATGGCCGACATCCTGACCCCCGCCCTCGGCGAATCCGTCTCCGAAGCCACGATCGGCAAGTGGACGAAGAAGGCCGGCGACGCCGTGACGAAGGACGAGGTTCTGGTTGAGCTGGAAACGGACAAGGTCTCGCTGGAAGTCGTCGCGCCGTCCGACGGCGTCCTGATCGAGATCCGGGCTGCCGACGGCGCCACCGTGACCCCCGGCGCCGTGCTGGGCGTGATCAGCGAGGGTGCGGCTGCCGCCCCCGCCGCTGTGGCACCCAGGGCGGAGGCGCCGAAGGCCGAGGCCGCGCCGGCCGCCGAGCCGGCACCCGCCGCCCCTGCCGCTGCTTCGGGCGGCGTTGTGCCCATCATGACCCCGACCATGGGCGAGAGCGTCGCCGAGGGCACGATGGGGACCTGGCTGAAGAAGTCCGGCGACACCGTCGCCAAGGACGAGATGCTGGTCGAGATCGAGACCGACAAGGTCGCGGTCGAGGTGTCGGCGCCCGTCGCCGGCGTCCTGACCATCGCCGCCGAGGCCGGCTCCAGTGTCACGCCCGGCCAGCAGATCGGCAGCATCGCCGCCTCGGGCGACGCCGCCGCTGCGGCCCCGGCGCCTGCCGCGCCCGCCGCGCCGGCCGCGGCTCCGGCGTCCGACGCCCCCCACCTGTCGCCCGCCGTCCAGCGCGTGGTGACCGAAAACAACCTCGACCCCGGGGCCATCGCCGCCACCGGCCCCAAGGGCAACATCACCAAGGCCGACGCCGTGAACGCCATCTCTGCCGCCCCTGCTGCGCCCGCCGCCGCCGCCCCGACCCCCGCCGCCGCCCCCGCCGCACCGCGCGCCGACCAGCCGCGCGAGGAACGGGTCAAGATGACCCGGCTGCGCCAGACCATCGCGCGCCGGCTCAAGGAATCGCAGAACACCGCCGCCCAGCTGACCACCTTCAACGAGGTGGACATGACCAACGTCATGGCCCTGCGCAGCCAGTACAAGGACGTGTTCGAGAAGCGCCACGGCGTGAAGCTGGGCTTCATGTCCTTCTTCACCAAGGCCGTCGTCGCGGCCCTGAAGGAGATCCCGGCGGTCAATGCCGAGATCGACGGCACGGACATCATCTACAAGAACCACTATGACATCGGCGTCGCCGTCGGCACCGAGAAGGGGCTGGTCGTGCCGGTCCTGCGCGACGCCGACGAACTGTCGCTGGCCGGCATCGAGAAGGGCATCGCCGCCCTCGGCAAGGCCGCCCGCGACGGCGCCCTGACCCTCGACCAGCTGCAGGGCGGCACCTTCACCATCACCAACGGCGGCACCTATGGCTCGCTGATGTCGACGCCGATCCTGAACGCGCCCCAGTCGGGCATCCTCGGCATGCACAACATCGTCCAGCGCCCGATGGCGGTGAACGGCGAGGTGCTGATCCGGCCGATGATGTACCTGGCCCTGAGCTACGATCACCGCATCGTTGACGGCAAGGAGGCGGTGACCTTCCTCGT
>CAZFQC010000168.1:0-2235 GCA_964520795.1 uncultured Brevundimonas sp.
TTGTCGTCGGCCCCGGTCAGGCGGGCGGCGACATTGGTGGTCAGCAGCAGCACGGGCGCGCAGACCATATAGATCGAATAGCTGATCTCCCCGAGATAGACGCCGACCTTCGATCCGAGGACGCCCGCGCGGGCGTTGTCCAGCGAGCCGAGGCCGAGGATCAGACCGCCGGCGGCCATGACGGTGAGCGCGTCCCACAGGCCCAGCGAGGCGCTGGCCAGGACGGCGATTCCGCTGACCAGGGCGATCGGGCCGGCGAAGGGCACGCCGCCGCGGCGATGGACCAGATAGAGGGCGCAGCCGAGGGCGAAGCAGGGAACGATCCGCAGCGCGCCCCAGCGGAAGGTCGCCTCGGTCAGGGAATAGCCGGCGAGGGGTTCGAAGGCGGCATAGAGGCCAAGCGCGAAGGCCGCGGCCAGAGCCGTCGCCAGCACGGGCCGGTTCCTCAGCCGCCAGGCGAGGAAGGCGAAGGCCGGGAAGCCCAGATAGGCCGCCCATTCCGCCGAGATCGACCAGGACGGATGGTTGAAGGCCGAGCCGGGGGCCAGGCCCCAGGCGTGGGTCAGGGTCAGATTGGCCGGAAGCGACCGCCAGTCGGTCAGGCTGCCGTCGATGCTCAGCCCGGCGAGGCCGGCGACGAGGCCGAGCCCGATCATGCCGAACAGGGTGACCAGGTGCAGCGGATAGACCCGCGCCAGCCGCGCCCACAGGAAGCCGCCGTAGCGGAACCGCTTCTCGCCCGCCGCCTCGAGATAGACGTGGCTGAGAATGAATCCCGACAGGATGAAGAAGGTCTCGACGCCCAGATAACCCTTGGTCACGGCGACCGGCGTGAAGCCGACGTCGAGATGCGGCCAGGCCGTATAGAGCACCACCCAGAAGGCCGCGAGGAACCGCAGGCTGGTGAGGGCGCGAAGGTCGGGGGGCGCGGGATCGGGCGTCATGGCCCGCATCCTGGCCGACCGGAGGTACAGGAACCGTTAAACGGCCCCGCGGCCCGGCCTCAGGCCTCGCACTGGGCCGGTTTGGTCTCGCCGGTCGTGTACATTTCGCAGGACCGGTCGATCTCGCCCTGGATCATCTCGCAGGGATTGGCGACGTTGCAGGGCGGATGGGTGGCCGGGCTGACGGCGATGCAGCGATCGACCAGCCGTTGGGCCGCCTCGGCCCCGATGTCGTTCAGACAGGACACCGGCGCGCCGACAGGCTCCAGGGCCACGGCGGGATCGACCTCCTCCTGCGGCGGGGCGTCGACGGGCATTACCGGGGCCGGCGCGGCGGCGGGTTCGGTCGCCGGAGCCTCGGCGGGTTGCTGACAGGCGGCGACCAGGGCGGTCACGGCCAGCAGGGCGAGTACGGTCCGGCGCATCAGGCACTCCGATCGGTCGCGGGAAACCCCACCTTAGGCACGGTTCGGGCCGGCGCGGAAGCGCCGGCCGTCTGCTCAGCGGCCCAGGGCGGCGCGCTGCAGGGCGAACAGTTCGGCGCAGCCGCCCTCGGCCAGCTGGAACAGCCGGTCGAACTCGGCGCGGGAGAAGCCGCGCTTCTCGCCCGTGGCCTGGATCTCGACGATCGCGCCGGCCCCGGTCAGGACGAAGTTGGAATCGGCCTCGGCGTTGGAATCCTCCTCATAGTCGAGGTCCAGCACCGGCTGGTCATTGCAGACGCCGCAGGACACCGCCGCGACCTGGTCGAGGATAGGATCGGTCTTCAGCACACCCTCGGCGCGCAGATAGTCGAAGGCGCTGGCCATGGCGACCCAGGCGCCGGTGATGGCGGCCGTGCGGGTACCGCCGTCGGCCTGGATCACGTCGCAGTCCAGCGACACCTGACGCTCGCCCAGGGCCTTCAGATCGACCACGGCGCGCAGCGAGCGGCCGATCAGCCGCTGGATTTCCTGCGTCCGGCCACTCTGCTTGCCCGCGGCGGCCTCGCGGCGGCCGCGCGTATGGGTGGCGCGGGGCAGCATGCCGTATTCGGCCGTGACCCAGCCCTGACCGGTGTTGCGCATCCAGCCGGGCACCTTTTCCTCGACCGAGGCCGTCACCAGCACCTTGGTGTGGCCGAAGGAAACGAGGCAGGAGCCCTCGGCGTAGCGGTTGACGCCGGTCTCCAGCGTCACGACGCGGAGCTGGTCGGGGGTGCGGTCGGACGGGCGGGCGGTGGTCATGGATGGATTTCCTTGGACGGGGCGGCGGCGCTGCTTATCCTGAAACCGTGAGCCTGTATGCCCCC
>CAZFQC010000168.1:2335-4010 GCA_964520795.1 uncultured Brevundimonas sp.
CGTGCGCGCGATATTTTCCGGCGGATTGTCGAGACCTATCTGGAGACCGGAGACCCCGTCGGCTCGCGGACCCTGTCCCAGACGGGTATCGCCCTGTCGCCCGCCTCGATCCGCAACACCATGCAGGACCTCGCCATGGCGGGTCTGCTGGGCTCACCGCACACCTCGGCGGGGCGGATACCCACCCATGCCGGCCTGCGGCTGTTCGTCGACGGCCTGCTGGAGATCGGCGACGTCGGCACCGAGGAGCGCCGCGAGATCGACGCGCGCCTCGCCGGGCGGGGCCGCAGTTTCGACGAGGCGCTGAATGAGGCCTCCAGCCTGCTGTCCGGTCTGGCCGGCGGGGCCAGCATCGTGGCCAGTCCGGTGCGCGAGGCGGGGGTCAAACACGTCGAATTCGTCGCCCTCGGCCACGATCAGGCGCTGGCCGTGCTGGTCGGCGACGACGGCACGGTCGAGAACCGGCTGATGCCGCTCAAGGCCGGGGTGACCCCCTCGACCCTGACCGAGGCCTCCAACTTCCTCAACGCCCGGCTCAAGGGCCGGCCCCTGCATGAGGCGCGCACCGAGATGCGCACCGAACTGGACGCCGCCCGGCGCGAACTGGACGCCGCCGCCGCCCGTCTGGTCGAGGACGGCATGGCCGCCTGGTCGGGCGGGGCCGAGCGCGAACGGTCGCTGATCGTGCGCGGCCGGGCCAATCTGCTGCACGACCGCGAAACGGCCGAGGATCTGGAGAAGGTCCGCATCCTGTTCGACGACCTGGAGCAGAAGGAACAGTTGATCGGCCTGCTGGACGGGGTGTCGACGGCGCAGGGGGTGCGCATTTTCATCGGGGCGGAAACGAGACTCTTTTCGCTTTCGGGTTCCGCCGTGATTGCGGCGCCCTATATGACGGGCCGCCAGCGGGTTCTGGGCGCCATCGGCGTGATCGGGCCCGCGCGACTGAACTATGCCCGCATCATACCGTTGGTGGACTATACCGCCCGGGTGCTGGGGCGAATGCTGGACGGACAGGAAACTTGAGCGACACACACGACGACCTCCCCCATTCCGAAGAGCTGGCCGCCGACATCGCGGAAGCCGAGGCGAACGCCGAGGCCGGTCTGGACGACGGCCTTGGGCCCATCGACGCCCTGATCGCCGAGCGCGACCAGTGGAAGGACCGCGCCCTGCGCGCCGTCGCCGAGGCCGAGAACACGAAGAAGCGGGCCGAGACGCAGTCGAACGACGCCCGCGCCTACGCCATCCAGCGTTTCGCCCGCGACCTGCTGGGCGTGGCCGACAATCTGGAGCGCGCCCTGATGGCCGCCCCGAAGGACGCCGACGCCGGCGAGGCCGGACTGGTCACCGGGCTGGAACTGACCCAGAAATCGCTGCTGCAGGCGTTCGAGAGCAACAATCTGAAGCGCGTCGCCCCCGAGCCGGGCGAGGCCTTCGATCCGCATCTGCATCAGGCGATGATGGAACAGGTCTCCGACAGCGTTCAGGGCGGACAGGTGATCCAGACCCTGCAGGCCGGCTACGCCCTGTTCGGCCGCACCGTGCGCCCGGCCATGGTCGTGGTCGCAGCCAGGGGCTCCGGCGCGGCGGCAGGCAATGCGGCCTATGCGGCGGCGGCGGCCACCGGCGGGAATTTCGACCAGAAGGCCTGAATCCTCCCCCATGGGGGAGG
>CAZFQC010000168.1:4110-5618 GCA_964520795.1 uncultured Brevundimonas sp.
CGATAGTCGGCGTGGAAGGCGTGGGGGGAGTCCGGATAGACGTGGATGCCGCTGGCGGTCTGGCCGGCGCGTTGCAGGGCCTCGCGCATGGCCTCGACACTGGGCAGGGGGATGCCGCGGTCCTGACCGCCGTACAGGCCCAGCACCGGGCATTTCAGGTCGCCGGCCAGATCGACGGGCCAGGGCCGGCCGGCGGCGGCCTGTTCCGGCGTCGCGGTCGGTGCGGGCGCGAGGCGGCCGTACCAGGCGACCCCCGCGTCCAGAACGGCGAAGCGGGCGCAGGCCTGCCAGACCACCTTGCCGCCCCAGCAGAAGCCGGTGATGCCGACCTTGTCGCCATTGGCCCACAGCTGCTGGCTGACCCAGTCGAGGCTCGCCGAGACGTCGCCCATGACCTGCTCATAGTTGGCCGCGCCGACGATCTGCTGCACGCGCGACATGTCCGACAGGGACGCCGGGTCCTCGACCCGGTTGAAGAAGGACGGGGCGACCGCCGCAAAGCCGGCCTTCGCCAGGCGCCGGCAGAGGTCGCGGATATATTCGTGGACGCCGAAAATCTCCGAAACAACCACCACCACCGGCCAGGGACCGTCTCCGGCGGGGCGGGCGACGAAGATCGGCAGGGCGAAGCCGTCCGGAGCCGGAACGGTGATGTTTTCCTGGACCAGCCCCTCGCCGTCCGTGGTGATCGGGGCCGCCTGCCGGGCCAGGGCCGAGGGCGCATAGCCGGCGAAGGCCAGACCGCCGACCACCCCGGTCGCCAGGGCGCGGCGGCTGAAGCGGAAATCGTCGGGCTCGGGTCCTTCGGGACGGATCAGGTTCGGCATCAAACGGCTCCGGTCATGCGAAACGGGGAGACTGGCCGCACGCCCGCCCGCCGTCCATTCACGATTGCCGTGAAGCTAACGGGCCCTGCGCAGCGTCAGATTGATCCGCCCGCCGCCGGGAACCAGGGTCGAGGAGCCGGCGATAACCCGGTCGATCCCGTGCCGCGCCAGCCGCGCCGGGCCGGTCAGGGCGCAGACGTCGCCCGAGGCCAGCCGCACCGTCCGCGTCGGCCCGCCGCCCGCGGCACCGATCCGGAACACCGCGACATCGCCGAGCGAAATCGAAAGCACGGGAGCGCCATGATCCAATTCGTCGAGGTCCTGATGGATTCCCATCTTCGCACCCGCCCGATAGCGATTGACCAGACAGGCGTCGGGCGGCCCGGGCCAGCCTGTCAGGTCGCTCCAGAGCGCCGTCAACACCTCCGGCATCGGTGGCCAGGCCGCGCCGGTTTCCGGATGGGTCGGCTGATAGCGGTAGCCGGCCCGGTCCGAGACCCAGCCCAGCGGGCCGAGATTGGTCATCTCCACCGAAAACGCCCGCCCGCCTGGCGTCACCGGCCGGTAGAAGGGCGCCCGTTCAACGGCCGCCAGCACCTCGCCCAGCAACTCGCCCTGTCCCGACACGGAAAGGGCTCCCGGCCAGAACCGGAAGCCCTCCATTCCCGTATCGATCTCGCG
>CAZFQC010000169.1:0-5597 GCA_964520795.1 uncultured Brevundimonas sp.
GACCATGCCGGCGCGACCCGCCACCTGAGGCGTCTGCGGCGGCTGACGGAACTGAAGCCCAATGAACATCGCCAGCTTTTCAGGGCCCTGGCCCGCACCGGGAAAAGGGGTCTGCTGGAGCGATATCTGACCCTGTTGAAGAGGGCCGTTCCGACCGACGACAACTGGACTCGGCGGTGCCTGGCCTTTTGGTCCGAGGGAGAGACCGACTGGCTCTTCCGGTGTGCGGCCACCCACCCCGCCGGCCTCCCGGAGGCCATGCGGACGCTCTCTCAACTGAGCCGGATATCCGGCAAATTCGGCGAGCACTCGACCGCTTCCGCCCTGCAGTCCTGGATCAATCAACAGGCAGCGGGCGGCCTCGCGTCCGGACAGGCCGTCGTTCAACCGGAGCATTTTGAGAAGGCGGCAGAGCCGGGCGTGGCGCGATCTCCCGGGGCGTCGGCGAGGGCCACCCGTTCCGGTGATTTCGGCGCATGGGTCATGGCCCGGTCGACGGGACCGGCAGATCTTGCGGCCCTGGTCGACGCCCTGCCGGCGATTGCGCCCCGTCGGGGACAGGTCGAGGAAGTCGCCCTCTTCGAGCAGTATCTGGCCGATGCCATCGGGCTTGGCGGTGATTCCGACTGGACAGGCCGGCTGGACGCCTTGCTCATCGGGCTGGAAAGGGCGCTCGGGACGCGCCTCCACCTGATCGAGCCCGCCGCCAGAACGCTGCGGACGAAGGGGCTGGCTGATCATGCTGCCGCTTTCTATGTCCATCTGCCGGCACGCCGGCTCGACCGTGACACATGGCTGACCCTCGGGCGAGAGGCTTTGTCGGGGCCCACGGTTCGGGACACTGCTCGGTTGAGCCGGGAGATCGCCGCCAAGCTTGGCAGCCGGGGCGTCGAGCGGTGGGCGCGCCAGCTGGTGCAGGACGGCAGGGTGGCCGAGGCCGAAGCTGTCCTGGCCATGGTCGACGACCCGGCGGCGGCCGGTGCCCTTCAGCTGGCCGTCATTAGGGGTCTGTACGCCGTCGGCCGGCATGAGGCTCAGCTGGAGCGGACACTGACCCTTTTCGACGCCCACTGGCCCTTTACCGATCTTCCGGCCGGACGCGCTGACCAGATCATCACGGCGGGCCGTCTGCTCTTGCGGCGCGGATCGGTGGCACATGTCTGGGCCAATCCGCCCGATCCATGGCTGCAGGAACGATCGGGAGCCGCGGTGCCCCTCGCCCGGTGGGCCCGCGCCATGGTGCTGGCCGCGGCGATGCGTCGGCATGATGCGCTGGCGGAGCTGGAACAGGCTGCGGCAGACAGCGCCGAATGCCCGGTCTCCGGCCTGGACTTCCGCGCCGAGATCGGCGGACTCCACCTGCAGTACAATGATCTCGCACCCGCCCGGGCGGCCTTTGACCAGGCTTCGCTTCGCAGCCATGCCGATCATACCGGCCCGCTGGGTCAGATGAAGGCGGTCCTCGCCCTCTGCCCAGACGCCCGGCACTATCCCGAGTGTCTGGTCGATGTGATTTTCGAGGAACTCGGGCGCGACGGACCGATCGGCTACGACCCGCAGGCGGGTCATCTGATGACCGTCACAGGCACGCTCGCCCATGGCGGCAGCGAGCGGCAGACGGCCAACATCATCGCCGCCATGGCCAACGAACCGCGGGTTCGCCGGCAGACCGTGCTGATCCGCTCGATCGAGGGCGACCACGCCTTCTTTCTGCCGATCGTGTCGGCCGTGGACGCGGAGATTGAGGTCTATGGCGACGGCTGGCGCGAGCGAAGGCCGGTTGAGGCCCTGGTTCCGGCCATCGCTCATCGGCCGCGGCTGGCGGCCGCGATCGATCTCCTGCCGCCCGGCCAACGGGAGGAACTGCTCCGGGTGCTGGAGCGACTGCTCCGGTTTTGCCCGGCGGCCGTGCACATCCGCCAGGACCTGCCGATCGTCGGCCTGGCCTGCGCCCTGGCGGGGACGCCGCGGTTCCTGATCCACAGAGGGTCGCTGGCCCGCAACACCTGGGCCCACACGCCTCTCCAGGCCGAGCAGATCCTGCGCCCGATGCGCCATCTGTATCGCCGCCTGCTGACGGAGACCGCCTGCCTTCTGGTCAACAACTCCGGCCCCGGCATCGCCTCCGACCAGCACTGGCTGGACCTGTCCGATCCGGCGCGGTTCCATGTGGTCCACAATGCGGTCGAGTTCGACAAGCTGGGCGAGGCCTCGGGCCCGAACCTGGCCCTGCGGGCGCAACTCGGCATACCCGACGGCGCGCCCGTGATCGGCGGCGTCTTCCGCATGGTGGCGGTCAAGCGGCCGATGCTGTGGATCGAGACGGCCGGGGAGGTCCTGTCCCGCCTGCCGGACGCCCGCTTCATCATCGCCGGCGGAGAGGCCGAGTTCGGCGAGCCGGTGCGCGCCTATGCCCGGGCCCACGGGTTCGAGGACCGGCTGCACACGCCCGGGGCGGTCCAGAACGTCGGCGACTGGTACCGCGCCTTTGACGTTCTGCTGCTCACCTCCGAGCGCGAGGGCCTGCCCAACGTCAATATCGAGGCCCAGCATTTCGGCGTGCCGGTCGTCACCGCCGACGTCGGGGGCGCGGCCGAGACCATCCTGGACGGGGTGACAGGGGTGCTTGTGCACCGGGACGCCGGGGCGGCGGCGTTTGCGGAAGGGGTGGTAACAGTCCTTCGGCAAAGGGGCGACAACGGAACAACTGCCGCCTCAGTCCGATTTGTTCATGACGCGTTCGCCGTTGATCGCGCGGTTGGCCGACTGCTCGATCTCGTCCTGATCGATATCGTGCCGCAAACAGGCGCGTGAGAACAGGATTGAGGTCGCGAATATTACGCGGGTCCCCGATCTGTCATTCAGGATCATTCAAATTACGGCTGAGCACTCATGGAATCGCGCCTTAACTGTTCGCGATCAACGTTCTGGTTGATGCGAAACACGCAACGATCATCGTCCACAAAGTAAGCGTATTTCTTGATGTCTGCAGATATGTTCGAATAAAATTCCCGCCCGATCTGCATGTAAATCTCAAAATCGCCCTCTTTCATGACATTACTGATTACGTCATCAAGGAAGAATGCCCAGTCTATCCACGTCCACGCGAATGTAGAATCAAATGTTGTGGTGTTGGAATTGTGCTGGTAGGCACTGAAGGTGCCCATAAGCACTGTCAAGACATCGAACCGGCCAGTCACGACGATGGGAACTCGTGCAGTAATGTTCTGTTCGATTCTCTCGATCTTAAAATACTCGCAGAGATCGTTGTAGAGGTGGCGAACCCCGGGAACCACCCCGTCAGACAATTTGCATTCAAGGCCGACGTAATCACAGCCGTAAAAGCGCGCCACCACGCCGAAATGTCCAGGACCGCTCCCGATGTCCAATATGCGTTGACCGCTTCGTCTGGACAGGCCGATCGCGCGCGCCGCTCCAATCTTGCCGTTGAGCCAGAAGGGCAGATCGAGGTATTTATGCTCCGGAGACATGATATTTGCGCGAGCAAGTGTTTGCAGCGACTCAATGGAAAGGTGTTGGCGCTGGATCGCGGTATAAGTATCGCTTGAGTAATTAGTCTTTATCGTATCAAACAATCTCAGAGTGTCCGAGCTAATCTTGTCGCGCGATGATACATAAGCGTCAATCATTTCCCCGAGGGGAAGGAATATGCGTTCCTTGTGCCGTCCAAGGGTGGGTATGGTCTCAATCAAGCTGAACTTTTCAGCGAGAATGTTCTGGTCATCAATGGGCATACGGGAACCGGTTTAAGGTGCGCGGCGTCTCTCGTGAGAAAGGCGCGGGCAACAGGATCGAGGAATGTCATACTTAGGAAGGATGGCGGGGCGGGCGGGGCTCGGGCGTATCCCGGTTAGTCCACCCGAAGGGACAGCCTGGAAAGCAGCTTTACTTCAGTTGGTGTGGCTGGCCTGAGGTTCTCGATAAGGCCCCGGGCCTCGTCTCTGCGTCCGTCGGCAAGAAGCGCCTCCGCAAGATAAATCCGGGCCAGGCCGTCATCGGACTGCAGCGCTAGGGCCGTTCTCAGATAGCTGACCGCGCCCTCCACATCGCCCCGTTCATAGCGGGATCGACCAACGAGGGTATTTGCACGCGCGGCCCGGTTCGGAGAGCGCCGCGTCCAGCGCGCCAGAACGCTTTTGATCAAGGCGAGGTCGTCTGTCGAAATGGCTGCTTTAAGCAGTGTGTTCCAGACTGCGTATGAGCGCGAGCCCGACTCCGCGACAGGATCGAGCGTAATGACAGCCTCCTGAGGATCGCCCAGGGACATGTGCGCTTCTGCAATCAGAACCGCCGCTCTTTCAGACACGGGAACCTGTGGGGCTTGCTTGAGGACCTTTAGCGCACCCTCGATGTCTCCGTTCGCCGTCAGAAATCCGGCATGCTCGACAGCGAACTCAACGGACCGGCAGGAAAACTCCCCGAACTCGGAGAAGAACTGCATCGCCGCATCCTGGGAGCCCCTTCGGACAAGCTGGGCCTTTTCGATGGCTACGGCGATGCCACCCGCCGCAATCTCATCTCTCGAAACGTCCGGATCGTGGAGCGTTCCGACAAACGCATCGACCATTCTGCTCACATTGAGAGCGACGATTTCCTCGGTGACATGGACGAAATCGTCCTTCCACGCGATCCGGCGATCACTCAGGGTCACTGACTCGTAGCTGGGATAGTAACTTATGAAATCGTGGCGTTCGACGATTGTTTCAGCAACTGACCGAAGCACCGACTTTGAGTAAGAATTCGCCACCATCACGTCTTGATTGCGATGTGTTGCCATAAGCGGCACAGGAGAAACAGTCATAAGGACGCGGAAGTCTTCTCGTCCGAACTTTTTTACAAGAAGAAGAGTTTCTTCCAGATATTTATAACACTCATCAAAGGAAAGAACATGAAGTCGAAACCGTGACGGCTGGCTTCTGATCAGGGATGGGCGAGGGGCGACATTGAGGTAGTAGTCGGTCTGGCTGTCATACCAGACCTCAACGAGGCCCAGGGTCATGATGAGCACGCGGCAACGTTTGACGGACTCAAACGCCTGCGTGATTGCCTTGCGTCGGGAGATCACCGTTTCCCAAGCATCGGGCCGCATTGAGGGTATCAGATGGAGATCCGCAAATTTCCCGGGCTGTATCTCGACAATGTGGTCCTCCGGACGAAATGGTCTCTCGCCAAGCGCCCAGGCGAACTCATTGTAGATTGAGGGCGTCCCGAAATTGTTGATCGCGCCGACCTCCACACCCTGGAACTCCGGCTTCTTGAATATCTCCCGCATCGGCAATACGAAGCCGCGCTTGAGCAACTCGGCTTCGACGTTTCGCGCAAAGCAGGATCCGACGGTGAAGATGCTCTCCCCCGGCTCCAGCCTGAACGGTACGTCAAACGCCGGCTTGGCAACCGGCTCGATGCGGTTCGCCGCGGTGCGGTCTCCCCAGGTCGCAAACGGATTGCTCTTGCGGTTGGCAATCGCGTCTTCAGCCGAAAGTTCTACCAAGGGCATGAAGGGTTCCGGCTTTGGGGGACACCCCCCCACTCACTGACTGATATTGATCACCGCCGCCGCCGTCGTCGCGATCTGG
>CAZFQC010000170.1:0-5555 GCA_964520795.1 uncultured Brevundimonas sp.
GCTGGTCGATGTTCTGTCGGGTGTCCTCGCGCAGCAGGCCGGCGATCATCATCGATCCGCCCGAGGGCAGTTCGACGGTGGTGGAGGCGCGCCGCACGTTCAGGGCGGGGATGACCAGGGCGTCATCGGCGGTGCCGCCGAGCGTGTAGGCGCCGGCCGTGGTCAATTCGGACACCTCGGTCGAGAGTTGCAGCGAGATGCGGCCTTCCGACAGGACAATCGGGCGGAACCCGAGGCGGACGCCGTAGGGCTTGAACTCAATTCCGATGGTAACCTGGCCGGTGGTGGCATCCACGCTGCGGCCGTTCGGCACGGGGAATTCGCCGCCGGCCAGGAACTCGGCGTTTTCGCCGTTGACCGCGGTCACATTGGGCTCGGCCAGGATGCGGACCAGACCCGCCCGCTCGAAGGCGCGGATGTTTGTGCTCAGCCGGCTGCCGTCGCCGGCCTGGTCCAGATAGTTGAGGACGCCGCCGCCCAGCTGACTGCCCGAGACGCCGAAGGTCGCGCCCTGGGTGAAGGACAGACCATCGCCGACGCTGTTCAGAACGCCGTTGACGTCAAGGCCGAGCTGTTTGATCGCGGTGCGCTGGACCTCGATGACGCGGGCCCTGACCATGACCTGGTCCGAGCCGGCGATGGTCATCATGTTGATGACCTTCTCCGGGGCGGAGACGAAAGCCCGCGCGACCTGTGAGGCGCGGTCGGCTTCGCCAGGGCTGCTTACGGCACCGGTCAGGATGATGCTGTCGTTGACGGCCTCCGCGCGTACCTGTGAGCCCGGCATGACGCGGCTGAGCGTGTCCTGAAGCGCCGAAACGCCGGCGTCGACCCGCACCCGCAGCGACAGGATGGTGCGGCCCGAGGCGTCGAGCACCACCGCGTCGGTCTCACCCGGCTGGAGGCCGATGATGGTGATGCGCCGCGGCGAATGCAGCATGGCCTCGGCTACCATCGGATTGGGCACAATGACGTCACGGGCGTCGGACGGCAGGTCGATGGCCATCGACGATCCGCGCGGCAGATTGATCAGCTGGGCACCGGCACCCATGGGCACGGCGGCACGGGACTGGGCGCGCGCCTCGATCGGTCCGGCGGGCGCAAGGGCGGCGAAGGTCAGGCCGGCGAGGGCGGCCGCGGCAAGGCGCAGGATCGGGCGCTTCATTGAACCACCACCACTTCGGGCGCGCCGCCGCGATAGACGCGGACAGCGGAGGATTGGCGAACGACGGGCGCGACCCGGCCGGAGGGTCCGCCGGTGTCGGCATAGGAGCGCAGGACCAGGCTCAACTCGCCCTCTGACTTGGCCAGGGCGAGGGCTTCGGCGTCGCGGGGACCGACCTCGAGTGTGGCGGTCGCGCCGACCACGGCCTGTTCGTCGTCTCCGGCCCGCGTCGACTGGTCGATGGCGAGGACCTTGATGTTCTGCATCACGGTCGAGGATGCGAATTTGGACCGCTCGCCTTCCTGGGCCCCCATATTGCTGAGGTTGGTTTCCCGGGTCAGCAGCACGTCGACGCGATCGCCGGGCAGGATAAAGCCGCCGGCGGCGGTCTCGACGGTGACCCGGATGGCCATGGCCCGCATGCCCGGCTCCAGATATGCGGCCATATACCCGCTGTCGCCGGCGCGCACGATCTTGCGGCTGACGATCGGCTCGCCCGCCAGGATCGGCTCCCGCACCACTGAGCCCACATAGTCGGCCTTGGCCCCGCCGGTGGCGAGGTCATTGGCGGCGCGGGTGACGGTAGCCACGGCGCCCTCGGGGCGCGCGGCGGCAGGCGCGGCGGCTTCGGCGGCTCCGGCCGCGGGAAGAGGGGTCGTACCGTCGGTGATGAAGGCCGGATTGACCTCGTCGACGGGCCAGTCCTTCCAGGCCAGGTCGGCTTCGGTCAGTCGCTGACCGGGTTGAAGGTCCTTGGCGGCGACCAGCACCTTGGCCATGGGCCGCGCGGGAACAGCGGCGGCGGTGGCGACGGCGGTCGGCGAATTCGAAGGCGATCCCATGGCGCGCACGACCAGGGCCAGGCCGATGGCGGCCACGGCGGCGACGCAGATCACGATGATACGGGCGGGCTTCATCGACGGTCTCCAGCAGGCCGGGCCGGACCCCTGAATCGGTCCTTCGGCCCCCTGCCACTGACGACCATGCCGGGGCGCGGGTTAACGCGGGCCTAAGTGGCGGCCGAACCTCGCTATCCTGCGATAAAGGTGGCCAGCAGCGGCGAGGCCGGATAGGCCATCAGGGCACCGGCCGCGATGGCGACGCCATAGGGGATGTCGCCGCGCGGCTCCATCAGCTGCACCACCCATCCAGGCGCGCCCAGCAGATAGGGTCGCGAGTGAAACCGGGCGAACAGCAGGACGAGGCAGAACAGCCCGCCCATCACGCCGGTCCAGAGCAGGAACATGCCCGAGCCGGCAAGGCCCAGCCAAAGGCAGGTGGCGGCCATCAGCTTGGCGTCGCCGCCACCGATCCAGCGCAGGGCGAACATGCCGGCTCCGACCACAAGGGCGAGGGCCGCGACGCCCACATTGGCGGCGACCGTCATCGGGTCGAGGCCCACGGCCAGGGCGGCCGGAAAGAAGGCGAGAACCAGAAGTCCGGAGATCCAGTTCGGGATCTTCATCGACGTCAGGTCCTTGAGGCCCGCGACGATGGCGAGCGCCGGCATGACGCCGAGAAAGATGAGCGTGACGGTGTCCATTCCCTCTTGTGGCCCATCGACCGTTAAAACCGGGTTGCCGGGCGTGGGGCGATGCAGGTGAATGAGGACCCAAACGAAAGAGGCCGGAGCGTTTCCGCTCCGGCCTCCCGTCGGTTTCAGGACTGTCGTGGGCGATTAGGCGCCGGCGGTGCCGCCCATGCCGGTCACGACGTCGTTGAACTTGGTCTTGATGGTCGAACCCAGGGCCGTGACGGCCGAGATGATGACGACGGCGATGAGCGCAGCGATCAGGCCGTACTCGATGGCCGTGGCGCCCGACTCGTCGGACATGAACTTCGAAACAAACTTGGTCATTGGAATATCCCTCCCGATGGGGTTGCTGGTGACTGGCGGGGGGAGCCGGTCACCCGTCTGACCCCCTTGAACATCTTCATCATGCATGGCCCCGGTTAAGCTTGAGCGTACAATCGTCCTTACTGAACGCTTGACCATAAAAGCGGTCTGGCAGGTCCCGGACAGCAGAAGGGCCGGAGCGTTTCCACTCCGGCCCTCCGCCAGTTTCAGGACTGTCGTCGACGCTTAGGCGCCGGCGGTGCCGCCCATGCCGGTCACGACGGCGTTGAACTTGGTCTTGATGGTCGAGCCCAGGGCCGTGACGGCCGAGATGATGACGACGGCGATCAGGGCGGCGATCAGGCCGTACTCAATGGCGGTGGCGCCCGACTCGTCGGACATGAACTTCGAAACGAACTTGGTCATGGGATTTTCCTCTGGATGGAGCGAAGCGAGCTATTGAAACAAGGGGGGGAGCCGGTAGCCCGCTTGACCCCCAAACGCAGGACTGTTTTCGCCGATATCGGTTAAAGTCGCGTGGTCGGTTGTGGTTACTTGGATATTTACTCTAAAAAATCTCGAGGCGCGGTTTCCGGTCCAAAGAAAAGGGCCGGAGCGTTTCCGCTCCGGCCCTCCGCCAGTTTCAGGACTGTCGTCGACGCTTAGGCGCCGGCGGTGCCGCCCATGCCGGTCACGACGGCGTTGAACTTGGTCTTGATGGTCGAACCCAGGGCCGTGACGGCCGAGATGATGACGACGGCGATGAGCGCGGCGATCAGGCCGTATTCGATGGCCGTGGCACCCGACTCGTCGGACATGAAGTTGGAGACAAACTTGTTCATGACTGAATTCCTTCTGTGTTTAAGCGAGCGATCGTTGACACCACCAGGGTCATCGGCTTTTGCCCGCTTGACCCCCTCTTGCAGGGCCATCCTGTCAGCGGCGGATTAAAGGCGAGTAAAATGACGGTATTCGTGCGCGATTTCTTTATTGACGTCGCGTTTACTATGATCCCGCGCGCACTTGCATGATTTCAGACTTTCTTGAGGATTGCAGGGCAGTGTCCCGGGACGCTCACGCGCGCGCCACGTTCAATGGAAGTCGACGCCATGATCCGACCTGTCTCCCCTGCCCGCCTCATCGCCGCTCTGGCCGCGGCCGCCGTGCTGCTGGTGCCCGCTGTCGGGACGGCGCAGTCCGGCACCCTCAATGTCGAGATCGACCAGGCCCGGCGCGTCCAGTTGCGCGGGCCCGCCGGGTCGGTGATCGTCGGCAATCCCGAGATCGCTGATGTCACGGTAGTGGACTCGAACACCCTCTACATCACCGGCAAGGGCTACGGCGTCACGGAGATCGTCGCCGTCGATGCCATCGGCCGCACGGTGTTCCAGAGCCAGGTCGTCGTGACCGACGGCGCCGGCGCGGGCCGGGTGAGGGTCTGGCGCGGCGGCCAGGCCACGGAAATGGCCTGCGCCTCGTCCTGTTCGCCCTCGCTGCGCGGGACCAGCGGCAGCGCCCCGACCCCCTAGGGAATTCGAACGGTGTCGCTTCGCCTTCACCGTCGTTCAGGCCGGCCGGCCCGCCGGGCCCTGGTGCGCGGCCTGCTGCGCTCCACCGACGGCTCGGCCGCCGTCGAGTTCGGCATGGTGGCCCTGCCCTTCGTGCTGATGATGTTCGCCATTCTTGAGATCGGCATCGTCTTCGTGACCGATTCCGTACTCGAGAATGCCACCATCGAGACCGGTCGACTGGTGCGCACCGGCCAGGCCAGCGCCCAGTCGATGACTGCCGGGACCTTCAAGACCTCCTTGTGCAGCCGGATGAGCATTTTTTCCGCCGACTGCGACAGTCGCGCCACCGTCGACGTCCGTGTCATTCCGCAATTCGCCACCACCCCGCCCGACCCCATGTCCACAGGCACGTTCAACAACGGGGTTCTGACCTACAGCAACGGCGCTCCGGGTGACCTGGTGCTGGTGCGGGTCTGGTACCGGCAACCGCTGCTGACCACCTTCCTGGCCCAGGGCCTGTCGCGCATGAATGACGGGGCCGCCATGCTGACGGCGACCACGGCCTTCCGGAACGAGCCGGCATGATGCGGCGGGGCATATTCTCACGGCTCGGTCGCGACGAACGGGGCGTTTCGGCCGTCGAGTTCGCCATGCTGGCACCGGTGTTGATCGCCTTCTATTTCGGGATGGCCGAGTTCTGTCAGGGCTTCATGGCCCAGAAGCGGATGGGGCATGTCTCCGCCATGGTCGCCGACCTTGTGGCGCAGGAGGAGGAGGTCGCGACCGCCAACCTCGATGACATCTTCGAAATCGGCAGCCTGATCATGAAACCGTTCGCGACCAGCGCCCTGCAGCAGCGGGTCAGCAGCGTGACGCGCACCTCCGGCGTCGCCAGGGTGGACTGGAGCCGGGGCGACGGCATGACTGCCCGCGCGGTCAACTCCACCATCACCCTGCCGACTGATCTGATCGCCAACGGCGAGAGCGTCATCGTGTCGGAGGCGACCTATGACTACGATTCGCCGGTCGACTATTTCATGCC
>CAZFQC010000171.1:0-5510 GCA_964520795.1 uncultured Brevundimonas sp.
GCCGACACCCGCGCCTGGTTCGACCGGCTGGACGCCGCCTCGGACCTGATCCGAATCGAACAGTTCGGCGTCTCGCCCGAGGGCCGGCCGATCTATGCCGTCATCGCCTCGAAGGACGGTGCCGCCTTCGACCCGTCCAAGCCCGTGCTGCTGGCCCAGGCCGGCATCCATCCGGGCGAGATCGATGGCAAGGATGCGGGCATGATGCTGCTCCGCGACATCGCCTTCAACGGCAAGGACGGACTGCTGGACGGGGTCAATCTGATCCTCATCCCCATCCTGTCCGTCGACGGCCACGAGCGCGCCTCGGCCTACTCCCGCCCCAACCAGCGCGGGCCGCGTATCCAGGGCTGGCGCAATACGGCGACGAACCAGAATCTCAACCGCGACTATCTGAAACTGGACCAGCCCGAGATGCGGGCGGTGCGCGGCCTGGTGCTGAAGTACCGACCCGACCTCTACGTCGACATCCACGTCACCGACGGCATGGATTACCAGTACGACGTCACCTACGGCTTCAACGGCGAGAACGGCGTCTATTCGCGCTCGCCCGCCATCGCCCGCTGGCTGGACACGGCCTTCAAGCCCGCGGTCAATGCCGCGTTGGAAGCCGAGGGCCATATCCCCGGCGAGCTGGTGTTCGGCATCGACGCCGACCCGCGCGCCGGGCTGTCCGATGGCGGTCTGGGCGAGCGCTTCTCCAACGGCTGGGGCTCGGCCGCCCACGTCCCGACCATCCTGATCGAGAACCACAGCCTCAAACCCTACGAGCAGCGCGTGCTGGGGACCTATGTCTTCCTGGAGGCCGCGATGGGCCGCCTCGCCGCCGACGGCCCGGCCCTGCGCACGGCCATCGCCGCCGACATGGCGCTCCGCCCCGCCGGGATACCGGCCAATTTCGTCGCTGACCCGACCCCGGCCTACACCCGGACCTTCAAGGGCATCCGCTACGAAATGTACGACAGCCCCGCCTCGGGCCGTCAGGAGATCCGCTGGCTGGGCGTGGCCGATCCGGAACCCTGGTCCCTGCCCTTCTACGGTTCGCGCCCGACCCTGACCCTTCAGCGACCGAATGCCTACTGGGTGCCGGGCCACCGCGCCGACATCATCGAACGCCTGCGCCTGCACGGCATCCACATGGAGACCCTGCCGTCCCCGCGCATCATCGCCGTCGACATGCTGCGCCTCAATGAGCCCCGGCTGGCCACCCGCGCCAATGAGGGCCACGTCGGGGTCACCGTCACGGGCGTCACGCCCGAGCGCCGCGACTGGACCTTCCCCGCGGGCTCGGTCCGCGTGCCCACGGATCAGCCGCTGGGCGACATCGTCGTCCTGCTGCTGGAGCCGCAGTCCTCCGAAAGCTTCTTCGCCTGGGGCCTGTTCCCCGAGGTGCTCAGCCGCGTCGAATATATCGAGGGCTACGCCATCGCCCCCCTGGCCGAGGCCATGATGGCCGCCGACCCGGCACTCAGGACCGAGTTCGAGGCCCGGCTGGCCGCCGACCCGGCATTCGCCGCCGATGGCGACGCGCGTTTGCAGTGGTTCTATGAGCGAACCCCGTTCTATGATGACCATTACCGGCTCTATCCGGTGGGGCGAGAGAACTGATGGCGACATTAGAAGCGATGACGGCCCTGCACGCCGCTGCGCTGTGGAGTGGCCTGTCGATCCTGCTGCTGGTGGTCCTGTCGTTCAGGACCATCTTCACCCGCAAACGTCTGAAGGTGTCCTTCGGCGATGGCGGCAACGCCGAGCTGACGGCGGCCAGCCGGGCCTTCGGCAATGCCGCGGAATACATCCCGCCCTGTCTCGCCATCCTGATCCTGATGGCCCTGACGGGCTTCCAGCCGGTCTGGATCCACGCCGTGGGCGGGGCCATGCTGCTCGGCCGCATTCTCCATGCCTGGGGCCTCAGCCAGGCGAAACAGCCTTCGTTCGGGCGGATGGCGGGGATGATCCTGACCCAACTGGCCCTGATCGGCGGTGCCGGTGCCCTGATCGCCTGCGCCTTCGGCTGCATCTGACACCTGCGCCGTTGCGCGGAACCGTCCGCCCGGCCATATCGGGGCATGCCTGACCGTACCGAGTCCGCCGCCTCCCCCGACATCCTGCCCGATCTGGTCGCCGCCGCCCTGAGGGCCGGGGCCGACGCCGCCGAGGCCGTCTCGGCCGAGCGCGCCGCCCTGTCCGTCGGGGTCCGCAACGGTGCCCTTGAGGAGGTCGAGCGCGAGGAGAGCCGCGACCTCGGCCTGCGCGTCTTCATCGGTCGGCGCATGGCGACCGTCTCGGCCTCGGACCTGTCCGTCGCCACCCGCGCCCGTCTGGTCGAGCGCGCCGTGGCCATGGCCCGGCTGGCGCCCGAAGACCCCTATGCCGGCCTCGCCCCGCAGGACCGCCTCGCCCGCGGCCCCTTCGCCGACCTCGACCTGTTCGATCCGAGCGAGCGCAGCGCCGCCGAGCTCGAAGCCATGGCCGCCGAGACCGAGGCCGTCGCCCTGTCCGTGCCCGGCGTCGCCAAATCCGAAGGGGGCCACGCCTCGGCCTCGTCCAGCCGCTGGCGGCTGGTCACCTCGCACGGCTTCGACGGGGCCTATCACGGCTCGGCCTTCTCGCTGGGCGTGGGCGTCATCGCCGAAAAGGACGGTGCCATGGAACGCGGCGGCGAGAATCGCGCCGTGCGTCACCTGTCCGATCTGCCCTCCGCCGCCGCGATCGGCGACTACGCCGGCCGTCGTGCCGTAGCCCGCACGGGTGCCCGCAAGATCGACTCGACCACCGCCCCGGTGATCTTCGAGAACCGCATTGCCACCCAGGTTCTCTCGCCCCTCCTCGGTGCCATCTCCGGACCGTCGATCGCGCGCGGCACCTCCTTCCTGAAGGACCGGCTGGGCCAGCGTATCCTGCCCGCCGGGGTCGACCTGATCGACGACCCGTTCCGCATCCGCGGCCTTGGCTCCACCCCGTTCGACGACGAGGGGGTGGCGGTGTCGCGTCAGTCGATCGTGCAGGATGGCGTCCTCACCACCTGGCTGCTGAACAGCGCCGCCGCCGCCCAGCTGGGTCTCGCCTCGACGGGCCACGCCTCGCGCGGCCTCGCCGGCCCGCCCGGCGTCTCGACCCACAATCTGCATCTGGAACCGGGCGAGCGCGATCCGGCCGGGCTGATGGCCGACGCCGGGACCGGCCTGCTGGTCACCTCCATGTTCGGCCCCTCACTGAACGCCAACAACGGCGACTGGTCCGCCGGGGTCTCGGGCTTCTGGTTCGAGAACGGCGAGATCGTCTGGCCGGTCAGCGGCGTCACCGTCGCGGGCAACCTCGCAGAGCTCTGGACCCGGCTCGAGCGCGGCTCGGACCTCGAGTTCCGCAGCAGCTTCAACAGTCCGTCGCTGATGTTCGACGGCGTCGCCATCGCCGGCAAATGACCGGTCTGGCCGCAGACCTGGAGCTGATCCGCGTCGCTGCCGAGGCGGCCGGGCGGCTGGCGCTCGCCGAACGCGATGCCGGGCTGAAGGTCTGGTCCAAGTCCGGCGGCTCGCCGGTGACCTCGGCCGACATGGCCGTCGACCAGCTGCTGAAGGACACCCTGCTGTCGGCCCGGCCCGATCACGGCTGGCTGTCGGAAGAGACCGCCGACAACGCCGACCGCCTGGCCAATCAACGCATCTTCGTGGTCGATCCGATCGACGGCACCGTCGCCTATATGAAGGGCAAGCCGTGGTGGTGCATTCCCATCGCCATCGTCGAGGACGGCCGCCCCGTCGCCGCCGTGATCCACGCCCCGGCGCTCGGCGAGACCTTCACCGCCACCCTGGGCGGCGGGGCCTTGCTGCAGGGCCGCCCGATCAGCGCCTCGGACACCACTGACCTCGACGACGCCTCCGTTCTGGCCGACGCCCGGCTGATCGAGGGCCCGCACTGGATTGAACCCTGGCCCGCCATGCGGTTCGAGAAACGCAACGCCATCGCCTACCGCATGGCCCTGGTCGCCGCCGGGGCCTTCGATGCCGCCATCAACCTGTCGCCCAAATGGGACTGGGACGTCTGCGCCGGTGCCCTGATTGTCGAGGAGGCCGGCGGCCGGGTCAGCGACCACCACGGCCACGCCTGGCGCTTCAACCAGGCCGATCCGCGTCAGAACAGCCTCGTCTGCAGCGCGCCTGCGCTTCACCCGTTGATCGTTCGGCGGACAGCGCCTATTCCGCTGGCGCCCCGCTAGGCGAAATCGGTCCTGATGGACTCCGTCCGTCAGGGGTCAGATTTCGCCCAAACAAATCCTCCTCCCCCCGGACTTTCCCATGCCCAACACCGCCGAAACCGACCAACTGTTGCACCTCGTCATCGGCGGCGAGCTGCGACACCTCGACGCCCCGGTGTTCCGCGACCTGTCCAAGGTCGAATTCGTCGGTGCCTTCCCCAACTACGAAGAGGCCCGCAAGGCCTGGAAGGCCCGCGCCCAGGCCACAGTCGACAACGCCCACATGCGGTTCTTCATCCTGCACGCCCACCGCATGATCGACCCCCGCGGCGACGCCCATAGCCACTGAATCCGGAACCGGGTTTCGGCCCGGGGTGCTTTCTGGCCTATGATGCCGCTTCCCCCTGCAGGATTCCCGCCCTTGACCCTCTTCGGCCGAACCTTCGACGGACAGGAGATCGCCTCCCTGGTCTCGCTGCTGCTGGCGCTGGTCCTCTGGATCGGCGTCTGGCGCGGCAACAATCGCGAGTCCCAGTGGCTCAGGACCTGGAACGCCGAGCGCAAGGCGCGTCGTGACGCCGAGATCGCCGCGGAAAATGGCAATGCCGGAGCGCCGGCTGAAAAGGGCGAGCCCCGCGGCCCCTGGGGCTGACGCCTACTCCCGCCGCAACAGCTTCTCGGTCAGTATGGTGCCCCACCAGCCGGCCTTGAACTCGGCCCGGATCGCTTTCGGGTCATAGGCGTCGCTGTCGATCCAGTCGATGAAGCTGACCCCCGTCGGCTCGACCTCTTTGAGGTATTTCTCGAGCGTGAAGTCCAGCACGCCCGTCAGCCCCTCGCGATGGTGCAGGTAGCGTTTGGACAGCTGTTCGATGGCCACCGACATCGGCTCGCCCAGATGGAAATGGCGATAGAAGACCGCCATCATCCCGGCCCGGTCAGCGCCCGACTTGCAGTGGATCAGCACCGGATAGTCGATCGTCCGGAACAGCTCGCGCGCCCGGTGCACCCGGTCCTTCTGCGGCGGGTCGCGGGAATCCAGCGGCGCATCGATCAGGGTCAGGCCCAGCCGTTCGCAGGCCTCCTTCTCCAGCGCATAATAGGCCTCGTCCCGCGCCCCGCGCAGGTTGATGACCGTCTTGATCCCCTTGGACTTCCAGTAGGCCAGCTGCCGCGGCGACGGCTGGTTGGTCCGCACCAGGTCCGGCCCCAGCCAGTGGCCGTTCATGAACCATCGGCGCAGGAAGGCGTGGTCCTTCCAGACATAGTCCCACCGCGCCTTGAACCGGCCGCCCGGGGTGCTGAGATCGTA